>NZ_CP015029.1:915558-1220745 GCF_011455495.1 Frederiksenia canicola
TGCGGTTCCCCTTTGTTAGAAAATGACCACAGTTGTGGAAATTGCCTACAAAATGAGCCGAAATGGCACCATATTGTGCAAATTTCTGCCTATAAGTCACCGCTTGCGGAGTGGATTCATCGCTTCAAATTTCAGCATCAGCATTATTTAGATTTCGCTCTTGCTCGGCTACTACTGCTTGCGATTTATCAAGCAAGACGCACTCATCATTTATGTCTACCCGACGTCATTTTGCCTGTGCCACTTTTCTGGAAACGCCAATGGAAGCGGGGCTACAATCAAGCAGAACTTATCGCCGAACCGCTCTCAAAATGGCTCGATATTCCGTTGGATTGTCACAGTTTAAAACGGGTACGGGCAACCATTCCACAGAAAGAACTAACTGCCGTCCAACGCCGCAAAAATCTGCAACATGCCTTTAAATATGAACCTATTGAGCCTTACCAGCGAGTTGCGATTGTGGATGATGTGGTCACCACAGGTTCCACGATCAATGCTATTTGTTTGGCATTACTCAAGCAAGGGGTCAAAGATATTCAGGTTTGGACGTTGGCTAGAGCGTAATGTTCACAAAATCAAGGAGCAAAATTTGAATAGCGCCGATTAGAGATTATTCGGGTAAATGTCCATTCCGATATCTTCGGTTAAGCCTTTTTCCAAAATAATTTTTCGCTGTTTTGCCAGATGGTTTCAGCGATCTGCTCAGGCGTTTCTCGGCGGAGTTCACATAAGGTGTTAAACGTCACGACTAATCGCTCGGGGCGGTTTGGTTCGCCTTGAAAACCAAAAACAGGCATATCAGGGCTATCCGTTTCTAACAGCAACATCTCCAACGGCAATTTGCGAATAGCTTCGCGGGTTTTGTTGGCTCGTTGGTAAGTGATAGTGCCGCCGACACCAATTTTATAACCGAGATCGACAAAGCGTTTGGCTTGATCGTAACTCCCCGCAAAACCATGCACTACGCCCGCTTGGCGAAGTTGGGCTTTTTTCAGAAAGACCGAAAGCTGATCGTGGCTTTTGCGAGAATGCAAATTTACGGGCAGATCATACCGCTTGGCGAGAGCCAACTGTGTTTCCAAAAATTCACACTGTTTCTGCCACAAGGTTGGCGTGGATACAGACTCAACACCTCGCTCTAGTCCGATTTCTGCAATCGCAGTGCAATGGGGATCTCGTTCACTTAGGCGTTTTTCCAATAAATCTAAATCGGCTTGCTGATGCTGTTCAATATAGAGTGGATGGAGCCCTAAACCATAGACGATATGATTCGGTTCTAAGCGACTACAAGCGGTCACTTTCTCGAAATTTTTTGCGAATATTGCCACAACAAGAATGCGCTCAACTCCCATAGTTTGGGCATTTGTAAGTAGCTCTGGGATCGTGAGTTGAAGATCATCTGCGAGATAGTCGAGATGAGTATGAGTATCGAAAAAACGGATAGGCATTTGCAAAAAATGTTGAGAAAGTGACCGCTTGTAAAAAGATAAGGGCGTAGTCGCTACGCCCTTTATGAGAGATGGATTATGCTTTCGCAGAATCATCAACCGTTGCATCTGGGTCGGTTTTGCCAAGTGGTTTCAGCATAGTCAAGAAAAGTACTAAGCAGAAAGCCGTTAAGCCTAAACCGATATAGACAGAAAGTTGATAATCTAAACCGAAACCGATTTTGTTGTAAGCCAGGTAAGTGAAGGATACGGCACTGATAAAGAGTGCAGGTACCGTACATATCCAGTGGAATTTATTGTAGCGGTATAAATATGCCGCTGCTGTCCACAACATCACCATAGCAGTGGTTTGGTTCGCCCAGCTGAAGTAACGCCATAAGATACTGAAGTCGATTTTCGACACGATGAAACCGAGAACGAAAAGAGGGATAGCAATCACAAGGCGTTTGACTAATGTGCGTTGTTCAAATTTGAAGAACTCAGCGATGATTAAACGTGCTGCACGGAATGCGGTATCACCTGAAGTAATTGGTAAAATCACCACGCCTAAAATCGCAAACACTCCACCAATTGCACCTAAGAAGTAGATCGCTGAATCGTATACTACTTTAGACGGTGAGCCTGCAGCGACTGCGGCTTGTAATTCGTTTGGATCCTGGTAGAAACTTAAACCCACCGCACACCATACTAATGCGATCACGCCTTCTGCAATCATTGCACCGTAGAAAATGAAACGACCTTCTTTTTCATTTTGAGCACAACGAGCCATTAATGGGGTTTGTGTTGCATGGAAGCCTGATAATGCTCCGCAAGAGATAGTTAAGAAGAGCAATGGCCAAATTGGTACATCACCTTTTGGTTGGAAATTTTGGAAGAACTTATCAAAATCCAAACCACCAACAGTGCGGAAGAATTCGATTGGCTCTGAAGAATTTAAATGGCTTGATACCAAACCGTAGATCATACCGAATGTCATGAATAGCAGTAAGGCACCAAAGAATGGATAAATTCGACCAATAATTTTATCAATTGGTAGCAAGGTTGCGATGATGTAATAAACGAAGATGATGGTGGTCCAGATCACCAATACTGTTGCAGCATCAAAACCAAATACGGTTGCAGCAGCCCCTGCACTTTCTACTACGCCCAAGTTTTCAACGGTTAAGCTACTTAATAACTTGGCTGGGCTTGCCACAAACACTACGCCAACTAATAGCAATAATACAACTGCTAATAAGTTAATGAAGGCTTTAACTGGGGCACCTAAATATTTGCCTGCTAAATTAGGCATAGATGCACCGCCGTTACGTACACTTAACATCCCACAGAAGTAGTCGTGTACTGCACCTGCGAAAATACAACCAATTACAATCCAAAGCATAGCAACAGGTCCGTATAATGCCCCTAGAATCGGACCAAAAATTGGGCCTGTTCCTGCGATGTTTAATAATTGAATAAGCCAAATTTTCTTTTTAGACATTGGCATATAGTCCACACCATCGGTCATTGAGTACGCTGGTGTTGTTTTTTTCGGGTTGATCACGAAGATCTTTTCAATAATTTTACCGTATACAAAATAACCTGCTAAGAGTACGGCAATACAGAAGAAAAACCACAACATTGTTAGTGTCCTATTTTGAAGATAAACGTTTGCTAGTGAGATAGCCAAAAGGCGTGCTATTGTAAAAAGGAATATGGGTAAAGTAAATTAAGTTGTTAATTTAATGTTTTAATGACAAAGAAAATGTGATAAAGATCACATTTTATACCGTTTTCATCGCTATTTTTATGGGGAATGAGAACATTGTTTTGCTGGAAATTTGGGCAAATATTATGGTTTTAAGAGAACCATAAAATTTTTTTTCTGTCATAGTGCTATCGTAAATGTATACTCATAATAAAAAAGGAAAGACAAATGAAAAAACTAATGAAAAAGTCGTTATTAACCGCATTAGTATTAGGTATGGGCGTACTCTCAGCCCCAATGGCAGTACAAGCAAGTTTACCTACTGCGGTTGATGGTCAAGCAATGCCAAGTTTGGCGCCTATGTTAGAAAAAGTGCGTCCTGCGGTCGTGAGCATTGCCGTAGAAGGCCAAACAAAAGAAGATAGCCGATCTCCGCGTGCGAATTTACCTGATGAGTTTGAGTTTTTCTTCGGTCCAGATATGTTCGGTGATCGTTTTGGTGATCGTGGCCCACGCCAATTTCGTGGCGAAGGCTCAGGGGTGATTATTGATGCGAAAAAAGGTCATGTTGTGACCAACAATCACGTGATTGATAATGCAGAAAAAATTACAGTTAAACTGGATGATGGCCGTGAATTCAAAGCTAAATTGATTGGTGCTGACCCACTTTCAGATGTAGCGTTATTGCAAATTGAGAATCCAAGCAATTTAACCGAAATTAAAATTGCCGATTCCGATAAGTTACGTGTGGGCGATTTTACTGTGGCTATCGGTAACCCATTCGGCTTAGGTCAAACGGTAACTTCAGGGATCGTGTCGGCATTAGGTCGCTCAACGGGTAATAGTGATGAAGGGTATGAAAGTTATATCCAAACGGATGCCGCCGTAAATCGTGGTAATTCGGGCGGTCCATTAATCAATTTACAAGGTGAATTGATTGGTATTAACACGGCAATCATCTCTCCAAGTGGTGGCAATGCAGGGATTGCCTTTGCTATTCCAAGTAATATGGCGAACAATCTTGTTCAACAAATTATAGAATTTGGTGAAGTAAAACGTGGATTACTTGGTATTAAAGGCGGTGAGCTCAATGCGGATCTTGCCAAAGCCTTCAACGTGGATGCTCAACAAGGTGCCTTTGTGAGTGAAGTGATGGCGGATTCAGCAGCATCAAAAGCAGGTTTAAAAGCAGGTGACGTGATTGTAGGCTTAAATGGCCAAAAAATTCGTAGTTTCGCAGAATTGCGTGCCAAAGTCGCAACGACAGGAGCGGGTAAACAAATTGAACTCATTTATTTGCGTGATGGAAAAGAATCAACAACGAATGTGACTTTACAGTCCGATGAACAGACTAAAACCAGTGCGAATAGCTTACTGCCAGCCTTGAAAGGGGCAGAACTCAGCAACTACAATGAAAAAGGCATTAAAGGTGTTGAAATCACAAAAGTTGAAAAAGGTTCTGCCGCTGAAAGTCGTGGTTTCCGTAAAGGTGATGTGATTGTTGGTGTGAATCGACGTGAAGTGGAAAATATTGGCGAGCTTCGTAAAATCCTAGATTCCAAACCTTCGGCAGTGGCGTTGAACATCTTACGGGAAGGCTCAAACTTCTTTGTCATTATTCAGTAAATCAATGTTAAAGGGCTAAGGAAATTCCTTAGCCCTTATTTGTTATTTCTCATACCAAATTTTATTGATATACAGCGTGATTTTGCCGAGCGGCGTTTCGACTTGGATTTCATCATCCACTTGTTTACCGATTAACGCACGAGCCACTGGCGAGTCGATTGAAATCCAATTTTTAGCAGGATCAAATTCATCCGTACCAACTAAACGGTGCTGTTTGGTTTCGCCTTGTTCATTTTCAAGTTCCACCCACGCACCGAAAAAGACTTTGCCTTCTTGGCTGGAGTGATAATCCACGATTTGTAGAACTTCCAACCGTTTACTGAGAAAACGCACTCGGCGGTCAATTTCACGCAAGCGGCGTTTGCCGTAGATATATTCAGCATTTTCGCTGCGATCGCCTAAAGCTGCGGCATCCGATACCGCTTGGGTGACTTTGGGGCGTTCCTCTTTCCACAGATATTTCAATTCTTGATCCAACACTTGCCAGCCTACTCGGGTGATGTAATTTGATTTCGCCATTAGCTTGCAAACTCCACAATACCTGTCACTTTGCCCGTTTCATCCACCGCAATCAGTGAGTGAATATGTTTCTCTTTCATCAATTCTTCAGCATGAGCTAAGAAGGCACTATCTAAAATAGTTTTTGGTTGACGGGTCATCATTTCTTGTGCTGACTTATTCAAACTTTCCGCCCCAAATTTCGCAAGGGTGCGGCGAATATCACCATCGGTAATAATACCCAGTAATTGCTCCCCTTGCATGACTAGCGCGACCCCCATTCTGCCTTCGTTCATGACATTTAGACAATCGCTAAAACTGCAATTAGGGCAAACCGTTGGCAATTTGCGTTGCATCACATCACGTACGCGGCAGAGCAATTTCCGCCCTAAACTACCGCCAGGGTGGAAGCGGGCAAAATCTTCCGCATTGAAATGACGAGCTTTGATTAACGCAATCGCCAACGCATCGCCGAGAGCCATTGTAATCAAACTAGATGTGGTTGGGGCGAGATTGTTTGGGCAGGCTTCTCGCTCAATACTGATGTCTAGCACGATGTCAGCATAGCGACCAAGGGTGGATTGTGCCTTGCCCGTCATTGCAATAATTTTATTGCCAAAATTTTTCAGGCTTGGGATCAGTTTATTCACATCATCCGTTTCGCCACTGTAAGAAATCAAAATGACCACGTCAATTGGCTTGAGCATTCCCAAGTCGCCGTGAAAGGCTTCTGTAGGGTGTAGAAAAAAACTTGGCGTTCCGGTAGAGGCGAAAGTTGCTACCATTTTTTTGCCGACTAAGCCAGATTTGCCAATACCCGCCACCACAATACGCCCTTCGCAGCCTAAAATCAGATCAACGGCTTGGTTGAAAGTGTCATTAAGATTTTTGCTAAGGCGGGTAATCGCTTGGGAATAGAGAGAAAGTGTTTCTGTTGCGTGAGAAAGGTGCGTCATAAACCACTCCAAAGGATAAAATTTGCGTGGTGATTATACGCTAGTTTAGAACAAACCAAAATGGGGGACATATTGACCCTATTTCTTTCATTTAATATTCAGCGTGTTACCGTTTTGAGTGCTGAATGCACTTTCTCAGTGGCTACGCTCCGAACTATTGGCGTAAGCTCCTCTGAGTCCATAAAAAAGAGCTGTCAAAAGACAGCTCTAAATTAACGTTATGCTAAGTCAAACATCAGAAATTCAACATCGCTATTGGTTTCAATATTGGCTAAGGTTTCTTCGCTAATAGCAATGCCATCGCTAGTTCTGACCGTATTCCCGTTGATAGTAAATTCACCTTTCACTACTTGTAACCAGTAGTTGCGGTTAGCGTCTAATTTGATCGCTTCGGTGTGGTTTGCATCAAATTGATAACGCCATAACTTCATATCTTGATAGACTTTGAACGAACCATTTTCCGCATTTGGTGATAAAATCAATGTTCCACCTTTTTGATTTTCAAAGGCTTTTTGATCGTAACGCGGTTTAATATTCATTTCATTTGGCATAATCCAAATTTGATAGAAATGTAGGTTTTCTGTATCGCTTGGGTTAAATTCTGAATGTGTTACGCCTGTACCCGCAGACATAATTTGAAATTCACCTGCTTTCAGCTCTTCTACATTACCCATACTGTCTTTGTGAGCAATGGTGCCATCTAACACATAAGAGAGAATTTCCATATTTTTATGTGGGTGTGTACCAAATCCATAGCCCGCTTTTACTCGGTCTTCGTTGATCACACGCAGTGATGAGAAACCCATAAATTTTGGATCGTAATAGTTAGCGAATGAGAAAGTATGGTTGGAATCTAACCAACCGTGATTAGCATGTCCACGTTCATTTGCTTTGCGGATGTATAACATATATATGCTCCTTATTTTGAATTTGTTGAAAAGTCTTGGCTTTCGATGGCGTGCATTGTAGAGCGAAAATGACGGTGGATAAATAGTGTTTTAGTGAAATAATTGTTTCTTAATAGTGGATAATTTCCATCAGGGCTGTAGGAGCGGACTGGATGTCCGCCCACGACAAGCGGTCAGTTTAGCCGAATTTTTTGCAAGTTGTTCATGCTATCGGGTAGTGGCATATAGGCTGATGCAGATCCTGCCTTTATGGACTTAAATAGGCTCACTTCTTATTCGCCAACAACATCGCCCTTAAATCGGCCACTTTAGCAACGGTTTTTTGTTGTTTTTGTTCGGCTGTAAGCGGAGGCTTATCTCGCTCCCATTGCAAATCGTCTTGCGGCAGTTCTTGCAGAAAACGGCTGACTTCAGGTTTGAGGATTTCACCATATTGACGGCGTTCTTTACAGAGCGAAAATGTTAGCGTTTGCTGAGCCCGAGTGATACCAACGTAGGCAAGACGGCGTTCTTCTTCGATATTGTCTTCGTCAATGCTGGTTTGGTGTGGCAAAATGCCTTCTTCCATACCAATCAGAAAAACGTGCGGAAACTCCAAGCCTTTGGAGGCATGCAACGTCATCAGTTGTACTTGATCGCTTTCATCATCGTCTTCGCTGCGTTCCATCATATCCCGCAAGGTGAGATTGGTGACGACTTGGCTGAGGCTCATTGGCTCGTTCATTTCGTCGCCATCTAACATTTTCTGTACCCACTCAAACAGTGTTTGCACGTTGCGGCTCTGCATTTCTGCCGCTTTCGGCGTATTGGCGGTTTCGTACAGATAGGCTTCGTACTGAATTGTCGCCAACATGTCTTTCACTGCAGTTTGTGGTTCGGATCTGACCGCTTGATCGGCAAGTTCCACAATCCAACGGGCAAAGTCCTGCAATGCTTGGTACGGCTTTGGTGTAAGCCGTTGGATCAACTCAAAATCAAAAATCGCTTCAAACAGGCTGACTTGCTTTTCATTCGCCAGTTGCCCTAATTTTTCGAGCGTCACGGCCCCGATTTCACGGCGTGGTGTGTTTACAATGCGTAAAAATGCGGCATCGTCATCTTGGTTTACCAGCAGGCGTAAATACGCCAACATATCTTTGATTTCCGCCTTGGCGAAGAACGATGTACCGCCTGAAATTTTGTAAGGAATGCGGTTTTGGAGCAGTAATTTTTCCAATAAGCGAGATTGATGATTGCCACGATACAAAATCGCATAATCTTTATATTTGGTTTTGCGAATGTAGCGATGGGCGATCAGCTCACCAACAATTCGCTCTGCCTCGTGTTCTTCGTTTTTTGCCTCGATGACATTCAGCTTTTCCCCCTCAGCGAGCTGGGAGAACAGCCGTTTTTCAAACAAGTGATCGTTGTTGTCGATCAAAATGTTGGCACAATGCAAAATCCGTTGGCTTGAGCGGTAATTTTGTTCCAATTTGATCACATTAAGTTGCGGGAAATCGGCTTTTAAACGTGCCATATTTTCGGGCTTTGCCCCCCGCCACGAGTAGATCGATTGGTCATCATCGCCGACCACGGTAAAGTTGTTGTGCCCACCTACCAGCAATTTAATCAACTCATACTGGCTGGTATTGGTATCTTGATATTCATCGACCAACAGGTAGCGAATTTTCTGCTGCCAACGTGCTTTTGCTTCTGGAAATTGACGGAAAAGTAAAGTCGGCAACATAATCAAATCATCAAAATCCAACGCATTGTAGGCTTTGAGCTGATTTTGATATTGAGCGTAAAAATGGGAGAAAACCCGATCCCGATCGGTTTTACAGTGTGCGATGGCATGTTCGGGCGAAAGCAGATCGTTTTTCCAGTTAGAAATGGTGGCGATCAAGGCTTTCAGCAGATCTTTATCTTCCGCCACATTTTCAGGCAACAGATGCTTGAGTAACGCCAGTTGATCGTGTTCGTCAAACAACGTCATCCCCGATTTATAGCCGAGCAATTTATGTTCTCGCTTGAGAATATCGAAACCGAGGGTGTGGAAAGTGGAAATGGTCAGCCCTTTGCTACTTTCCTTGCCGATGGAATGGGCAACCCGTTCCCGCATTTCACGAGCAGCTTTGTTGGTGAAAGTAACTGCCGTAATCTGTGTTGGCGAGTAGCCGCAGTGGGCGATGAGATGGGCAATTTTATTGATGATCACCCGTGTTTTGCCCGAGCCAGCCCCTGCCAGCACTAAGCAAGCCCCGTTCACATATTCCACCGCCTGTTGTTGTTGAGCATTGAGTTTCATTGATTTTTCACGCCTTTTCCTCGTTTACAAGCGGTCAGATTTTAAAGAAATTTTGCAAATTGTCGAATAAATCTGACCGCTTGTAGTGCTAAAATGCCCCATCACTTTTTACTGGATACAGCCGATGAAAACTCTTGATCCTATCTCAATTCCGCTTAACCGAGCGAGTCTAATAGAAGCTTCCGCAGGAACCGGGAAAACCTACACCATGGCAAATCTTTATTTGCGATTGGTGCTTGGCGTGGAATGTGAGCCATTAATGGTCGAGCAAATTTTGGTCGTGACCTTTACCAAAGCCGCAACGCAAGAGTTGCGGGATCGTATTAGAGCCAAGTTACGCAATGTGGCTAAATGGTTTGCGGATCCAGACAGTGACGATGCCCGCAAGAATTTGGCAGATCCGTTTTTGGCAAGGATCTATCAGCAAATTCAGCCGAATTTGGCGGAAGCCTTGCTCCGCTTACAAATTGCAGAGCGAGAAATGGACTTGGCAAGCATTTACACCATTGATAGTTTTTGCCAGAAAATGCTTTTTCAGTATGCGTTTGATTCAGGTGTGCGGTTTGATATTAACTTACAAACCGATGAGCGAGAGTTATTACAACGCTTAAGTGAAGAGACATGGCGAGAGCTGTTTTACCCCGCAAGTTTGGAAGAAACGGCGTTGGTTGCAAGGCTTCTGCAAAGCCCTGAAAATGCGTTAAATAAAGTGAAAGGTTATTTATCAGGTATTTTGCCGCCGCTGACAGAATCTCAACAGCGTGAACTAAACGAAGACTATGCCCAACAAGCGGGTAGATTCGAGCAATTTCTTGCAACCGCCAGAGCGTATTGGCAGACGAATGAAGGGGACATTATCGCCCCTATTCAAACGGCGTTTGAGCAGCAAAATGCGGATAAAAAAATCAAAATTCTCAATGGTGTTAGCTATAAAGAAGAAAGTTTTAAAAACAAATGGTTACCAACGATTCGTGCCTGGGCGACAAACCGTGATTGGTCGTTTCCAAGTAAAGAGTTGAGCTATTTCAGTCAATCCATGTTGAATGCGAAAGCAAGCAAAGGTGCGGAGATATTACGTAGTTCGCATTTTGTTCAATGGGATGAGTTTATCCAGCAGTTTGAGACATTTAGCGACATTTCAAACCAAATTGAAACCAAATTGCTCTATCGTTTTTTCCAACATCTTCGCCAAAAACTCACAGACTATAAGCATACTCATTTAGAAAAAAATTTCAGCGATATGCTGACCTATTTTTATGAGGCGTTGCAAGGAGAAAAAGGCGACGTGTTGGCGGGCAAAATCCGCCAGCAGTTCGGTTTTGCCATGATCGATGAATCACAAGATACCGACAACATTCAATATCAAATCTTCAAACGCATTTTCTTAGACGGCGATAAACCCTATGGATTCATTATGATCGGCGATCCGAAACAGTCGATCTACAAATTCCGTGGAGCGGATATTTTTGCTTATCTTGATGCGGCGAAGCAGGTGGATGCGAAATTTACCTTAGCGAAAAACTGGCGATCTCTCCCCGCCATTGTGGAAACGGTGAACAAACTTTTTACTCTGCCGGACAATAAACCTGCTTTTCTCTATCCTGACATCACCTTCAGTGCAGTTGATTTTAAACAAAGTAATGAAAAATTGCTTGGAAATCAACAAGAAACGAATCTCTATTTGCTGGCAAAAGGGTATAACACAACACAAGCGGCAGAACATTGTGCAGAGCAAATTGTGTTGCAGCTAAATGCGGCTCAGAAGGGCGAAAAATGGGTGTTGAGCGAACAGAATGAAACCTTGGTGGAGCGGGAATTAACACCGAAAGACATTGCGATTTTAGTCCGCTCTCACGACGAAGCTGCGGAGATCAAGCGGTCACTTGCAGCTCGAAATTTGCAATCGGTTTACCTTTCTGAACGCAATAGTGTTTATCAGTCGCAAGATGCGGCGGATTTAGCGGTTATCTTAAATGCCTGTTTACATCCTTTTTCGTCACGAGCGTTATTGGCAGCACTTGGCACTTCTCTTTGGGGACTAACTGCTGCGGATCTTTTTCAGATCAAAAATAACGAAACTGAGTGGGATAGTTATGTTGAACATTTTGCTCATTATTTCCAAGTGTGGCAGCTTCAAGGGGTGTTGCCGATGTTACATAAATTATTTATTCAGCAGCAAATTATTGCTCGTTTAAATAGCCACGATGATGCTGACAGGCGGATCACCAATATTCTCCACCTAGCCGAGTTGTTACAAGAAAAAATGGACAGCGTAGAAAATGAAAGCAGTTTATTACGTTGGTTTCATGAGCAAATAGCGAATCCAAATGGCGACAGTGATGAGCAAGTTTTGCGGCTGGAAAGTGAAGCGGATCTGATCAAAATTATCACGATTCATAAATCTAAAGGATTGGAATATCCCGTGGTATGGCTGCCGTTTATTGCCAAAAATGCTCAAGGAGCACGAGCGGCGAGTATGGCAATCTATCGCGACGAAGAGAATCAAGTGCGGTGGAGTTTCAACAGTGGCGATGAGCAAATCAAGCAATATCAAGACCAAGCAGAGCATGCCGAAGACCTGCGATTGCTGTATGTGGCATTAACTCGAGCAAAATATCAGCTCCATTTAGTCTTACCTGAAGTCTGGGGCGATAAGTGGAATGCAATGCATTATTTGTTAGCACAAGGGGACATTCAAAAAGCGTTGAATACACGTGATGCTTTTGAACGTAAAGGCATTGCCTATCAAGCGGTCAGTTTAGCGGAAACGTTTGCAACTAGCCGTTTTGAACCAACAAGTACAGAGATGAATGACGTGGAAGCCAAAACGTTTCAAGGGAAAATTCGGGAGAGGGGCAGTGTGACCAGTTTTACCGCCTTGCAAGCACAACATGAGCGTTTGCAACATGTTCTGCGGAACCAACCGCTTGTTGGGTGGCAAGATATGGCTTTGGACTATGATAGTCATGTCATTGCAACGACCTCAATAGAGCTGGAGCAGCAAGGCGAACGCAATCCATTTCAATTTCCACATAGCACGAATGTGGGGAATGTACTTCACCGCTTTTTTGAACGGCAGGATTTTCAGCAGCCAATTACGCACGACAGTATTCAAGCCTTGTGCGAACAGCTCAATTTAGATGAAAATTGGATTGAGCCTGTCTTGCAATGGTTTGAGCGAATTCTTGTCACTCCGATTGGAGATAAGCCGTTTCGTCTTTCGCAGATCTCTCAAGCCACTCGCCTAACAGAATGGCAATTCTATTTACGTTTGGGTAACCGAAAAGCGTTACCTCAACTAAACGCATTACTCAAGCAACACAGCCGTTTGGCAAAACAGCTGCCTGATTTGCAATTGTTACAGGTGGAAGGGTTTGTTCGTGGCTTTGTGGATTGCATTGTGCAAGTGGAAAATCAGTTCTATGTGATAGATTATAAATCGAATTTTCTTGGATATTTACCACAGGATTATGCACGAGAGAAAATTGAAAAAACGATGGGGCAATATCGTTACGACTTGCAATACTTGCTCTATACGTTGGCTGTACATCGCTATTTACGTTCTCGTTTGGGGCAGAATTATGATTATCAACGGGATTTTGGCGGTATTGCGTATCTGTTTTTACGGGGAATGGATGGTTCTCATAATAGTGGCGTTTATTTTGATAAACCAAGTGGTGTACTGATTGACGCAATGGACGAGTTGTTTGGCTAAGTTACCCGTTTTACTTCTGTTGGGAAACGTGTAGAATATCGCTCGGTTTTAAACCATTTCGTTATATCGCAAGGTTTTGTGTGTAAAGAGATGACCTAATACGGCCCTCCCGTATTCTGCACTTAGTTTACCCTTCACTTTGCTGTGTTTATTATTTACACAGGAAACTTCTTTATGAAAAAATTTACCGTGCTGCTTTCGGCGGCTTGCTCGCCTTTGGCATTTGCTAGCGTGATTCCAAATTATCACACCGATGTTCACACCTATGAATTAACCAAATCTTTTGACATTGTTGCTCCTAAAGGCTCATCAGGCGAAACCAATTTATGGGTACCATTGCCTTTTAATGGCGAGTATCAAGAGGTGAAATCTATCCAATTTGAAGGAAATTATCAGCAAGCCTACATTACCGAAAATAATCAGTACGGAGTCAAAACGCTCTTTGCCAATTGGGATAAAAATGCCGATAAGCGAGAACTAAAAATCACGATGTTAGTGCAAACGAAAGATCGTGAACCAATGGTTCAAGGAGCATTAAACCATTATCAAATGCCGGAGAAAATTGTCTATTCCGTTGATGTGCTGGAATATTTAAAGCCAACTACTCACATTAAAACAGATGGCATTGTAAAAGAATATGTGGATAACATTGTTGGTAATGAAACAGATCCGCTAAAAAAAGCAGCACGCATTCATCAATGGGTGGTAAATAATATGGAGCGGGACAATTCTGTATTAGGCTGTGGTGATGGAGACGTAGAAAAAATCTTGACCACAGGGGTTTTAAAAGGGAAATGTACTGATATTAATTCTGTTTTTGTCGCCCTTGCTCGTGCAGCAGGGATTCCTGCCCGTGAAGTGTTTGGCATTCGTTTAGGGCAAGCGGTCAAAATGGGAAAATATTCCGCTAAAGCGTTTGGTAGTGCCGATGAACAGGGCGTTGCAGAGGTAAGCGGTGGGCAACATTGCCGTGCGGAGTTCTATCTTGCTGGTTTTGGGTGGGTGCCAGTTGATTCTGCGGATGTCGCCAAAATGCGACTTGCGGAGAAAAAAGCAGTACAAGATAACGATGTGCAAGCCGTTTCGGCTTATCTTTTCGGTAACTGGGAAATGAATTGGATTGGTTATAATCACGCCAGAGATTTTGATCTCTATCCAGTACCTGAAATGACGCCGCTGAATAACTTTGGCTATCCTTATGCCGAAATTGGTGGCGATCCGCTTAACTTTTTTGATCCAAAAGCGTTCCGTTATGAATTTATCGCCAAAAAACGCTAATCGAAGCTTCATCGCCACTTGTCTCACTGCCGTTGTTGCGGCAGTGACATCTACGTTATGCTGTATTGCTCCGTTGATTTACTTGATATTGGGCGTGTCTTCAACATGGCTGATTGAGCTCAATGAGTGGGCGTTTTTACGCACACCAATGCTAATTATTTCTTTGGGGGCGTTTGGTTACGGCTTTTGGTTGTTAAACTTCTCCAATCGAATGATTTGTAGTAAATATCTTTCTCTGCAAACGTTAAAGATTTTATATTGGGTGCTGTTAGGCATTATTCTGTTCTTCCTTTTTTATCCAACAATATTACCTTGGGTGTTAGAATGAAAAAGTTAATTCAATTTCCAGTTTATGTTACGTTGTTCTGCGTGATGTTATTGAACCCGCTGCACGCCACAGAAAACAATGAAAAGCACGTTGTGATTCAGATCAAAGAAATGACTTGCCAGCTGTGTGCGTATTTAGTGAATAAAGCCTTGCGTGATGTAAAAGGGGTGATCTCCACAAAAGCAAGTATCAAAGAGCATCAAGTGCAAGTGATTGCGGAAAGCGATGTGGATAATGAAACGTTAAAAGCGGCTATTTATAAATTGAACTACACGCCTGAGATTGTTTCGACTGAAAACTAGTCAGTTTGGGCGGCTTAAGCGAAGAGACAAGCGGTTAGTTTCTCCCCATTTTTTGCAAAAAAGATCGAGAAACTGACCGCTTGTGTTATCTACCTATTTCTTACATTTCAAATCCGCCACTTTTTGTGAGCGGTAAATTGCATTGATGGCGTGGATCAAGGCACGGGCGGAGGATTCAACGATGTCAGTCGCCAAGCCAACCCCATGGAAACGGCGACCTTGATGTTCAACCACAATATCTACTTGTCCTAAAGCTTCGGCACCTTCACCTTTCGCCGTCAAATTGTAGTTGAGCATTTTGATTTCCAACCCCGTGATTTTCAAAATGGTGTTGAAAGTCGCATCGACAGGACCATTTCCGCCTTGTGAAACATCACTGATTTTCTTGCCGTCTAATTCCACTTGCACGAATGCAGAGGCGGGCAAGCCACTGATGAGCTGCGTGGTGATCACGTCTAATTTCAAGCGATCTTCATCGCCTTGCTGCATATCAATAAACGCCAAAGCTTCTAAGTCGTAGTCGAACACTTGTCCTTTTTTGTCGGCAAGTTTTAAGAACGCATCGTAGAGTTTATCTAAATCGTAGTCGCTTTCTTGATAGCCCATCTCTTCCATATGGTTTTTCACCGCCGCACGCCCTGAACGAGCGGTTAAATTGAGCTTCTCTTTTTTCAAGCCGATGGTTTCTGGCGACATAATTTCGTAGGTGTTCTTGTGTTTTACCATGCCGTCTTGGTGAATGCCTGAGGAGTGAGCGAAAGCGTTTGAGCCAACAATCGCTTTGTTCGGCTGAATAGGCATATTGCACAACTGGCTGACCATTTGGCTAACACGATGAATTTCTTGGGTATTGATACGAGTGTCCAAGCCGTTGAACATGTCTTGACGGGTTTTGATTGCCATTACGACTTCTTCTAATGCCGTGTTGCCCGCCCGTTCGCCGATGCCGTTGATGGTACATTCGATCTGTCTTGCTCCGTTTTGCACTGCGGTGAGTGAATTCGCCGTTGCCATGCCCAAATCGTTATGGCAATGTACCGAAATCACAGCTTTGTCGATATTTGGCACACGGTTCATCACATTAGCAATGATGTCACCATATTGATATGGCAAGCAGTAGCCGACAGTATCAGGAATGTTCACCGTGGTTGCCCCAGCCTTGATCGCGGCTTCAACAATACGGCAGATATTATCTACCCCCGTCCGTCCTGCATCTTCGCAGGAAAATTCAACATCATCGGTATAATTTCTTGCTCTTTTGACCGCTTGTACTGCCATTTCAACCACATCGTCAAAGGTGCGACGAAGTTTAGCTTCAACATGCAAGGCAGAGGTCGCAATAAAGGTATGAATACGGTAGGCCTCCGCTACTTTTAAGGCTTCGTAAGCGGCGTCAATGTCTTTATCTACGGCACGAGAAAGAGCACAAACACGGCTGTTTTTGATATGGCGAGCGATAGTCTGCACGGATTCAAAATCTCCCGCCGATGATACAGGGAAGCCAACCTCCATGACATCCACGCCTAAACGCTCAAGGGCGAGGGCGATTTGTAATTTTTCTTTGACGGTGAGGCTGGCTTTCAATGCCTGTTCACCATCACGTAATGTGGTATCAAAAATAATAATATTGTTGCTCATAATCGCCTCTTTATTTGAATAGGATAGAATTTGGTATAAAAAAACCCGCACGTTTTAGGTGCGGGTAAGTGTGGATAGTGAACTTTTTTCTTTTCACAGCCTTAACCACGCACCAAGTGCGTTAGAAGTAAAAGGTTGAGAGCAGAAATCAGTTTTACCATTTTTGTGTGTTTATGTTTGCATTGTTATTCAGGAATGGGCGATATCTTAACCGTATTAATGATGAAGTCAATAGCATATTTCTCTTTTGCAAACGGTTGCTTTGGCAAAATATCTTTTTTGTTTAGCATAATAAACTGGATTTTTGTTAAAACTCAGATTATTAAATTTTATTAACTATAATTTAACAAAATAATCCTAATGGTGATGGCATAAAATTCATCTTTTCATAAATTTTGCTTGTTTTGCTATTTTTTGAGCAATCACAATAAACCAGTCATTTATTTTGAACTCAAAAGCCAAATTTGTTAGCCTGTGAACAGATTAATTATTGAAAAGGATAGAACAATGACTAAACCATTTCGTGCAGTAATTTCTGACCTTGACGGCACTTTATTGAATGGTGAGCACCGACTTGGCGAATTTACAATTGAAACGCTTGAAAAATTGGCGGCAAAAGGTGTGGATATTTTCTTAGCGACAGGGCGGAGCTTGCCTGATGTGCGACGTATAATGAGTAAAGTGAATATCAATGAAGCAACATTAGTGACGAGTAATGGAGCGAGAGCAAATAATTTAGCGGGAGAATTATTTGTTAATCATTACATTCCTGAGCAAATTGCCTTTGAAATCATGACAACAACACCTTTTGATCCTTTTAATGTGTGTTTGAATAGCTATCAAGCGGACGATTGGTTTATTAATGTAGATGTGGAGCCGCTTAGAAAATTCCACCAAGAATCTGGTTTTATGTATCAGGTTATTGATTTCAAAAAGCATCATGGCAAACAAACCGAGAAAATCTTTTTTATCGGTCGGACACCAGAATCGTTAGTTCCAGTTGAGCAATTCATTGCTGAAAAGTATGGTGATCAACTGCAGCTCACTTATTCCACGCCGCAATGTTTTGAAATTATGGCAAAAAGCGTTTGCAAGGCGAATACATTATCGCAACTGGTCGCAGCCCGAGGGTATGATTTACAAGATTGTATTGCCTTTGGTGATGGGATGAACGATGTAGAAATGCTTTCCCAAGTTGGAAAAGGCTGTGTGATGGGCAATGCGGATCAGCGTTTGCGTAATGCATTACCCAATCATGAAGTGATTGGTGATCATAAAGAACAATCGGTCGCAAGCTATTTACGGACGATTTTTGAGGTGGTTTAAGCAAATTGCTTAGGGAGATACAAGCGGTCAGATCCGGGAGATTTTTTGCAAGTGTGATAGCTTGCAAAAAATCTAACAAAGAGCAAGGTCGCTAGGCGTTTTCCAATCGTTCAAATGCCAAGGCTTTGCGTTCAATACGGCGAAGCACAATCGTCATGATACCAGTGATAATGAGATAAATCGCACCAGCGATACCGTAGATTGTCAATGCATCATATTCCGTTCCATATAACTGGCGAGCATAGCCCATAATATCCATGATGGTAATAATGGAAGCGAGCGAGGTTCCTTTAAACACTAAAATAATTTCGTTGCTATAAGATGGCAACGCTCGTTTCAACGCGTAAGGGACGAGAATTTTCAGTGTCTGTAAGCGGTTTAAGCCAAGAGCGGCACAGGTTTCCCACTGTCCTCTCGGAATGGCTTTTACCGCACCGTGAAACAGTAAGGTGGTATAAGCTGCGCTGTTTAATGCTAATGCCAACATCGCACAGAACCATGCATTGGAGAAAAGTGCCCAAAGTGGGCTTTCAACGATCCACTTGAATTGCCCAGGACCAGCGTAAATCAAGAAAAACTGTACTAATAGTGGTGTACCAGTAAACAGCGTTAAAAAACCATTTACTAACATTTTGGCGAGCCGATTTTCAAGAGAAAGTACCAGTGTCAGCCCAATCGCCATAAAAAAAGCGATAGTCAGTGACACAAACGTGAGCAATAAACTGGTCGGAATGCCCTGTGCGATAGTCAAAAAATAATCTTGCCACATTATGCAATCCCTCTCTCAAAGCGGGTAAATCTCGCCTCTAGTTTACGAATTAATACCTGGCTGATTAGGGTAATCGCAAGATAAATTAATGCCGCTAGACCATACCAAGTAAATGGTTGATGTGTATTGGTATTAACCAACTCGGTTTGACGCATTAAGTCATGTACTCCGATTAATGACACTAAAGCGGTATCTTTTAATAGCACCAGCCATTGGTTGCTCAGCCCCGGAAGTGCATGTCGCCATACTTGTGGCATCACAATATGCATAAAGGTGTAAACACGGCTTAAACCAAGTGCAGCTCCAGACTCCCACTGACCAGCAGGAATGGCTTGGATTGCCCCGCGTAGCGTTTGGGAGGCGTAAGACGCAAAAATTAAAGAAAGTGCCACAACCCCACAGCCAAATGGACCTAACTCAATGTAATCACCAGTGAAGAGTTCTAAAATTTCAGGTGTGCCAAAATAAATCAGAAAAACCACTAAAATTTCAGGCAATCCCCGTAAGAGTGCGACAAATACCATAGTTGGTTTATTGATGATTGCTAAACGATTTGTCTCAAGTGAAACAAACACAATCGCCAAGAGCAAGCCTAGCAATAATGAACAGAATGCCAACCCTAAGGTCATTAGGGTGGCATTACCAATTAAAGGAAGATATTCAATCATATCGAATTATTTAGTCATCCATTTATCATAGATTTTTTGGTATTCGCCATTTTGTTTAATTGCAGCAATACCTTTGTTTAGACTTTCTACCAATGCTTTGTTTGATTTTTTCACCGCAATCCCTAAGCCGTTATTGAAGTAACGTTTATCGGTAACTTTCTCACCGATAAATGCAAGTTCTGGGTTTTTACTAAACATATCACGCAATACGTCCGTATCACCGAAAATAATGTCGATACGGCCATTTTTTAGATCCAAAATGGCATCTTGTAAGCTGGCGTAAGAGCTTGCCGCATATTGCTTCGCTTCCGCATTGACATACTGTTGATAAGTTGTTCCGTTCTGTACGCCAACTTTTTTCGCTTGAGCTAAATCAGTGATCTTATCTTTCACTGCAATAAAGCTCGCAGAGCTTTCATAGTAGGCATCAGAGAAATCAACTTGTTTTGCACGAGCTTCGGTGATGTCGATTGCGGAAATGGCTGCATCAAAACCGCCACGACCTTTGATTAGACTTGGAATTAATGAATCAAACGATTGGCTTTTAAAGTGGCAGGTTGCTTGGATTTCTTTACAAATTGCATTAGCAATATCCACATCAAAACCGATGATTTCACCTTTTTCGTTGGTTAATTCAAACGGAGGATAGCTTGGCTCCATTGCAAAAGTAATGGTTTGTGCGTTCGCAACCGCAGAAGTAGCTAAAAGCGTGGCAAGAAGTAATTTTTTCATTGTGTTTTCCTATATATTTTAATGAGAGTGTGAAAGATAGTTGGCAAATTGAGCGGTTTGCGGGTGCTCAAAATGGCTCGCATCACCTTGTTCAATAATTTTACCTTTTTCCATATAGACGACTTTGGTCGCCACTTTACGTGCTACAGACACTTCGTGGGTTACTACCACCTGTGTAATGCCTGTTTGCTGTAATTCTTTGATAATATCAACGACTTGAGCGGTGATCTCTGGATCAAGAGCGGCAGTGGGTTCATCAAAAAGCAACACTTCTGGCTGCATCATCAAGGCTCTAGCAATCGCAACCCGTTGCTGCTGGCCACCGGATAAATGTAACGGAAAACGTGCTGCAAATTCCGATAACTGTAGCCGTTTTAATAAACCATTGGCTCTTTCAATAGCCTTGTCCTTACTTAAACCCAATACTTTCATTGGGGCTTCAATTAAGTTCTGCATTACGGTTAAGTGCGGCCAAAGATGATACTGTTGAAATACCATACCAACATTACGACGAAGTAAATTTACTTGTTTGCTGTTAGCTTGGGCAGTTAAATCAAAACGGTGATTGGCAATTTCCAACACGCCCGATTGTGGCACTTCCATTAAATTTAAGGTGCGAATTAAGGTGCTTTTTCCTGCACCACTTGGACCGAGCAGCACTACGGTATCGCCCTTTTCAATGTTCAAATTGATGTCAAACAAGGCTTGATTTGAGCCATAAAAGAAATTGACATTGCTAATACGAATCGCCATTTGCGATAGATCCTATCTAAAAACGCCTGAATTGAATAGATAGTAGATTTTTTTGAATAATTATGCAAGTTGTTTTTTATCTGTTTTAAAGAAATTGTTGGTGAATGAATAACGGCGTATTACAATAAATGCGTATTTATTGATGGGATGAGCCATGTTTATTCGAATTTTTATCTGTTTTTTGAGTGTGTTAGGTGCGATTTCTGCAAACGCAAGTCTATTCGGTTCAAAACCAACATTTCTCACAAGTGAGCAAGCCTTCGCTTTTTCCTACGAAGTCAAACAAGAAAAATTAGCACTAAATTGGCAAATTGCGGACGGCTACTATTTGTACCAAAAAGAGATCAGCGTGACGCCACATAATGCTGAATTGGGTGAGTGGCAATTTCCTACAAGTGAAACACATCACGATGAATTTTTTGGCGATGTGCAGATTTTCCGCCAGCAACTTGGGTTGAATGTGCCGTTGAAATCATCAGCTGGCAAAGTCGATGTGCGTTATCAAGGCTGCACTAAAGGCTTTTGCTACCCGCCAGAAACGGTAACGATCGAGCTACAAGTGGTCAGTTCCGAGCAAAATTTTGCAAATCATGCGGAAAATCAGGCGACTTCTACATCAGCTATTCAAGTTGCCGAGCAAGATCAATTAGCAGCAGGTTTAGCCCAAAATCGTCTGTCGATTTTTTGGTTTTTTGTGTTAGGCGTTGGCTTGGCGTTTACCCCTTGCGTGCTGCCGATGTTACCGTTGTTGTCTGCGATTGTGATCGGCAACCGTCAGCGTCCAAATAGCGTGAGAGCTTTTACCTTGAGTTTGACCTATGTACAAGGTATGGCATTAACCTACACGTTGCTTGGCTTGATTGTGGCGGCGATCGGTTTGCCGTTTCAAGTGGCGTTGCAAAGCCCACCCGTGTTGATTGGTTTATCGATGGTGTTTACTTTACTGGCATTGTCGATGTTTGGGCTGTTTACCTTGCAACTGCCGAATAGCTGGCAGCAAAAGCTCAACCAACTCAGCCAACAGCAGCAGGGCGGTTCCTATCCGAGTGTCTTTTTGATGGGGATGATTGCGGGCTTGGTTGCTTCGCCCTGCACTTCCGCCCCGCTTTCTGGTGCGTTGCTGTATGTAGCACAAAGTGGGGATGTACTCACTGGCGGGTTAGCTCTCTATTTATTGGCATTAGGAATGGGCATTCCATTGATGTTGATCACCCTGTTCGGCAACAAAATCCTGCCGAAATCGGGCGATTGGCTGTTGAAAGTAAAAACGCTGTTCGGCTTTGTGATGCTTGCCTTGCCGATTTTCCTGCTCAGTCGTTTGCTACCAAGCCAGTTTGAACCGCTGCTTTGGTCGGCGTTGGCGGTTGTGACTTTGATTTGGCTCAATGAACAATTTACCGCCACA
The DNA here is from genome assembly GCF_011455495.1 of Frederiksenia canicola. NCBI lineage: Bacteria > Pseudomonadati > Pseudomonadota > Gammaproteobacteria > Pasteurellales > Pasteurellaceae > Frederiksenia > Frederiksenia canicola. The sequence continues at coordinate 937,883 of NZ_CP015029.1, forward strand.
ACCTTGTGGAAAAAAGCGTTGCGAGCTCTGCTGGTAACGGGGTTGATTTTCAGTGGCAAACCGTGGGCAGATTTAGTGTGCCAACCCACGGCAATCATCACCGAGCAAAGCCATTTCACTCGCATTACAACCCTCTCAGAGCTGCAACATACAATTGCGGAAAACCGTGGCAAAAAAGTGATGTTCGATCTCTACGCCGACTGGTGCGTTGCCTGCAAAGAGTTTGAAAAATACACTTTCACCGATGCTAAGGTGAAAGCCGAACTGGAAAAAATGGTGATGCTACAAGTGGATATGACTCGTAACTCCACCGAAAACGATGAAATAATGAAACATTTCCAAGTGCTGGGCTTACCAACCATTCTGTTTTTCGATGAAAACGGCAACGAATTGAGCGATAAACGAGTAACGGGTTTTATGCAGGCGGATAAATTTGAAATGTGGCTGAAAGGATTGTAATGAGTCATCGCAAAAGCGGGGCGTAGATATGCCCCATTAGATTTGCAAAATGTTGCTCGGAACTGACCGCTTGTGGGCGAGCTTCCTATTATTTGATCCACTTATCTTCATCGGTTTTTCGTTCAAATTCGGCGTCAAAAGTATTTTGATGGTATGAGTTAGAACGAAAATTTCTGCTAATACTGAAAAAGCGAAAACGATTTAGCACAAATTTCATCACCACACCTTGCAATAAAAAGCGAGTAGGCGGTAGTAGAAGTAAAATCGCTAAAATGTCGCTGAGAAAACCTGGGATCAGTAACAGTACGCCTGCAATAGCAAAAAACACCGAATTTATCACCGCTTGAGTCGGAATCTGTCCTTGGCTGATTTGCTTACGGATTTGCAGAATCGTCATTATGCCTCGTAATTTAATCAACCATAACCCTGCAGCGGAAATGGCAATCATCAATAAAATTAATGGCAGTACACCAATCGCTGATCCCACGCTCACCAGTAGTGAAATTTCAACATAAATATAGAGAAAAAGACCGAATAAAAAAATCAGTGCAGGCATTGTTGTTCCTTAAATTTGTCGCAAAATGAATGTGGTGAATGGGGCCCATTTGGGGCTTTTTCAACTTTTTTACATAAATTTCTGGCAATTTATTCAAAATATTCTAAAACTATGTTATCTATAACAACTTTCAATCAAACTATAACAAGAAGGACACAACATCAATGAATGGTGCGAATTTAGTTGTGGAGTGCCTTAAAGCACAAGGCGTAAACACAATTTTTGGTTACCCCGGTGGGGCGATAATGCCTGTTTATGATGCAATTTATGATTCAGGTTTGGATCATTTGCTTTGTCGTAATGAACAAGGGGCGGCCATTGCAGCAATTGGCTTTGCTCGTTCAACAGGTAAAGTTGGCGTATGTATTGCGACCTCTGGCCCAGGGGCAACAAATTTAATTACAGGTCTGGCTGATGCGTTGTTAGATTCGATTCCTATCGTAGCCATTACTGGGCAAGTAGCGAGTAATTTTATAGGTACCGATGCCTTCCAAGAAATTGATGTGTTGGGTTTATCTCTCGGCTGCACCAAGCACAGTTTTATTGTGCAACACATTGATGAGTTACCTGACGTGATAGCGAGAGCCTTCCAAATTGCCCAAAGTGGTCGCCCAGGGCCTGTTCTCATTGATATTCCTAAAGATGTGCAATTTGCTCCAACTTCTGCCAAGCCGATTGTCTATGAAAAAATCGCTGATCAAGCCCAGCAGCCAGCCAAACTTGCTGAAGCGAAAGCCTTGCTTGCTCAGGCGAAACGCCCTGTATTGTATGTGGGCGGCGGCGTGGGAATGGGCAATGCCGTACAAGCGGTCAGAACTTTCTTAGAAATGACCAATATACCATCAGTGTCCACCCTTAAAGGGCTCGGTACAATTCCCCCGAAGCACCCTCTCTATATGGGAATGCTCGGTATGCATGGCACTAAAGCAGCAAATTATGCGGTGCAAGAGTGTGATCTGTTGTTGGCTGTAGGCGCACGTTTTGATGATCGTGTAACAGGCAAATTAGACACCTTTGCACCAAGTGCGAAGGTGATCCATGCGGATATTGATATAGCCGAAATCAACAAGTTACGCAAAGCGGATGTTGCTTTGCAAGGCAATCTAAATGAAGCAATGAATGCTTTAGCACAATCGTTAGATATTGATCCTTGGCGAGAGGATATTTTACGAATGAAAGCTGATTTTGATTTCCAATATGAAGACAATGCCGGCGATAAAGAAATTGATCCTTGGGCATTGCTCAATACCCTTTCACAACGTAAACCACAAAATGCGGTGATTACCACCGATGTTGGGCAGCATCAAATGTGGTCGGCACAACATATGCAACATTATGCACCAGAGAACTATTTAACTTCCGCTGGGCTTGGCACGATGGGCTTTGGCTTACCTGCTGCAGTAGGGGTAGCGAAAGCGCGTCCACAAGATCCGGTAATTTTAATTACCGGCGATGGTTCATTGATGATGAATATTCAAGAGTTTGGTTCGATTAAGCGGGGCAATTTACCGATCAAAATGCTGCTGTTGGATAACCAGCGTTTAGGAATGGTGCGTCAATGGCAGTCGCTGTTCTTCCACGGTCGCCACAGCCAAACGATTTTAGATGACAACCCTGATTTCGTTACCCTTGCTTCTGCATTTGGCATTGCAGGCGAACGGATTGAAAAAGCAAACGAAGTGTCTGAGGCAATCGACCGCTTGCTCAACGCCGAAGGGGCGTATTTACTGCACGTCTGCATTCCAGATGAAGAAAACGTGTGGCCGCTCGTGCCACCAAATGCGTGCAACAGCGATATGATCGAAGAAGATATTGGGGTGTAAAATGCAAACGTACGATTTAACTATTCAAGCCAGCCAACGCCCTGAAACGTTAGAGCGTTTATTACGTGTGATTCGCCATCGAGGCTTCACTGTGGTGCAACTTAATGCAAAAAGCGATGGTAGAGTAATTTCGCTTCAAGTACAGGTGCAAAGCGAGCGAGAACTGCCGCTACTAATGCATCAGCTAGTCAAACTGCCCGATGTGATTGACGTGAAATAACTACAAGCGGTTAGTTCCCAACAATTTTTTGCAATTGCAAAATTTGACTGGGAACTGACCGCTTGTTTATAGGAGCTTTTATGAAAACCCTTGGTATTATTGGCGGAATGTCGCCTGAAAGTACGGTGACCTACTATTCACAAATCAACCGCTTGGTCAATCAAGCCAAAGGCGGAAATTACAGTGCAAAACTGTTGATGGTGAGTGTCGAATTTGAGCAAATTGTACAATGTCAGAAAGCTGGAAATTGGCAACAAGCCGGTGAGATCCTTGCTGATGCCGCTCGCACATTAGAAAAAATGGGGGCTGATGGAATTTTGTTGGCAACTAACACGATGCACAAAGTTGCGGATTATATTTCAGGGGCGGTTACGATTCCTTTCTTGCATATTATTGATGCTACTGCTCAACACATTCTAGATCAGAATATTTCAACGGTTGGATTGCTTGGGACTCGCTTTACGATGCAAGATGATTTTTATCGAAATGGGCTGAGTGAGCGTGGTATTTCTGCCATTGTGCCAAGTGAAGAACAGCAAGCAGAAATTCATCGCATTATTTTTGAAGAGCTTTGTGTTGGGAAATTATTACCAAAATCTAAGCAATATTATTTGCAAGTGATAGCGGATTTACAAAAGTTAGGTGCAGAAGGGATAATTTTAGGTTGCACGGAGATTGGTTTACTGATTGAGCAAACAGATTTTTCTCTTCCATTTTTTGATACAGCTGAAATTCATTCAAAAACAGCCTCAACATTTATTTTAGATGGGGAGTGAGTGGTACGCTAAAGTAGATTTTGTCAATTTTATAGATGTAATTAATTTGTTTGTGCTGTGATAGAATTGTATGTAAGTTGATGATTTTATAATCTATTAGTCCTTTAGTTCGATAAAGAACCTAGAAATTTTGTGGAAAAAGTGTAAAACTTGTCAATCCGTTTTTACTTTAAAATGAATTTTACTCTATGGAAAAATTTAATCGAACTTCGCTGGCAATAGCGGTTTGTCTATTGCCTTTCTCTTACTCAGTGCAAGCTGAAACTAATCCCCTCACTCAAGAGCTCCAACGTCTCAAACATCAAGAAGCTGCTGAAGATGCTCAAAAAGCATTAGAAAAAGCGGATCAATTTTTAACGCCCACCACAGAAAAGCAACCACAGGAGCAGATAGTCGTAGATGAGAATCTGCCTAAAATTGACAAAATCAGCATAGATATGCTTGATGTTAAAGCAAATGTGGATTTTCAGCCAATTATTCATCGCTATCAAGGTAGTAACATCAGTAGCCATCAAATTTTTGCGATTTCTCAAGCCATCACAGAAGCTTTATATCAAGCTGGCTATGTGACGAGTGCCGTCGGTTTAAAGTCGAAAGATCTTTCAGATGGTCACCTTCAATTTATCGTTTATTGGGGGGAGGTAGATCAATATTTGGTGAATAAAAAATTACCTGACACATTTAAAGATAAAGCAATGCTTTCTGTATTACCTTCTTTTAAACAGAATGTATTCAATGTACATCAACTTGATCAGTTTATTGAGATGATGAATACCTCAAACAAATCAGTTCAAGTGGATGTGAAAGCCAGTGAAAAAGAAGGTAAGTCTAATCTTAATTTTGTGACATCTCGCCGTGCTTGGCCAATATTGCAGCTTGGATACAATACATCAGGTGCTGAAAATAATGCCAATGGACGAAATCAGGCAACTCTTTCTGTAAGAATGAGTGATATTTTAGGGACGAATGATGAATGGAGTCTATCAACAGGGCATCGCTTTTATCGTCAACATAGTAAAAATAATCAACTCAACTATTCAATAAGTTATACCCAGCCATTTTCTTTTTATACGTTGGAAACAAAATTAGCAAAATCTAGTTATGAGCGTGAGGTAAAAGGGATTAATGATAGTTACTCTTCAAGTGGTCGTACAAATACGCTTAATGTAAAACTGTCAAGAATGCTTTTCCGCAATAAAGAAAGTATCCTTTCTTTATATAATGAATTGGAGTTTAAAAAACGAATAAACTATATTGTTCAACGTGAAGTACTTAATCGCCATGAAAATAAATGGAGTGTTGGTTTATCTTATACCACTAATTTGTTAAAAGGTAAGTTATATAGCGAATTAACCTATGCAAATGGATTGAATTGGTCGGGTGCTGATTCTTTAGCATATAGCGAAAAAGGCGATAAGACACTTAGAGTGGTAAGTGGAAACATGACTTGGAGTAGACCTATTGAGTTATTTAAACGCAATACGAATTATCAACTAAGAATTGGTGCTCAGTATAGTCCATATCATCTTTATTCAGATAACCAATTTTCTTTAGGCGATGAATATACGGTGAGAGGATTCAAAGGTGGTATTATTTCTGGTGAGAATGGAGCTTATTTATCTCAGACATTTAGCGTACCATTTTATCCACAAAAATATGCAATTTCGCAAATTACACCATTAATTGGCTTTGATATTGGGCAAGTTCGCCATAAATCAAATTTACCAAGAGAAACGATTTCCGGTTTTGCGACAGGGATTAAGGCAACGATTTCAAATAGATTGTCACTCGCATTAAGTTATGCAAAACCATTAAAAGATGTCAAACACAATAAGAATAAATCCGTTTATTATTTTAATGGATCTGTGTCATTTTAATTTTTAAATTTTAAGGAGAAATTAGTTATGAATAAAAATCGATATAAACTCGTTTTTAGTAAAGCAAAATCCTGTTTAGTTCCAGTTGCTGAATTTATTAATAGCGTAACTGAAAATAATAAGTCAGAAAAGAAAAATGGTAAAAAAGAACAAGAAAGTTACCGCTTGTCATTCTTATCACAATCAATTCAAGAAATTGTTCGCCATGTATTAGCACTACCGATTTTATTATCCTTGCCTGCAATGGCGACGGCTAACCCAATTGAAGTAGATCCAAACCATAAAGATAAAGTTTCTGTTGAGATTACCTCTAATAATGTGGCTATCATTGATATTGCAAAACCGGAACATGATGGTATCTCAGATAACCGTTTTAATAAATTTAATGTTGAAAATGGTGCAGTATTTAAAAATAACAAACAAGCAGATACTTCAACCTTAGTGGGCTATCAAGAAAAAAGTAAACATTTAAGAGATCAGTCTGCTAAAGCAATTTTGGCACAAGTAACGGGTCATGAGGAAACAAAATTAAAAGGTGGATTAGAGGTATTAGGCGATAAAGCAGATTTACTTATTGTGAATCCTAACGGTGTTAGCGTAAATGGTGTTCGCACATTTAATACTGATCGTCTTGTTATTTCTACAAGTAATGTGATTGATCCAAAAAAAGGATTGCATTTATCGGTTGATAAAGGACAAGTATCTATTGAGGAAAATGGCCTAGCGACAGATGGCTTAAGATATGTTGATATTGTAGCTAAAAAAATTAATCAAAAAGGAGCAATAAAACATAATACGAAAACAACATTAAATCCAGCAAATATTAACTTAGTTGCTGGCTCTAGTGATTATGATGTAGAAAAACGTACCGCTAAATCAAAGAATGTTCATAATGAAGAGGTGATATTAACAGGGGCAGAAACAGGCTCAATGTATGGAGATAAAGTCCAATTTATTGTGACAGATAAAGGTGCAGGTGTCCATCATAAAGGGATCATTTTATCTGAGGCTGATATTGTCATTGAATCTCAAGGTGGAAAAGTTTCTATTGAAACGATTCAAGCTAAAAATGTTATTGATATTAAAAAAGCAAAAAATGTTGAGGTAAACAATAAACTTGAAGGCCGATATATTTTAGTTGATGCAAAGCAAACCGACTTGAAAAAAAATGCTAGCTTAAAAGCAGGAGAGAATATCTTAATTGACTCCAGTGTTAATTTAGAAAATGCGAGCAAAGTTAGAGCCAAAAGAGTAAATATTTCTGGGGAAAATACTAAAGTATCAGAGAATGCAACGATTATTGGTCACACGATTACATTAGACTCTAAAATTGATAACAAAGGAACGATCTCTGCAAGAAATACAAGAATTACGAGTAAAAACTTAAAGAATACAGGTGATATTTTAGCTGAGGATGAACTTTACCTCTCTGTTCATGGGGTTAAGAAAATGAATGATTCTCAAAATGTCATTGAGAATAATTATACTAACTCAGGGACTATTCAGAGTAAAAATAATGCAGAGTTGATCTTCTTAGATAATACGAGCTTTAGTGCTAATTTACATGGTAATTTACCTCAGGCAAAAAATACGCTAAAAATTATATCGGATGACTTTACCGTTGAAAAAGATAAAGAGATTCAAGTAGCCAATAATTTAACTATTATCAGTAATAACCTTTTAAATAACGGTTTAATTACCGCATTTAATACTTTGGATATCTCTGCAGGGCGTAAAGCCACCAATAATGGACTAATCGGGGCAGGTAAAAGTGTTAAATTAAATGCTATAGATATTCATAATGGAGAAAAAGGTATTTTCCATTCTGAAGGTACAACTTATTTAGATGCGGCATTTGACTTTATTAATGATGGTAAGATTTTATCTCGTAAAAAATTAACACTTAGTGCAAGTCATCTAGTAAACAATGCTACTGTCACTGGAGATGTAATAGGGAAAAGATATTTTGTTGGTAGTTCAAGTACTAATCCCCGTAATTTACTACGCTATGATGTTTATAAAATTGGTGGATGGATTGAGGAGCTTGAAGGATTAAATATAAAAATTAAGTCCATGGGGCATATTCTTTCAGAGGATGGTTTTGAATTTATCCAAAGAGATAATAAAAATCCAAATGAAAGTGGAATTGATAATTACGGCATTATTAATATAAAAGGTGAGTTTTTTAATAATGGAACTACCCGTATTCGTAATAATGCTAAGGGAATATCTAAGGATTTAGGCTATCATTATTTTCAAAAAGATAATAATGCGAGTTTCTTACTAAGATTTCAACCATTTGGACGATTTGGGTTCATCTCAAATCCACTATCAGGAGAGTCAGTATACCCATTTTCCTCTCTTAAAGGATTATTAGATCACCTTCTCTATAATGAAGAGGCGATTAAATCAAGCTCACTTTATAGTGGATATTCTAGTGAGTATTTAAAAATTCTGAAAAATATTCAATCTCCTCAGCTGCAAAAAGTATTAACGCAAGTCTTTGGTCAAGATTGGGAAAGTAGAGATCTTCAAGATTTAAGACGGAAATGGGCAAGTGCAAAAAGAAATCCTCTGTTAGTAGAATTTTATCCAGATACTCAAGCAAAAATTTTAGCAGACTCTATTACTGGAAGTATTCAAAATATCCAGAATGGAAATAATGGCATTACAAATAAATTTGATAGCACATTAAGTGCAGGAAATACTAAGATAGTATTACCAAAAGTGACATTTAAGAATATCTCATCTCAAAGTCAAGATAGTAGTTCAGATATTGATCTTTCTGTACTTGCTGACTTACTTGGAGAAACGAATTTATTTATCGATCGTTCATTACAACTACAGAAACCAAAACCACCAGTATTTAATCCAAATGATGAGGATAAAAAATTATTAGAGGAAACGGAGCAAGAGAAATTAGAACGAATTCGTAAAGCAAAAGAAGAGGCTGAAAGGCTGCTAGAAGAAGAGCGTCAAAGAAAAGCACAAAAAGCGAAAGAAGAAAAAGAGCGTCAAGAAAGAATTGCTAAAGAACGTCGAGAAAAAGCGGAAAAAGAGCTACAAGAGAGACAGCGTAAAGAACGTGAAGCTTTAGAGGACGAACAATCACGTTTAAAAGCAGAAAAAAAACGTTTAGAGGAGCTTGAGAGAAAAAGCAGAGAACTTGCAGAAAGACAGCGTCAAGAAAAACTAGCGTTGGAGGAGAAGCTTAGAAAAGAGCAAGAAGAGGCGGAAAGAAAATTACAAGAAGAACAGTTGGCTAGAGAAAAAGCAGAAGAACAAAAGCGTCAAGAAGAAGAACTTCGTTTAAAAGAATATCGTGCTAAATTAGAGCAAGAACGTCGTAAAGCAGAAGAGTTAGCAAACCAAAGAGCATTATTGGAAAATGCAAATCGACCTCGTGTTGAAGTCGATCCGCTTTATCATACTCGTGTGAAATATATTAAACAGGAAGAGTATGTTGGAGCTGACTATTTCTTTAATAAAGTAGCATCTGAAGTAAAAGGACAAAATAAAGTTACTGTTATTGGCGATAATTATTTTCAGCATCAGCTAATTACTCGAACAATTGAAAAGAAAGTGGATAATCATCTGTCTCTTAAATATGACTTAAATAATCGAGATTTAGTTAAACGCTTAATGGACAATGCTGTAAATAAATCACAGGAACTTAATTTAACGGTTGGCCAAGCTTTAACTAAAGAGCAACAGGCATCTTTAAAAGAAGATATTATTTGGTACGTTAAATCAGAAGTAAATGGCAAAGAGGTTTTTATACCTCAAGTTTATTTAGCTCCTGAAACATTGGCGGATGCCAAAAAATATCAGGGGTTAGGGCAGGCCGTAATTAAGGCAAGAGACATTGAATTAAAGTCAAAGGAATTTAATAATGCGGGCTCAGTCATTGCAAATAAAATTGATATTGAGGCTGAAGGAAAAATCATTAATTCAGGAGATATCCTAAGTCGTGAGAAGACTAAATTAAAAGGCTTAGAAGGCGTTGAATTAATTTCTCAAACGGTAACAAATGATCAAGGTAACACAGTAACAGAAAAAGCAAATGTTATTTCGGAAGGGCATGTTCATTTAGAAGCTGGTTTAGACAAAAATGTAGATTTAAAAGCAGCAAATGTTAAAGGTAAAACTGGCTTTATTAAATCCAAAGACCTGAATGTACAGGATACTTATGAGGTGAAAACAACACATAAGTCAAAAGAGATTAAATCACGTTTTAGTGGTTTAAATGTTGGGGTTGAAACTTTAGATAAGGTTGACGTGAATTCAGTCGGATCAGATGTTAAATTTGAGCATTTGCATCTGGCTCTTAAAGGTGATTTAAATCAGCAAGGGAGTAAAATTGATACGGATAAAACAACGGGAATTGTTCAAGGAAATATCAATACTAAGGCTGGAAAGAATTATTCACATTCAGAGCGGACAGAGAGTATCCTTTCGTTAGAATTAGCAGGAGGAGCTAGTGCACTAGGTCATTCTACACAGATAAGTGCGAATGAATATTCTGATCCATCTATTAAATCAGGACCAAGTGATAATGCAGGTGTAAATGCTGATCTAGGTTTAGCACTGAGTAATAAAATTGAAGCAGAAGCCTTGTTAAAGCACAAAAATAGTGAGTTTAATGCAAAATCTGGGAAATTACATGTCTTAGGTAATGCAGATATTGGTGGCGTCGATATTAATAAAAGTGGTAATGAATTATCTCAAGATAAACAAAGTGATAAAGCTAAACCCTCTAAAGAGGTGGCTGCAGAAGTTGCAAATACCTCTTTAGAAGAAGCTCGCAAACAAAAGCAGAAAGATCTTCAAGCACTTTCAAAAGAACAAATTGCTGATTTAATGGCTGAAAAAGGTGAAGATTTCTACGCTAAAGAGCGTAGTAAGAAGGATGAAGGCTTTACATTATCTGCGGGTTCAATTTCTTCTACCAAAGAAAAGGATAGCTATTTTAAAGCAGAAGCTGGCTTTAAAGTGAAAGTTGGTGTTGAAGCAGAGGGACATTCTGCAGCCGCTGATTTTGCAACTGGAATTGCTAAACATGTAAATGACAAGAAGCAAGGTCTAAAACAAGATGGTACTGTTGCATTACAACATGCAAGTGAGGCACTTGGTTTAGTCACGGGCGATTTGGTTGGCGGCTCAGTGAAAAGAAAAATTGAGTTTGATGCTTCAGCCTCAGTTCTCAGAGACAAGCAAGATGTCCGTACCCATATTGGAGGCAAAACCTCCTTAATTGCTCGTGATGGTGACATTACTTTAAATAATGTACAGAGTGATGAGAATAGTGAGTTGTCATTAACAGCGAAAGAGAATATTAATATTAATGCAGGCGAGAGAGAGCAGAAAGAAAATGCAACCGCCGTATCTGAGAAAATATTTGATGGTGCCACCTCATCTTGTGGTGTAATGTCTAAAGGCTGTACAGTTGGCGTCACGGGCGGTGTAGAGGCTAGCGTCCATATTTCTAACTCAGATAAGAAAGAAGTACAAAATAGCGAACTACTCAGCAAGAAAGTTACTATTAATGCGGGAAAAGATCTCAACCTGAATGGTGCTAATATACGCACTAAGCAACTGAATATTGATGTTGAAGGAACAACGAATATTATTTCTAAACAAGATCATATTGAGCGTTCAGAGCATTCCATTAATGCAGGAGCTACTGGCGGTGCTTCTATTAATACGGCCTTAGAGATTACACCTACGGGAACGATTAGTGCGGGTTATGGCTATGAGTATGAGAAAGGAAACAAAATCAATAAGCAATCGGGCATTATTGCAGATCGTATTGTGGGTGAGTTAAATGATGTCAACCTTTCTGCTGGACATATTGTTGATCATAACAAAGGTAAAGATGTCGTTATTAAAGGTAATGTAACTCATCAAAATGTAGAGGAATCTTACCATAAGGATGGCGGTCACGGTGGCGGCACAGTGGGGATTAATGAGCGTGGTACCGCACAACTTTCTTTAAGAGGAGGACGTGCAGAGCAACATCATTATGATGCGACCCAGAAATCAACATTAGACGGCATAAAATCAGAAGATACCTCAATTAATACTGACATTAATAAAGCCAAAGAGGTACATCGTGATGATCGTATTGCGAAAAGCAAATTTGAATTTGAGATCTTAGATGCGGTAGAACTTGGTCAAAAAGCACGTGATAAAGTGAAATCGCATTCAAGTAAACTGAATGATAATTCGCAAAACTCAACGAGAAACAGACCGCTTGTACAGGAAGATTCTGCCTCTTCTAATAAGGTGGCTGAGACAAATCCAAATAATCAAGCTAAACGTGTACTGCCAGAACTACCGACAGAAAATAGCACGAAACAAAAAGTGGAAAGTGATTATGAGGAAATTTCAGCCTTTACACCAAAAGCGAAATCCGCAGAAGTGGAAAGTGACTATGCCGATATTTCAACCTTTGCTCCAAAAGCAAAAGCGAATGAGGTCGAAAGTGATTATGCTGAAATTCCTAACTTAACACCGAAAAACACAGACATCGCAACGCCACAACCTAAATCTAAAGCAGAGCTAGAAGATTTATACGCTAAAGTAGACAAATCGCCAGAAGCGAGAGCGAAGGCGGAGCAACGCAGTGCGGAAGCGGAAGCAAAACAGCCGAAGAAAGCGGTAGTGGAAGCGGATGACACGCCACCAGCGTTACCACCACGTCCGCAAGCGGAAGAAAATCCGTATGCGACGATAGACAAATCGCCAGAAGCAAGAGCGAAGGCGGAGCAACGTAGTGCGGAAGCGGAAGCAAAACAGCCGAAGAAAGCGGTAGTGGAAGCGGATGACACCCCTCCAGCGTTACCACCACGTCCGCAAGCGGAAGAAAATCCGTATGCGACGATAGACAAATCGCCAGAAGCAAGAGCGAAGGCGGAGCAACGCAGTGCGGAAGCGGAAGCAAAACAGCCGAAGAAAGCGGTAGTGGAAGCGGATGACACACCACCAGTGTTACCACCACGTCCGCAAGCGGAAGAAAATCCGTATGCAACGATAGACAAATCGCCAGAAGCGAGAGCGAAGGCGGAGCAACGTAGTGTGGAAGCGGAAGCAAAACAGCCGAAGAAAGCGGTAGTGGAAGCGGATGACACCCCACCTGCGTTACCACCACGCCCGCAAGCGGATGTCTCAAAAGCAGTGGTAGAAAAAGCAGACGTAGCTAAGCCAAGCGAAGAAACGGCAGCACCGGTGGTGACAGAGAAAAAAGCGGAAAGTGAATCCTTCTTGAGCAAAGTGAAAAAATTCTTCAAAGGCTCAGATTCAGATAAAGCTAAAAAGTCACCTAAAACAGAGACAAAAGCGGAAAGCAAAGCGTCAGATGCTGAACCAAACTATGACAATTTACCTGATAGTGCGAACCTAAAAGGGCTATTGAGTTTGGAAAAACAGCGTAATGCTGATTTTGGAGAACAAGTCTTGAAGAATCCACAATTCTTAGCGGAGGCAAAAGAGGCGGCGAAGAAATATATTCCAGAGTCAACGATTAAACAGATGGGTGATTCACCGGAGTTTAACGATATTTTGACGGAAGGTGCGAGAAAAGTGGAGCAGCGGATTAACGATGCGGTCACCTTTAAACCAACCGCAGAAGAGTTCAACGCAATTCAAAACTTAGTTAAAGAGCTACCGAAAGGTACCGTTATCACAGACACAAAAGTGGCGACGGATAGCGTAACAGAGGCTCTAGCCTCAACTTCAAAAACGATTCAAAAGAACCCTGAATTAAAAGAGCAAATTCGCGGTGCAATAGAAGAGTTTTTAGTGAAAAGTAAAGATCAGGATCTCACCGTTGAAATGATTGAAAAATTGAATCACGGCTTACGTCCAGATGAAGGTGCGGATCGAGTTCTGTATAAGAAAGAGACCTTGACTAAAGAAAATGCGGTGTTCTCTAGCCCAGAGTCGTCAAAAATTCAGCTCAAAGCGACGGTTGATTTTATCAACCAAGCAAGAAAAAATGGGGTAGAGCCGAGTGTCTTGGCGGGTTTAGTGTATCAACGTTTAATTGCATATCACCCGTTTGCGGAAGGTAATGGACGAATGGCACGTGTAATAGTGAATAAACTGTTACTGGATGCAGGTTATCCACCGTTTACCAAATTTAATGAATCATTTGAAACTCAAATTATTCCGCAAACAAACACAACGGCGAAGTCGGCTTCTAGCAGTGAAGTGGTGAAAGAGTTCTTAAAAGAGCTTTCACAGAAAAACTTACCAGCGGGGAGTGAGGCGTTGCCGAAATTGCAAAAAACAGAGGAAAACGCACCGCTTGTAGCGCCGAAAGTTGAGTCTCAGACTGAGGCAACAACCAAAAAAGCGACACCAATTGATGACAAAGTACAAGCAAGCACATTAGTGGAAAAACCTCGTTCAGCATTGCAACAAGTGAAGGATAAATTCCAACCGTTGCGTGTAGGTAAAAAAATCAAAGAGGTGAGAAATTCTGTGGAACAATATGGTGGTGAGGTGAGTTTTAAATACGCTCAATCAAAAGGGGAAGTATTTAATGAAATCATCAAGCACAGTGAAACAGAACACGGCACTTGTGAGGCAACTTGTGCATTCTGGATTGCGAAGAAAGTAAACGATGATCAAAGTTTGTTTAAGGAAATTTATCCAAATGGCAAAGAGGGTAAATTAGATAAACAAGCCTTTGAGAAAATCAAAAAATTGCAAACTGAGTTTATCAATAGCGGCAGTTCTGCCACCCAGCAGTTTAAATTTACGGAGTCTTGGTTAAATGAACAAGGGGCCAAAGTGAAACAAAAACAAGTGGGTGAGTATTCTCGTAAAGATGAAGTGTCAGGCACAGTGACGAATACGGAGGTGAAATCGTTAATCAATGCCATTTTAGACACGGGTGATAGCCATTCTGGTGTGAAAAAAATCTCTATCAACCTAGAAGGCGGTTCGCATACTGTAGCGGCGTCGGTGAAAGGTGAGCAAGTGATTTTCTTTGACCCGAACTTTGGTGAAATCACCTTTAAAAAACGTGAGCATTTTGAAAATTGGTTTAAAGAGGCTTTCTGGTCGAAAAGTGGCTATGCAGGCACCAATAGCGGTAAACGCTTCTTTAACGTGATTAACTACGATGCCAAATAAGATTTAAGCGATTAAATCACACAGAAAATGCCGAGTGAGAAATTTACTCGGCATTTTTTATATGTCATCATCTCACCTTGCTTTTTGACAAGCGGTTAGATCCGCCTAATTTTTTGCAAAGGATATCATGAAATTTGTCACCTCTGAAAAATCCGCCAGTATCGGCCTAGTGATTGGCTGTATTCTCTTTGGCTTGGGGAGCTTGATTGTTGCCTATGTACCAGTCGGGGCGTATGCGATTGCTTTTTGGCGATTATTTGTCGCCGCAGGTATTTTTTATGCTTTGGCGAAAATATTCAAACAATCCGCTCCAATTTCAAAGCAAGCCACGACGTATGCCCTGATTTCTGGGGCATTTTTAGGACTAGATTTAGCCTTATGGCACGAAAGTATCTATGCCGTTGGGCCGGGAATTTCTACTTTACTCAATAGCTTACAAATTTTTTGGCTGTCAGCGATTGGTTTTTTCTGGTTTCACGAACGGCAAACGAAATTGCAGATGTTTAGTCTATGCCTTGCTATTGTTGGGGTTGCTTTAATTGCTAGCCCTGAATTTGAATATAATAGCAAGGCGAGTTGGGGCTTTATTTCAGGGATAGTTTCGGGGCTGATGTTGGCGTTGTCGATGGTTTATATTCGTAAAACGCAGCAAACCGCGGTAACGCCCATATTCTCTCTCATGTTTCGACTTAGCCTAGGTGGAATGGCAATTCTATTTCTTCCTGCGTTGTGGTTAAATAGCCATAATTTATACCCAACCAACTGGGAGCAGATAGGGCTTATCGTGATTTATGGGGCAGTCATGCAATGTTTTGCGTGGGGACTCATTGCGTATTCCATTCCTTTGCTATCGCTCAGTTTGACAGGGCTACTATTACTTTCAGAGCCTGTTGCTGCGTTGGTTATTGACTATTTACTGTTAGATAAACCCATTAATACGATGCAGTGGGTTGGTGCAATTTTAACGATGATAGCGATATACTTGGGATCATTAGAAACAAAGAAATAGAAAGGATAAATTTATGACAAGTCAACAACAAAGAGCAGAGCTTCAACGCCGTATTTGGCAAATTGCTAATGATGTGAGAGGTTCAGTTGATGGTTGGGATTTTAAACAATATGTCTTAGGTACGTTGTTTTATCGGTTTATCAGTGAGAATTTTGCTGCCTTTTTTAATGATGAAGAGGTTAATTACGCGACGCTAAATGACAATATCATCACTGATGACATTAAAGATGATGCCATCAAGGTTAAAGGTTATTTTATCTACCCAAGTCAGCTATTTGAAAATGTCGTCAAAACCGCTAATACCAATGACAAGCTAAATACCGATTTAAAAGAGATTTTTACCGCCATTGAAGCTTCTGCCAATGGCTATCCATCAGAGCATGATATTAAAGGCTTATTTGCCGATTTTGATACCACATCCAATCGCTTGGGGAATACGGTTACGGATAAAAATAAACGTCTTGCTGCCGTATTAAAAGGTGTGGCGGAGCTGGATTTTGGCGATTTTGAGGATAATCAAATTGATCTGTTTGGCGATGCGTATGAGTTTTTGATTTCTAACTATGCTGCCAATGCGGGCAAGTCAGGCGGTGAATTTTTTACTCCACAAAATGTCTCCAAGTTGATCGCCAAACTTGCCTTATATGGGCAAAGTGCGGTCAATAAAATCTACGATCCTGCCTGTGGTTCTGGCTCGCTACTTTTGCAAGCCAAAAAGCAGTTCGATGAGCATATCATTGAAGAGGGTTTTTTCGGGCAAGAAATCAACCACACCACCTACAACCTTGCTCGTATGAATATGTTTTTGCACAATATTAATTACGACAAATTCAACATTGAGCTTGGCGACACCCTAATTGACCCAAAACTTAAAGATGATAAGCCTTTTGATGCCATTGTCTCCAATCCGCCTTATTCGATTAAATGGATTGGCTTAGATGATCCAACTTTAATCAATGACGACCGCTTTGCCCCTGCTGGTGTACTTGCCCCAAAATCTAAGGCAGACTTTGCCTTTATTATGCACACGCTCAATTACTTATCTGCTAAGGGGCGTGCGGCGATTGTTACTTTCCCTGGTATTTTTTATCGTGGTGGGGCAGAACAAAAAATCCGTCAATATCTGATTGACAATAACTATGTGGAAACGGTGATTTCTCTTGCCCCTAATCTGTTTTTTGGTACGTCCATTGCGGTCAATATCTTAGTACTCTCAAAATCCAAAGCAGACAACAATACCCAGTTTATTGACGCCAGTGGTATTTTTAAGAAAGAAACCAACAACAACGTACTCACTGATGAGCATATCGCCGAGATTATCAAACTCTTTGCTGATAAAACGGATGTCGAGCATTTGGTCAAAATGGTGGATAAAGAAACCATTGCAGAAAATGACTACAATCTGGCGGTGAGTTCTTATGTAGAGGTCAAAGATACCAGAGAAGTGATTGATATTGATGTGCTCAATGCCGATATTCACCAAACTGTCGCCAAAATTGATACCTTGCGAGCCCAGATTGATGAAATTGTGGCGGAGATCGAGGGAAATTAGAAAAATAAACCGCTTTTTAACCAAAAGAGCGGTTAGATTTTTAACAAATTTTGCAAATAGAGAAAATGATGAAAAGTAATATTTTAACAATGATTGAACAGGCAGAAGTGGAGTGGAAACCATTGGGGGATATTTTTGAAATTATAGCAGGTGGTGATGTGCCAAAAGATGCACTATCAATAGAAAAAACAGATGAATTTTGTATTCCTATTTTATCCAATGGTATAGGGAAAAAGGCATTATATGGTTGGACTAACCAAGCAAAAATTAACAAACCAAGTCTAACAATATCAGCAAGGGGAACGATTGGTTGGACAAGTTATAGAGAGAACCCTTTTTTTCCTATTGTTCGATTATTAGTTTTAACACCAAAAGTTTCAATCAACTTAAAATTTGCGTATTATTTTATGAAGATGATTGAAAATGATTACAAAGTCCCAGAAAGCGGTATTCCACAATTAACAAAGCCAATGATTAAGGATATTTTAATCCCCATTCCCCCACTCGAATTACAAAAAGAAATTGTAAAAAGACTTGACATTTTGACAGAGCTGGAAGCTACGCTGGAAGCTGAATTATCCCTGCGTAAAAAACAATATCACTATTATCGGGATTTGTTGTTGTCTGAAAATGAATTGGCAAAAGTGGGGTTTGAGTGGAGAAGTTTGGGAGAGGTTGCTACAAAGATTTCATCAGGCGGTACGCCAAAAACAGGGGTAGATGAATATTATAATGGCGATATTCCTTGGCTTAGAACGCAAGAAGTGAACTTTGGAGAGATTTGGGATACAGACATTAAAATTACCGAAACAGGCGTTAAAAATTCTAGTGCAAAATGGATACCTGAAAATTGTGTGATTATCGCAATGTATGGAGCAACTGTTGGTAAAGTAGCAATTAATAAAATCCCAATGACAACAAATCAGGCTTGTGCCAATATTCAAATAGATGAAAAGATTTTGAATTATCGTTACTTATTTCATTATTTAAGTAGTCAATATGAATATATTAAATCACTAGGCACAGGTTCACAAACCAATATTAATGCTCAGATTGTTAAGGGGTTACAAATCCCAATCCCCCCACTAAAAACCCAAGCCAAGATTGTCGCCATTTTAGATACATTTGACCGTTTGACCAGTTCCATCACAGACGGCTTGCCAAAAGAAATTGAGTTAAGACGCAAGCAGTATGAGTATTATCGGGAGCTGTTGCTTGGGTTTTCTCAATCATAATCGGAGTAAAAAATGAGTAAAACATTAGAAGAAGTTGCACAAAATTTAAAGGATTGCGATAAGAAAACACAGCTTATTTATGCATTTAATGGCACAGGAAAAACACGCTTATCTAAGCTATTTAAAAACCTAGTTGCACCAAAGGACTTTTCTAGTGATAAAGGCACTCCCCCAGCTCGTAATAAAATTCTTTACTATAATGCGTTTACGGAAGATTTATTTTATTGGAACAATGACTTAACTCAAGATATTGATTTAAAACTTAACATCCAACCCAATACTTTTACTCAATGGATATTAAGTGAGCAAGGGAAAGGGAATGAAATAATCGGGCATTTTCAACGTTATACCAATGAAAAATTAAATCCTAAGTTTAATGATTCTTTTGATGAAGTTACATTTTCTTTTGCTCGAGGTAATGATGAAGTAGAGGAAAATATTAAAATATTGAAAGGCGAGGAAAGTAATTTTATTTGGTGTATTTTTTATAGCTTATTAGAGCAAGTGGTTGATGAGTTGAATACTCCTGAGCCTAAAGATAGGTCAAGTAATCAGTTTGATGATCTGGAGTATATTTTTATTGATGACCCTGTTAGTTCTTTAGATGAAAATCATCTAATTGAACTTGCTGTAGATATCGCAACTTTAATAAAGTCAAGCCAGTCTTCGTTAAAGTTTATTATTACTACCCATAACCCTCTTTTTTATAATGTTTTGCATAATGAGCTAGGTAAAGCAGAAAAGTACATACTAAAGAAATATGATGATGGCATGTATGATCTTCAAAGACAGGATAATGATTCTCCATTTTCATATCATTTGCACTTGAAGTTGGAAATAGAGAATGCAATTAAAGAAAACAACCTTCAAAAATACCATTTTAATTTTCTCAGAAATATTTTGGAGAAAACATCAACTTTCTTAGGGTATAAAAAATGGGATATGCTGCTACCAATGTTGGATGATGGAGAAAGAAATCCGTATGAAAAGAGAATTACAGATATCTCAAGCCATTCAAAACACTCTACAGAAGAAATTGCAGAATTAACAGAGAATGATAAAAAGGTATTAAAGTATTTAATTGAACAAATTAATGAAATATATCATTTTAAGCAGTCTGATATTTAGTATTAGAGGAATATTTAATATATGACCACCCAAACTGCCACCATCACCGAAACCAATCATTTTATTATTTTGGATAAATATACGCCGATTGAGCAGTCTAGTAATTATCAAACGGAAAGCGATTTGGAACGCGAATTTATCCAAGACTTAATCAATCAAGGTTATGAGTATCGCACGGATTTAAATAGCCAAGACAAGCTACTTGCCAATGTGCGGCAGCAGCTGCAAAGGCTAAATCATGTCATTTTTACCGATGGGGAATGGAAACGTTTTGTTGAAGAATATTTGGATAAACCATCAGAGAATTTACTGGATAAAACCCGCAAAATTCATCATAACCACATTTATGATTTTGTGTTTGACACAGGGCGTATTCAAAATATTTATCTATTAGATAAAAAAGACATTACCAATAATAAACTGCAAGTCATCAATCAATTTGAACAAACTGGCACGCACGCCAATCGCTATGATGTAACTATTTTGGTTAATGGTTTGCCTTTGGTGCAGGTTGAATTGAAAAAACGTGGGGTGGCAATTCGTGAGGCTTTTAACCAAATTCATCGTTATAGCAAGGAAAGCTTTAATAGCGAAAATTCCTTGTTTAAGTATTTACAAGTTTTTGTGATTTCAAATGGCGCAGACACTCGTTATTTTGCTAATACCACCAAGCGGGATAAAAACAGCTTTGATTTTACGATGAACTGGGCGAAATCCGACAACAGTTTGATTAAGGATTTAAAAGATTTTACCGCAACCTTTTTTCAAAAAAATACTTTGCTCAAAATCTTGATTGATTATTCGGTGTTTGATGTCAGCGATACGTTGCTTTTAATGCGTCCTTATCAGATTGCGGCTACCGAACGGATTTTATGGAAAATTAAAAGCACTTATCTAAATAAAAACTGGAGCAATGTAGAGAGCGGTGGCTATATTTGGCATACCACAGGTTCGGGCAAAACCTTAACCAGTTTTAAAGCGGCTCGTTTGGCGACCGAATTGCCTTTTATTGATAAGGTATTTTTTGTGGTGGACAGAAAAGATTTGGACTATCAAACGATGAAAGAATATCAGCGTTTTTCGCCAGATAGTGTCAATGGTTCAGAAAGCACTGCAGGCTTAAAGCGTAATTTGGACAAAGAAGATAACAAAATCATTGTTACCACCATTCAAAAACTCAACAATTTGATGAAATCAGAAGAGAATTTAGCGATTTATCAAAAACAGGTGGTATTTATTTTTGATGAATGCCATCGCTCTCAGTTTGGCGAAGCTCAAAAAAATCTCAAGAAAAAGTTTAAGAAGTTTTGCCAATTTGGTTTTACAGGAACGCCAATTTTTCCTGATGAAATAGTTGATGGCAAGCTGATTAGAAAAGGTAATGCTTTGGGTGCGGAGAATACGCAAAGTGTATTTGGGCGTGAGCTACATTCTTATGTGATTACCGATGCCATTCGTGATGAAAAAGTGCTGAAATTTAAGGTGGATTACAATGATGTACGTCCAACCTTTAAAGACATTGAACAAGAAAAAGATTTAGAAAAACTAACCGCACTTGAAGCCAAAAAAGCCTTTTTGCACCCTGAACGTATCCTAGAAATTACCCAATATATTTTGGATAATTTTAAATACAAAACCCACCGTATCAATGGGGGAAAGGGCTTTAATGCCATGTTTGCAGTCTCTAGTGTGGATGCGGCAAAGCTTTATTACCAAGCCTTTAAACGACTACAGCAAGCGGTAGAAAAACCATTAAAAGTTGCCACTATTTTCTCTTTTACCGCCAATGAAGAGCAAAATGCGGTAGGCGATATTGTGGATGAAAGTTTTGATACCGATGCCATGGACTTGACCGCTAAAGAGTTTTTGGCTCAAGCGATGGCAGATTATAACCAGCATTTTAAAAGTAACTTTGGCATTGAAAAATTCCAAGAATATTATCGTGATTTAGCCAAGCGAGTAAAAAATCAAGAAATTGATTTACTTATTGTGGTGGGAATGTTCTTAACGGGCTTTGATGCCCCAAGATTGAACACGCTATTTGTAGATAAAAACTTGCGTTATCATGGTTTGCTACAAGCCTATTCTCGCACCAACCGTATTTTTGATGCCACCAAAACCTTTGGCAATATCGTTACTTTCCGAGATCTAGAACAAGACACCATTGATGCCATTACTTTGTTCGGCAATAAAAACACCAAAAATGTGGTGCTAGAAAAAAGCTATCGAGAATATATGCAGGGCTATGAGGACAAACTAACTGGCGAATTTTGTCGAGGTTATTTGGCGGTGGTGAAGGAGTTGCAAGAGAAATTCCCTGAACCAGCAAATATTGAAACCGAAAAAGACAAAAAAGCCTTTGTTAAACTTTTTGGCGAATATCTGCGTATTGATAATGTGCTACAAAATTATGATGAATATACTGAGTTGAAAAAACAGGCGGAAAAGATCGCTCAAAATCAACTGCAAGAGCAAGCAGGGGAGTATAACGCCAAACCTATTTTGACTGAGCATAAAGTTCAGGATTATCGTTCAACCTATAATGATATTCGTGAATGGCTACGCCGAGAAAAAGCAGGAAATAAGCCTGAAAAACTGACGATTGATTGGGACGATGTGGTCTTTGAAGTAGATCTTTTAAAGTCTCAAGAGATTAATTTAGACTATATTTTAGAATTGATTTTTGAACAAAATAAAAAATCTGGTAATAAAGAAGATTTGATCGCAGATATACGCCGCACTATTCGGGCAAGCCTTGGTAACCGTGCCAAAGAAGGTCTAATTGTAGAATTTATTGAGCAAACGGATCTCAATCAATTTAAGCATAAAGCGGATATTATTGAAGCCTTTTTCCAATATGCACAAATGGAACTACAAAAAGAGGCAAAAACCTTAATTGATGAAGAGCAACTTAATGTAGATGCGGCAAAACGCTATATCAGTAATTCCTTGAAACGAGAATATACCAGCGAAAATGGCACTGAGTTAAACGATATTTTGCCTAAAATGAGTCCAATTAATCCAAAATATTTAACGCTAAAACAAAGAGTTTTCCAAAAAGTGGCGGCTTTTGTAGAGAAGTTTAAGGGGATCGGGCGTAATTTATAATTCTTTTAACAAGCGGTTAAATTTCTATGGAAATTTGCAAAATTTTCTGAAAAACTAACCGCTTGTAAACACAACATAACATTATAAAACTTGGAGAGATTATGCCTAAACTACGTTCAGCGACCAGTACACAAGGTCGTAATATGGCAGGCGCACGTGCTTTATGGCGTGCAACAGGAATGAAAGAAAATGATTTCGGTAAGCCGATTATTGCGGTGGTGAATTCATTTACGCAATTTGTCCCGGGGCACGTTCACTTAAAAGATATGGGGCAATTAGTTGCGGCTGAAATTGAGAAAGCAGGCGGTGTCGCGAAAGAATTTAATACTATTGCCGTTGATGATGGGATCGCCATGGGGCATGGAGGTATGCTTTATTCTTTGCCAAGCCGAGATTTGATTGCAGATAGTGTGGAATATATGGTCAATGCACATTGTGCCGATGCGATGGTGTGTATTTCCAACTGCGACAAAATCACCCCAGGAATGCTAATGGCAGCAATGCGTTTGAACATTCCAACGGTGTTTGTCTCTGGTGGTCCAATGGAAGCAGGCAAAACCAAGTTATCCGATCAAATCATCAAATTAGACTTGGTTGATGCGATGATCCAAGGGGCAAACCCGAATGTGTCGGACGAAGTAAGCGAACAGATCGAGCGTTCCGCTTGCCCAACTTGTGGTTCTTGCTCTGGCATGTTTACTGCTAATTCGATGAACTGTTTAACGGAAGCACTTGGCTTGAGCTTACCAGGCAACGGTTCTTGTTTAGCCACCCACGCTGACCGCAAGCAGCTTTTCTTAGATGCCGGCAAACAGATTGTTGAACTGTGCAAACGTTATTATGAGCAAGATGATGTTTCCGTATTACCACGCTCAATCGCCACTAAAGACGCTTTCGACAATGCCATGAGCCTGGATATTGCCATGGGCGGCTCAACCAACACCGTTCTGCATTTATTAGCAGCCGCACAAGAAGCAGAAGTGGATTTCACTATGGCGGATATTGATCGCCTTTCTCGTGTGGTGCCTTGCCTGAGCAAAGTGGCACCAAATACGCAAAAATATCACATGGAAGATGTGCATCGTGCTGGCGGTATTATGGCGATTTTGGGCGAGTTAGACCGTGCAGGCTTGTTGAACAACCAAACTCGCACCATTTTAGGTATGAGCATTGGTGAACAGATTGCTAAATACGACATCAAACTCACGCAAGATGAAGCAGTACACAAATTCTTCCGAGCTGGTCCAGCAGGTATTCGCACCACGCAAGCCTTCTCGCAAGACTGCCGTTGGGATACTGTTGATGATGATCGTGAAAATGGCTGTATTCGTAGCAAAGCATTTGCTTATAGCCAAGATGGTGGCTTAGCCATGTTATCGGGCAATATCGCTTTAGATGGCTGTATCGTAAAAACTGCAGGCGTTGATGAAAGCATCTTAAAATTTAGCGGTAAAGCCATTGTGTTTGAAAGCCAAGAAGATGCAGTTGCAGGTATTTTAGGTGGCAAAGTGCAAGCTGGGCATGTTGTCGTTATTCGCTACGAAGGTCCAAAAGGCGGACCGGGCATGCAAGAAATGCTTTATCCAACTAGCTATCTGAAATCTATGGGTTTAGGCAAAGCCTGTGCCTTATTAACAGACGGACGTTTTTCTGGCGGTACATCGGGCTTATCCATCGGACATTGCTCACCAGAAGCGGCTGCTGGCGGTTTAATTGGCGTAGTCAAAGATGGCGATATCATTGAGATCGATATTCCAAACCGTAAAATTGAGTTAGTCGTGCCTGAAGCCGAATTAGCTCAACGTCGAGCAGAGCAAGATAAACTAGGTTGGAAACCCGCAAATCGCCAGCGTGAAGTTTCCTTTGCCCTCAAAGTTTACGGGCATTTTGCGACGTCTGCCGATAAAGGTGCCGTTCGCGATAAGAGCAAAATCTAATCTGACAAGCGGTCATTTCCGTACAATTTTTTGCAATTGCAAATTATTAAGCGGATCTAACCGCTTGCACCTAAACGCTTGCTTCAGTAGAATGCGGGCGTTTTTTATTACTTAGGAGTAAACCATGTTTGGAAAAGGCGGATTGGGCGGCTTAATGAAGCAAGCTCAACAAATGCAAGAACGTATGCAAAAAATGCAAGAAGAGATCGCACAGCTTGAAGTGACGGGGGAATCAGGAGCTGGTTTGGTGAAAATCACGATTAACGGCGCACATAATTGCCGTCGTATTGAAATCGATCCATCATTGATGGAAGACGACAAAGAAATGTTGGAAGATTTAATCGCTGCCGCTTTTAACGATGCAGTGCGTCGTGCTGAAGAGTTACAAAAAGAAAAAATGGCAAGCGTTACTGCAGGTATTCAGTTGCCACCAGGTATGAAAATGCCATTCTAATTTTTCACAAAAGGGCGAAAGCCCTTTTTTGTTGTCTCATAAAATCCAACTATCAGAAAACAAAAAAGCCTTGGAAAATCCAAGGCTTAAAATTTGGTGGAGATAAACGGGATCGAACCGATGACCTCTTGCATGCCATGCAAGCGCTCTCCCAACTGAGCTATATCCCCAAAAACGAGCGAAATAATAGGTGTTTGCGGCTTATCTGTCAATCACAAAAACAGTTTCGCCCTTTGATTGCTCAAAAACTGACTAGCTATTCGCTTGAATATACGCAATCGCTTTCGCTAGGCGGGCGAGAGTACGTTCTTTGCCGACCAATTTAGCGGTGATGTCCATTGATGGCGATTGTCCTGAGCCGGTGACCGCCAAGCGGAATGGCATTCCAACTTTGCCCATACCGATTTCTAATTCTTCAGCGGTTTGATTCATCGCTTCGTGAATTTTTTCCACCGTCCACTCATTACAAGCGGTTAGTTTCTCGGAAAGTTTTGCAAGAGGGGCAACAGCTTCAGCCTTAAAGTTTTTCGCTGCGGCTTTTTCATCATAGCTGTCAAATTCTTCAAAGAAGTAACGGCTTGATGCTGCCATTTCTTTCAACGTCTTGCAACGTTCACCAAGCACGCCAACTATCTCGGCAAGGGCTGGACCATGGTTGGTATCAATGCCTTGATTTTGCATATGCCACGCCAAATAGCCTGCCACATAATTTGGATCAAGGCTGCGGATATAGTGTTGGTTCAACCATTGTAATTTCTCAGTATTGAACGCACTGGCGGATTTACTCACCGCTTCTAAATTGAACAGTTCAATCATCTCTTCACGGCTGAAAATTTCTTGGTCACCATGCCCCCAACCTAAACGCACTAAGTAGTTGATCAAAGCTTCTGGTAAGTAGCCATCATCACGATATTGCATCACGCCGACGGCGCCATGACGTTTGGATAATTTTTGTCCATCATCGCCGTTAATCATTGATACGTGGGCATAAACAGGGATTGGAGCACCTAACGCTTTCAAAATATTGATTTGACGAGGTGTGTTGTTGATGTGATCTTCACCACGCACCACGTGGGTGATCCCCATATCCCAGTCATCGACGACAACGCAGAAGTTGTAGGTTGGTGAGCCATCGGTGCGGCGAATGATCAAATCATCTAATTCGCTGTTGCTGATTTCAATTCGACCACGAACGGCATCGTCAAATACGACAGAACCTTCAGTTGGATTTTTGAAACGAACAACGTGTGGAGCATTAGGATCCAAGGGTGGATTGTGTAAACAGTGGCGATCGTATCGTGGTTTCTCTTTACGAGCTTCCTGCTCTGCACGCAATGCATCTAAACGCTCTTTTGAACAGTAGCAACGATATGCCAGACCTTGTTCAAGCATTTGATCGATCACCTGATTATAGCGGTCAAAGCGTTTAGTTTGATAATAAGGACCGTGATCCCATTCTAAATTCAACCATTCCATTCCTTCCAAAATTGCTGCGGTTGCTTCTGGCGTTGAACGTTCTAAATCGGTATCTTCAATACGCAGCACAAATTCGCCTTGATTATGTTTAGCATATAACCATGAATAAAGTGCCGTTCTCGCACCACCAACGTGTAAATAGCCTGTTGGACTTGGGGCAAAACGAGTACGAACTTTCACATTCGGAGCTAAGGGGAAAAGGGTTTCAATTTTCATTTTTTATCCTAATTTAAAATTTTTAGCAAAAAACTTTACTATTTTACTCTTATGATCAACGATTAATAGTGAAAATTTGCCGTTTTGGGCGAAAAATTCAGCGAATACACAAATTTTTGCAAAAATCGTTTGACGATAATTTTAAGATCCCTATAATGCCACCCCGCAACGTTGCGTTGCAAAACAGTTTGAAAAGGGCGATTAGCTCAGTTGGGAGAGCACCTCCCTTACAAGGAGGGGGTCACTGGTTCGAGACCGGTATCGCCCACCACTTTTTAATAATAAAAAGTACCAACCTTTCAAACTTCCCAGATGTAAGTCTCAAGTGGGCGATTAGCTCAGTTGGGAGAGCACCTCCCTTACAAGGAGGGGGTCACTGGTTCGAGACCGGTATCGCCCACCACTTAGACTTAGCATCATAAGCTTCATATCAATGAAGGGCGATTAGCTCAGTTGGGAGAGCACCTCCCTTACAAGGAGGGGGTCACTGGTTCGAGACCGGTATCGCCCACCACTTCTTCTTAAGCGTTTTCTTAATTTTCAAAGCATACTCAACTTGCAAAATGTTTAGTGGAACTAACCGCTTGTAATCCGATTTTTGTGATCTCTGTCGAAAAACGCACATCTTCAACTTTGCAAATCTGATAAAAATCACTAGCCTATAGCCTCAGACATCAGTAGAATTTGCACTCTTTTATCAATGCAAAATTCACCTTTTGCCACAAGACGTGTAACAACGAGGCTTTTCAATGTCTGAACAAATTCAAGCGACTAATAGCGGTTGCTCAACTCAATCCAAACAAGAAAAAATCAACCTATTAAATTTGAACCGTCAAGAAATGCGGGAGCTTTTTGCCGAAATGGGCGAAAAACCGTTCCGTGCCGATCAGTTGATGAAATGGATTTACCACTTTGGTGAAGACAATTTTGACAATATGACCAACATCAACAAAGTGTTACGGGAGAAACTGAAAAATATCGCCGAAATCAAGGCGCCTGAAGTGGCAGTGGAACAGCGTTCTGCCGATGGCACAATCAAATGGGCGATGCAAGTGGGGGATCAGCAGATCGAAACCGTTTATATTCCTGAAGATGATCGGGCAACGTTGTGCGTATCTTCGCAAGTGGGCTGTGCCTTAGCCTGTACTTTCTGCTCCACCGCACAACAAGGCTTTAACCGCAACCTGAGTGTGTCGGAAATTATCGGGCAAGTGTGGCGAGCATCGAAAATTATCGGTAACTTTGGTGTAACTGGCGTGCGACCAATCACCAATGTGGTGATGATGGGAATGGGGGAGCCGTTGTTGAATATGAATAATGTGATTCCTGCAATGGAAATTATGTTAGACGACTTTGCCTACGGCTTATCCAAACGCCGTGTAACTCTTTCAACTTCAGGTGTGGTGCCTGCATTGGATAAAATGCGGGAGCAAATTGACGTGGCGTTGGCGATTTCGCTGCATGCTCCGAACGATGCATTGCGTGATGAAATCGTGCCAATCAACAAAAAATACAACATCAAAATGTTGATTGACTCGGTGAACAAATATTTAGAAGTGTCGAATGCTAACCACGGCAAAGTGACGATTGAATATGTGATGCTCAACCAAGTGAATGACAGTGTAGAACATGCACATCAGTTGGCGGATGTGTTGAAAAACACCCCGAGCAAAATCAATTTGATTCCGTGGAACCCGTTCCCAGAAGCCCCATATGCGAAAAGCTCAAATACGCGTATCGACCGTTTCCAAAAAACGCTGATGGAATATGGCTTTACCGTCACCGTTCGTAAAACTCGTGGCGATGATATTGACGCCGCCTGTGGACAGCTTGCTGGCGACGTCATCGACCGTACCAAACGCACGATGGAAAAACGTAAGTTTGGTGAAAATATTGCAATCGCTCAATAGGTCGGGTGGGGCTTCGCCCGCCATTACGATTTGCAAATTTTTCATCAAAACTAACCGCTTGTAATGCTAATTGGTGGGTTAAGACTTAGCTTACACCGTAAAAACAATGAGGGACATGTAGGTTTTCCCCTAACAAAATGTACTGTGATGAGAGAAACGATGAAATTTGCAAAACTTTTTCAAAATCTGACCGCTTGTTTGCTAGCTCTCTGGCTCTCAGGTTGTGCTACGCAAAGCCCGCCAGAGCAAGCTGGGTTTAACCGCAGTGAAGCGGTTAAAGCTCGTATCAATCTTGCCTTGGCTTATCTGGAACAGAATGACTTTCCAAAAGCCAAGCAAAATATCGACAAAGCTCTTGAGCACGGCCCAAAAGATTATCTGCCGCATTCTGTCCTTGCCTACTATTTTCAGCAAATTGGCGAGCCAAGCAATGCCGAAAAAGCCTACCAACAAGCCTTAACGTTGAGTGAAAATCGCCCTGATGTGATGAATAATTACGGCACATTTTTGTGTAAGCAGGGCAAATTTGATGCGGCTTACCAACAATTTGACCAAGCGTTGCAAAGCAAGCAGCCTTATTATTATCAAGCTGACACTTTAGAAAATATCGTGCTGTGTGCTGATAAACAACCGAATCTAAACAGAAAAAATAATGCCTTAGCCCAGTTAGAAAAGTGGGACAGCGAACGAGCAAGAAAGCTAAAGTAAACGGGGAGTGCGTTTTAGATCAACTAGCGTTTCTAACAATGTCTTGAATTTGTTTTAGCCCATTCAAACGAGTGCTCGTCAAATGACGGGTAATGTGTAGCTCATCAAAAAGCGGTTGAATTTCAAACTGTGCTAACTCGGCGGTGGTTTTTTCAAGCAAGGCGATACGGACGATCATCAATAGCCCTTGCATTAAACGGGCATCGCTATAGGCTTTGATTTCTCTCGGTTCGGTTTGAAACGCAAACCACAAGCGGCTTTCGCAGCCGTGAATTTCGGGGAGAGCTTCCAACTCTTGTGCCGAAAGTTTTGGCAGTTGGCGGCTGAGCTGAATTAACAAGCGGTATCTTTCTTCCCAAGATTTGCAATTTGCAAACTGGGTATATATGTCATTTAATGTCATCATTATTCAAATTGTAAAAAAGTGGGCAGATCTTACCGCTATTTCGTGCCACTTTCTACCCTTGCCGATTTTTGTTAAAATTCAGCGTTTTTCTATTTTATAAGGAACGAAAATGTCAGTTATTCCAATGGTTGTGGAACAGAGTTCCAAAGGCGAACGTGCCTATGATATTTACTCCCGCTTACTCAAAGAGCGGATTATTTTTTTAAACGGTGGCGTGGAAGATGAAATGGCGAAGTTGATTGTCGCCCAGTTGCTATTTTTAGAGGCGGAAGATCCTGAAAAAGATATTCACCTTTACATCAACTCCCCTGGTGGTTCGGTGACGGCGGGGATGGCGATTTTCGATACGATGAATTTCATCAAACCAGATGTTAGCACTGTGTGTATCGGGCAAGCTTGTTCAATGGGAGCATTTTTGCTTTCCGCAGGGACAAAAGGCAAACGCTTTGCCTTACCGCATGCCCGAGTGATGATTCATCAGCCGCTCGGCGGCTTCCGTGGGCAAGCGTCGGATATTCAAATTCACGCCCAAGAAATTTTGAAAATCAAACAGACTTTAAACGAACGTATGGCGGAATTTACGGGCCAGCCGCTAGAAAAAATTGAAAAAGACACTGACCGTGATAATTTTATGTCAGCCGATGAAGCCCAAGATTATGGCTTAATTGATGCGGTGGTGAGCAAAAGAGATCAGAAATAATGAATAAATTTGAACAAGAGCCACACTGCAGTTTTTGTGGTAAACGTCGCTCAGAAGTTGATGCGTTAATCGAAGGCACTGAAGGGCATATCTGCAATGACTGTATCGAAGAATCCTATGCATTGCTCAAAGGCGAAGCCGAGCCGTTAATTGATGAGGCATTTGAGCAGAGCGAAAGCGAGCCAGAAAAAGTGCCCACCCCACACGAAATTCATGCTCATTTAGATGATTATGTGATCGGACAAGAACACGCCAAAAAAGTGCTGTCAGTGGCGGTCTATAACCACTACAAACGCTTACGTAATGCCTTGTCAGATAATGAAGAAAGCGAGGGCGTTGAGCTTGGCAAAAGTAATATTTTGTTGATTGGTCCAACAGGAAGCGGAAAAACCTTGTTAGCGGAAAGTTTAGCTCGCCGTTTGAATGTGCCGTTTGCCGTTGCAGATGCCACAACGCTGACTCAAGCGGGCTATGTGGGAGAAGACGTAGAAAACGTGATCCAAAAATTATTGATGAAATGCGATTTTGATGCAGAACAAGCCGAGCGTGGCATTATTTTCATTGATGAGATCGACAAAATCACCCGTAAATCAGAAAACCCATCGCTCACCCGAGATGTATCGGGCGAAGGTGTGCAACAAGCCTTGTTAAAATTGGTGGAAGGCACGGTCGCAAACATTAATCCACAAGGTGGACGTAAACACCCTAAACAAGAAACCATTCAGGTAGATACGTCTAAAATTCTATTTATTTGTGGCGGAGCTTTTGCGGGGCTGGATAAAATTGTCGAAGCCCGAACCAATAAACAAGGTGGTATTGGCTTTGGTGCAGAGCTGAAAAAAGATAAAGATCGTCAAGCCTTAACCGAATTATTCAAGCAAGTGGAACCAGAAGATCTGGTCAAATTCGGCTTGATCCCAGAGTTGATCGGACGTTTGCCCGTGATTACGCCATTGTCTGAATTAGACGAGGCGGCGTTGATCCAAATTTTGACCGAGCCGAAAAATGCGATCATCAAACAGTATCAAGCCCTATTCAAAATGGAAGGCGTGGAGCTGAAATTCACCAAAGATGCACTCACTGCCATCGCCCAAAAAGCGATTGCCCGCAAAACAGGGGCACGTGGTTTGCGTTCAATTGTGGAAAATCTGTTGCTTGATACGATGTATGACTTACCTTCGCTCAATGCGAAAAAAGTCACCGTCGGCAAAGGCTCTGTTGAGAAAGGCGAAAAACCGAAGGTGGAGTAAAATTTATTGATGGGCAATAATTTATTGCCCTTTTTTACTATTATGAAGTTAACAAGACGAGAAAAAGAAAAGGATTTCCGTCGTTGAACTTAGATAAGTACTGAACAAAAATCAGAAAAGAAAAAGCTATTAACTTTCTTACAGTTCGGTGGTGGGTGTTTTGGTTGGTTTCCTTTTGGAAAGGATGAAAAATATAAAGAAGAAAGCATAGAAGTGAACCAAAGACTTTATCCGAAGCTGACTTAGGCAACAAAGTTTTATTCAGAAAATCTATTCATCGATGAGATATTATACAAATTGAGAATTACCAAAAAGTAAAATAACAATGAAAATCTGGCAATCCATTAACCCTTTTACCTTTCTACTTGCACCATTTTCGCTGCTATTTTGGCTGATTAGTCAACTCCGCCGAGCGTTGTATCGCAAAAATTGCTTGAAATCTTACCGCTCGCCTGTGCCGGTTTTGGTGGTGGGGAATATTTCGGTGGGCGGTAATGGCAAAACGCCAGTAGTGGTGTGGCTGGTGGAGCAGATGCAACAGAGAGGCATTAAAGTGGGGGTGATTTCCCGTGGTTATGGTGGGAAAAATAAGCTGTTTCCGCAGCTTGTCACGGCACAAAGCGATCCCGAACAAATGGGCGATGAGCCTGTGCTAATTGCTCAACGCACCCAAGCTCCTGTGGCAATTTCACCGAACCGTCAGCAAAGTATTGCACTGCTGTTGAGCCAGTTTGAACTAGATTTGATTATCACCGATGATGGTTTGCAACATTACGCTTTACAACGAGATATAGAATGGGTGGTGATTGATGGCGAACGCCGTTTCGGCAACGGATTTTTGTTACCTGCGGGCAGTTTACGCGAGCTACCGAGTCGTTTGAAATCGGTACAAGCGGTCATTTGCAACGGAAATGTTGCAAATCAAGGCGAGCATTTGATGACTCTTGAGCCGACGGAGGCGATCAACTTAGCTACGGGCGAACGTAAGCCATTGCGTGATTTTACCAAGCAGTCAGCCGTGGCTTTGGCGGGCATTGGTTATCCACCCCGTTTTTTTAAGATGTTGCAACACTATGGCATCAATCTGACCGCTTGCCACAGTTTTGCCGACCACCAAGCCTATTCTGCGGCGATAATTTCGCCATTATCTGCGGGAGAACCATTGCTGATGACCGAAAAAGATGCGGTAAAATGCCACGCCTTTGCCGAACCAAACTGGTGGTATGTGCCTGTTTCTGCAAAATTTTCAGCGGAAGCGACCGCTTGTTTGCTTCAACCTATTTTAGATTTAGTGAGAACCTACAATGAACGAAAAACTACTTAACATCATCGCTTGCCCTGTTTCCCATCAAAAACTGGAATGGGACAAAG
Organism: Frederiksenia canicola; assembly: GCF_011455495.1. Taxonomy (NCBI): domain Bacteria; kingdom Pseudomonadati; phylum Pseudomonadota; class Gammaproteobacteria; order Pasteurellales; family Pasteurellaceae; genus Frederiksenia; species Frederiksenia canicola. Next base: position 971,195 of record NZ_CP015029.1, read on the forward strand.
AAAACAATCGCTTAATCAGTCGTCAAGCCCAATTAGCCTATCCGATTGAAAACGGTATTCCTGTGTTGTTGCCAGAAAGGGCGGAAAAGTTGTAACTATTTGAATGATGAAAAAACAGGCGGAAATGTCCGCCTGTTTGCATTATGAATCAATGCCCACTCAACACTTTCGCAGGTTCGAGTTTTGAGGCCCGAATTGCAGGGTAGAGGCTGGCGATAAGACTTAGAATGATGGTGGCCAGTAACACCCAAATGATGTCGAGCCAATGGATTTCACTCGGTAGAAAATCGATAAAATACACGCCATCAGAAAGCAATTTTACGTCGAAGAAATCTTCCAGAGCTTTGATAATTGCCGTGAGATTTAACGCCAGAACAACGCCTAGCACAATCCCAAACAATGCCCCTTTTAGTCCTGAAATTAATCCATACCACAAGAAAATTTGCTGAATAAAACGGTTGTTTGCTCCCAGTGTGCGTTGGATCGCAATATCGCCTTGCTTGTCTTTGACGGCCATGACGAGCGTTGAAATAATGTTGAAGCACGCTACGCCAATCACTAATACCATCGCAATATACATCACGGTGCGGATCAGCTGAATGTCGTGATACATATAGCCAAATTTATCGATCCACGTTTTGAAATGTATCTGTTGGGGGTAATTCGCCAATTCTGGAAACCGCATATCTCTCGCATTGAAGGGATCTTTTACTTTCATTTCAACGCCTGAAATCTGGCGAGATTCTAGCTCCAACAGTTCTTGTGCTTTTTCAAGCGAAATAATGGCATAACTGTGATCAAGCTGACCGTCTAGACGTAAAATACCTGTCACATTTAAGCTGAAGCGTAAAGGTTGAGCGAGTTTGCCGTCATGGCTTGATTGTGGGAGCAGCAAAGTTACATCCTCACCAATGTCGATATTTAAATCTCGAGCAATCCCTGCTCCAATAATAAGACCACCTTGTTGCTTGAAACTTTGCCATTGCTCCTTAGCAATAAATTGATTTAAGGAGCTCGTTTTTTCATGTTTAAACGGTTCAATGCCTCGAATCTCGGCAATTTTGAGCTTAGAACCATTTTCAATCAGCCCAGTAAAGCTAATATAAGGGGAGACAGCAAGAACATTCGGGTTGGTTTGAACAAGTTGCTCGAGACGATTTCCCTGTTGAATAAACGCATTTTGATTTTTGTTATAAGAAAAAATCTCAGCTTGTGGCACAACGGATAGCACGCGCTGGTTAAGTTCTCGTTCGAAGCCATTCATTGCACTCAGTCCGATAATGAGCACCGCTACGCCCAACGCAATTCCAACGCTAGAGAAAAGCGAAATAAGCGATACCAAACGGTTTTTCTGCTTGCCTTTCTGGTAACGATAACTGATAAAAAAAGGCGTGTTCATTATTTATCCTCAAGCAAAACACCGTCTTGCATGACAAAACGACGGTTGAGTTTATCTGCTAACCCTAAATCATGGGTAACTAAGAGAAAGGCAATGCATTGCTCTTGATTAAGCTGTTTGATCAAATCAAAAATACTTTCTGTTGTTTTTTGGTCGAGATTCCCTGTTGGTTCGTCAGCAAGCACGAGTGATGGATTGTTCACCAAGGCTCTGGCAATGGCTACACGTTGGCGTTCGCCACCAGATAAAGCGGACGGTCGATGCGTAATTCGATGAGATAAACCAACCGCTTGTAGCATTTTTTCAGCCCGATCTTTGGCTTCTGAGCGACTTTGCTGACCAATTAACATTGGCATCATCACATTTTCCAGTGCAGAGAAATCAGCCATTAAATGATGAAATTGATAAACGAAGCCCAAGTGTTGATTGCGTAGCTTCGCAAGGGCATTACTGCTCAATCGTTGGAGTGATTGACCCTTGATAAACACTTCACCTAGACTTGGTTGATCTAATCCTCCTAATGTATGAAGTAGCGTGCTTTTCCCTGAGCCAGAGCTTCCAACAATGGCAACAAGTTCCCCGTTGTTCATTGAAAACGAAATATTTTTTAATACCTGCGTATTATTTGCACCTTCTTTGTAAAATTTGCTGATATTTTCACAGCGTAAAAGTTCGGTTGTGGTCATTTTATGTTCTCTAAAATAATAAACTCTGGTCCCGTTTGCGGGGGTAGAATTTGTTTGAGCAATCTTTTGTGTATTTTCCCGAAATTACCCGTTCGGATCAAATTACTTTCAGATTTTGTGAAGTATGTCACTTTTTTACAAGACAAAACAGCAAAATCCGATTACTATACACACGTTTTTTTACATTAATCTCACATTGAGGATATTAACAATGGCAAAAATCGTTAAAGTAATTGGTCGTGAAATCATCGACTCTCGTGGTAACCCAACTGTTGAAGCTGAAGTTCACTTAGAAGGTGGTTTTGTTGGTTTAGCAGCTGCACCATCAGGTGCATCAACAGGTTCACGCGAAGCATTAGAGTTACGTGATGGTGACAAAGCACGTTTCTTAGGTAAAGGTGTGTTAAAAGCTGTTTCTGCAGTAAACAACGAAATCGCACAAGCCATTTTGGGCAAAGATGCATCTAACCAAGCTGAGATCGACCAAATTATGATCGACTTAGATGGTACAGACAACAAATCTAAATTCGGTGCGAACGCAATTTTAGCGGTGTCTTTAGCAAATGCAAAAGCTGCGGCAGCTTCAAAAGGTATGCCACTTTATGCTCATATTGCAGAACTTAACGGCACACCAGGCGTGTACTCCATGCCATTACCAATGATGAACATTATCAACGGTGGTGAGCACGCTGACAATAACGTTGATATCCAAGAATTTATGATTCAACCTGTAGGTGCGAAAACGTTAAAAGAAGCGTTACGTATCGGTGCTGAAGTATTCCACAACCTTGCGAAAGTATTAAAAGGTAAAGGTCTAAATACTGCTGTAGGTGACGAGGGTGGTTTCGCGCCAAATCTTGCTTCAAACGCAGATGCACTTGCGTGTATCAAAGAAGCGGTTGAGAAAGCCGGTTATGTGTTAGGTAAAGATGTAACACTTGCTATGGACTGTGCCTCATCTGAGTTCTACAACAAAGAAAACGGTATGTACGAAATGAAAGGTGAAGGTAAATCATTCACTTCTGAAGAGTTCACTCACTATTTAGAAGGTTTATGTAAAGAATACCCAATCGTCTCTATCGAAGATGGTCAAGATGAGTCAGACTGGGACGGTTTCGCATATCAAACTAAAGTGTTAGGTGACAAAGTTCAATTAGTTGGCGACGACTTATTTGTAACGAATACTAAAATTTTGAAAAACGGTATCGAGAAGGGGATTGCAAACTCAATCTTAATCAAGTTCAACCAAATCGGTTCATTAACTGAAACGCTTGCGGCCATCAAAATGGCAAAAGACGCTGGTTACACTGCCGTAATTTCACACCGTTCTGGTGAAACTGAAGATGCAACGATTGCTGATTTAGCGGTAGGTACTGCAGCAGGTCAAATCAAAACAGGTTCAATGAGCCGTTCAGACCGTGTTGCGAAATACAACCAATTAATCCGTATTGAAGAAGCGTTAGGTGAGAAAGCACCATTCAACGGTTTAAAAGAAGTGAAAGGTCAAGCGTAATTCTAAACGCAAGCCAAGAAAAGCCTGATGAAAATCAGGCTTTTTTGTTATAACCGCTTTTACAAGCGGTTAGATTTGGCAAAAATTTTGCAAATTATTGTTGGTCGCCGATTAACACAGATTCCAACGCAATTTCAATCATGTCGTTGAAAGTTAATTGACGTTCTTCAGCAGTGGTTTGTTCATGGGTGCGGATGTGGTCTGAAACGGTACAGATCGTTAAGGCTTTTGCCCCGAACTCTGCAGCTACACCGTAGATCCCTGCAGCTTCCATCTCTACCCCTAAAATGCCGTATTTTTCCATCACATCAAACATTTCAACATCGGGTGTATAGAATAAGTCTGCTGAGTAAAGGTTACCTACACGCACGTTTATACCTTTTGCTTTTGCGGCTTGAACTGCGGCTAAAGTCATATCGAAGTCTGCGATAGCAGCAAAATCGTTATCTTTGAAACGGATGCGGTTTACTTTTGAATCGGTACAAGCACCGACACCGATGACCACTTCACGTAATTTAACGTCTGGACGCACGGCTCCACATGAACCCACACGAATGATTTTTTTCACGCCATATTCGGTGATCAACTCTTTTGCGTAGATTGAGCAAGAAGGAATACCCATACCGTGTCCCATTACTGACACTTTACGGCCTTTGTAAGTGCCCGTGTAGCCGAACATATTACGCACATTGGTAACAAGCTCAGGGTTTTCTAAGAAGGTTTCTGCGATGTATTTTGCACGAAGTGGGTCGCCTGGCATTAAAACAACATCAGCGAATGCACCTGCTGGTGCGTTAATATGTGGAGTCATTGTGAGTTCCTCTTATTGGTGGATTAAGAATGAATGAGTATTTCCCATTCGTCCGATAAATTAGATAACAAGCGGTGAGATCCGACGAAAGTTTTACACATTTTTCTTGGAAACTGACCGCTTGTAATGAGTTAGTAACCAGTGACGTTTTTATTTACTTGTTGATCGTTTAAGGTTGCTAGTAAATTGGCTAATAGGCTTGATGCACCGAAACGGAAGTGAGCTTGGTTTACCCAGTTTTTACCCAAAATATCAGCTGCTAAAGCTAAATATTGTGCTGCTTCTTCGCTAGTTTTCACGCCACCTGCTGCTTTAAAACCAACAGTGTCAGCTACACCTAAATCACGAATGGTCTCAAGCATAATGCGGGCAGATTCAAGGGTTGCATTGACAGGCACTTTACCTGTTGAGGTTTTGATGAAATCTGCACCTGCCTTGATTGAAATTTCGCTCGCCTTGCGAATTAATGCTTCAGTTTTCAATTCACCTGTTTCAATAATGACTTTTAAAATAACATTTGCTACGGCACAAACGGCTTTGCACTGTTTGACTAATTCAAAACCGATTTGTTCATTGCCAGCCATTAACGCTCGATATGGGAAAACGACATCCACTTCGTCTGCACCATAGGCAACTGCAGCTTTCGTTTCTGCAACCGCAATGTCAATATCATCACTCCCATGTGGGAAGTTGGTGACAGTCGCAATTTTCACGTTTTCAGTACCTTGCATTCTTAAGGCTTTTCGAGCGATCGGCACAAAACGGGGGTAGACGCAAACGGCAGCAGGTGTACCAAAAGCAGTATTGCCTTGTTGGCAAAGTGCGATGACCTTTTCATCAGTGTCGTTGTCGTTTAAGGTAGTTAAATCCATTAATGACAACGCTTGTTGTGCTACTTGTTTTAAACTCATAGGATTTTCCTTCTATATTGTTTGCCCCTTTGAAAAAGGGGGACTGTGGGACTAAGAGGATTTTACGCAATCGTTTAACTTAGCCTAAAATGACAACACCGCAGTTTCCTGCGGTGTTGATTACGCTATTTTTACATTACAGTACGGCACCGCCGATACCGATAAACAAGCCTGCAATCGCAGCACTCATTAAGTTAGAAAGCGTACCAGCTGCAACCGCTTTTAAGCCCATACGAGCAACATCGCTACGACGATTTGGTGCCATACCGCCAAGACCGCCGATTAAAATTGCAATTGAGCTTAAGTTTGCGAAACCACATAATGCGAAAGTGATAATTGCAACGGTTTTTGCACTTAAGGCAACGGCTGCTTCAGGTTTTAAGTAGTTAGCGAAATCGGCGTAAGCAACAAATTCGTTCACTACTAATTTAGTACCGATTAAAGAGCCAGCAACTTGAGCTTCTTCCCATGGCACACCAATTACCCATGCAAGAGGTTGGAATATATAGCCGAGAAGCGATTGGAGAGTAACACCTTCAAAACCAATTAACCCTGCTGTCCAGCCAATAAAGCCGTTTAACATAGCGATTAATGCGATGAATGCTAATAACATTGCACCTACGTTCATCACTAATTGCATACCAGAGAAGGCACCTACTGCTGCTGCTTCGATTACGTTAGATGGTTTGTCATCCATATCTTCTTCACTTAACTCATCTTTAAATGGTTCTGTTTGAGGGTGAAGAATTTTAGCGAACAATAAACCACCTGGGGCTGCCATAAATGAGGCTGCGATTAAGTATGGAAGTGGTACCCCCATACCAGCGTAGCCAATCATTACCGCACCCGCAACAGAAGCTAAACCACCACACATTACCGCAAATAACTCAGAGTTAGTCATTGATTTGATGTATGGTTTAACCAGTAATGGAGCTTCAGTTTGGCCGACGAAAATGTTTGCTGCTGCAGACATTGACTCTGATTTAGATGTACCAAGAACTGCTTGCAATGCACCGCCTAAAATACGGATCACAAATTGCATGATGCCTAAGTAGTAAAGTACAGAGATTAATGCAGAGAAGAAGATGATTGGTGGAAGAACACGAAGTGCGAAGACGAAACCGCCGCCGCCAAAGACTTCAAACATTTTGTCGCTAACTAAGCCACCAAATAAGAAGTTGATACCATCGTTACCATAGTTGATAACGGCACTGATACCTTTTGCTGCAGCAAGTAATGCTTCACGACCTGCAGGGACATAAAGAATTAATGCACCAATACCAACTTGGAAAGCCAATGCACCAGCAACGGTACGCACATTAATTGCTTTTTTATTGTTAGATAATAAGAAAGCAATTAAAAGGAGTACAACAATACCTAATAGGCTGATTAATGTATCCATTATTAAAACCTCAGAAAGTCCAAAAATATATCGATTTTATGAACAAAATCGACGATGAAAAAAGTGACAATACTATACCGATTTTTTTTGTCAAAATCTTCAAAATTTTTACAACTTTGTCGAGCTGAAGTCGACAAAGTTGTAAAAATTTGATCTAGTTCTCACTTTTTTCGTCTATATCTTGCGTGAGTTGTCATTGCAGAATATTATGCTGGAGTTAATCTTCTTTTTTTGTAGGGATAATGGAGTTTGTATGTCAAGACTAACCAAAGAACAGATTTTAGCACAATTAAAACATGGCTTGATTGCTTCTTGCCAGCCTGTTGATGATGGTCCAATGGATCACCCTGAAATTGTTGCCGCGATGGCGGCGGCTTCTGTTGCCGGTGGTGCGGCAGGTTTGCGAATTGAAGGCATTGAGAATCTTAAAGCCGTCCGTAAAGTGGTAGACGTGCCGATTGTAGGGATTGTGAAATACGATTTAGACGACAGCCCTGTACGTATTTCGCCATTTTTACAAGATATTGATGATCTCTACAATGCAGGTGCCGATATTATTGCTTTTGACGGTACACATCGTATTCGCCCAACAGAAATTGATGTGTTGGTGAAACGCATTCAGGAACTTGGTGCAATGTCAATGGCAGACTGCTCAAATTTTGAAGAGGGAATGTATTGCCAAAAATTAGGTGTGGACTTAATCGGCAGCACAATGTCAGGCTACACCGGTGGTGAAACTCCGAAAGATCCTGATGTTCAACTCGTTCGTGATTTAGTGGCTAACGGCTGCCGTGTGATGGCGGAGGGGCGTTATAACACTCCTGAACTTGCTGCATTAGCGATTGAGAACGGTGCTTATGCCGTAACCGTTGGCTCTGCATTAACTCGCCTTGAACACATCGTGAGCTGGTTCGTTACCGCTATCGAAAATCGCAAAACAGGAGCCTAAAATGACCGCTTGTTTAGCCATTGATGTGGGTGGCACAAAGATTGCTGCAGCATTGGTTACTTTAAACGACAAAGATGCCCAAGTTGAACAGCGTATGCAAATTCATACGCCACAAAACCCGAGTGCTGAAGCTTTAGATATCGCTTTGGCGGAAATTTTGCAGAAATTCGAAGGGCAATTCGATAAGGTGTCAGTAGCGTCAACGGGAATTATCCAAAATGGCATTTTGACTGCCTTGAATCCGAAGAATCTGGGTAATTTGGCGTTTTTCCCGCTTGAAGAAAGTGTTAAAAAGCACACTGATAAGCCGATTACCTTGTTAAATGATGCTCAAGCAGCGGGCTGTGCAGAATTTTTACGTCAAGACGATATTGAGAACTTTGCCTTTATCACGGTTTCAACAGGGGTTGGCGGTGGGATCATCTTAAACCGCAAATTATTCACTGGCACTAACGGTGTTGCCGGGCATATCGGACATAGCTTGGCAGATCCAAATGGTGAAGTGTGCGGTTGTGGACGTGTCGGCTGTGTGGAAGCTGTGGCCGCAGGCAGAGCTATTGCTCGAGATGCTGCGAAATGGGATAACCCTTGTGAACCGCCAGAGGTATTCGAGCGTTTCCGAGCAGGCGATCTACAAGCGGTCACTTTAGTCGAAAAATCTGCAAAAGCGATTGCTCACTTAATTGCAGATCTCAAAATTAATTTGGATATTCAACGCATTGCTTTAGGTGGCAGCGTAGGATTAGCGGAAGGTTATCTTGCTCGAGTGGAACATTTTCTTGCTGAAATGCCAGCAATCTACCGCCCTGAAATTGTGCGGGCTTATTATGCCCAAGATGCCGGTTTAATCGGTGCGGCTTGGTGGGCAGAGAACCAAGAGTAGTGTTATAAAACGAAAACGGCAGCTGGGAAGCTGCCGTTTTGATTTTATCTTGCACGGAAAATAATGCGTGCTTTGCTTAAATCGTATGGGGTCATTTCAACGGTAACTTTATCGCCTGTCAAAATGCGAATGTAGTTTTTACGCATTTTGCCTGAAATATGAGCGGTAACAACGTGTCCGTTTTCTAATTCGACACGAAACATAGTGTTAGGTAAGGTTTCTAAAATTGTACCTTGCATTTCAATGCAATCTTCTTTAGCCATTTATTCCTCTGTAAGTTGATAATTTAAGTGCCAGTTTGGCGAAAAACGGCGGTTATTATACTCTCTGTTGCCCGAATTACAATCATTTACGCCCAAAAGCTCGGCGGCGAGAGTGAAAACGTTGGGCTTGGCTTTTGTTCTCCGCTGGCAATAATTTCGGTTGGCTATGGATAATATGTATACGGCGGCGGTTGAAATAGTAAAAACAGCTAACAAACAGCCCGCCCGCCAAAAATAGAATAATCAGCTCACCATACAAAAGGTGGAACAGCTCGTTCACTTTGCTTTGAGTGGTTTGCCCGTATTGTGAATCGAAAGTAACTCGTAAAAAACCGACTAAATCCTGTTGAGCAAAAATGGGTTCAACAATTTGTTGCGTCGTCGAGGGCAACTCGTTTGATTGAGCAAGTGGCTTGAAGGTTTGTGCATTGCGACTTTGAGCAATCAGCACGCCCGTTGGTGAGTAGAGATTTGCATCGATCACAAATTCCTCTTCGGAAAACGTGTCCAACGCTTCAATCAACTCCTCATTTTTCACATTACGAACCAACATCAATGAAAATAGCTTCGCTTGTTGGCGAACAAGCAGATGTGACAAGTTCGATACTTGGTTAATCCCTGCTAACTGTGAGCCGATTTTGAATTGATTGATACCAGTCACAATCATCGACACAATCACTACACAGAGCAACATCACTCCTGCGAGTACGCCGATTTTCCACATTTTTCCGCTGATTTTTTGCATAGTTTCTCCCGATAACAAGCGGTGATTTTAGCCTGTAAATTTGCAATCAACAAGCAATGGCGAATAGACAGAAACGGATTATTTTTTTATTATCCGTTATCTTTTTTTGATGAGAATTTCCGCTATGTCTGTTTTTTTTATCTACGCCAAAACCTTGTCTAATCAACAAATCGTGCAATTTCACCAGCACAATCAGCTCACTTTTTTAGGTTCACTTCGCTATTTGGATTATCAAATTGCATTTTTTTCAGGAAATCTGACCGCTTGTCTTCGCCAACATGCCGAGCAAATCGGCTGCGATATCAGCAATCTTGAAATGATTCCACGCCTTGAACAGCCAGGGTTGCTAGTGATGGATATGGATTCAACCGCGATTAAAATTGAGTGTATTGATGAAATCGCCAAACTTGCAGGCACGGGGGAGATTGTCTCATCGATTACGGCAAGTGCGATGCGGGGTGAACTCGATTTTGAGCAGAGTTTACGCAAGCGGGTGGGGACGCTTGAAAATGCGTCTGAAAGCATTTTGCAAAAAGTACGTGAAAACCTACCGCTTATGGACGGCTTTGAGCAAATGGTGCAAATTTTGCAGCAACATGGCTGGAAGTTGGCGATAGCCTCAGGGGGATTTGATTATTTTGCCGATTATTTGAAGGAAAAATATGGCTTAGATTATGCGGTATCCAATCAATTAGAAATTGTAGAAGGAAAATTGACAGGTAAAGTGCAGGGCAAAGTGGTTGATGCACAATATAAAGCCGAAAGCTTGAAAGCCTTGGCAGATCGTTACCAAATTCCCCAAAATCAATGGGTTGCTGTTGGTGATGGAGCCAATGATCTACCGATGCTGAAAACGGCTAGCCTTGGCGTTGCTTTACATGCTAAACCAAAAGTGCAAGAACAGGCTCAAACTGTGGTAAACTTTGGTGATTTAACTGCATTGGTACTGTTACTCAATGCAAAAAATTTATTTGAACAACTGAAAGGAAAATAATATGCCATCATTTGATATTGTGTCTGAAATTACCTTGCACGAAGTGCGTAATGCGGTGGAAAATGCGAACCGTGTGCTAAGTACGCGTTACGATTTTCGTGGTGTCGAAGCGGTGATCGAACTTAACGAAAAAAATGAAACCATCAAACTGACCACTGAATCTGATTTCCAACTGGAGCAACTGATTGAAATGTTGAGCGGGGCGTGTGTAAAGCGGGGTATTGAGCACAGTTCGTTAGATATTCCGACAGAAAGTGAGCATCATGGCAAACTGTATAGCAAAGAGATCAAGCTAAAACAGGGTATTGAAACGGAAATGGCGAAGAAAATCACGAAGTTAGTGAAAGATTCTAAAATCAAAGTACAAACTCAAATTCAAGGCGAGCAGGTGCGAGTCACAGGCAAATCACGCGATGATTTACAAGCGGTAATTGCGTTGGTGAAAAATGCAGACTTAGGGCAACCATTCCAATTTAATAATTTCCGTGATTAAGTCGCTTTAAATTACACAAGGCGGAAAATAGTAAACCTTATAATTTAACTCACTGATATTTGAGTAAAATTTCTCAAGAGTTTGCAAAAATCCGCCGTTTTGGCGAGTTAGTCGCCAATCATTTAATTTTTTCAAAAAAGCGTTTGACATATTTTTATAACCTAGTAATATGCACGCCCACAGACACAGTGAGTGGTGAGATGGCCGAGCAGGCTGAAGGCGCTCCCCTGCTAAGGGAGTATGGGGTCAAAAACTCCATCGAGGGTTCGAATCCCTCTCTCACCGCCATTTACTTTATCACGCACCCGTAGCTCAGCTGGATAGAGTACTCGGCTACGAACCGAGCGGTCAGAGGTTCGAATCCTCTCGGGTGCGCCATTTAATTTTATCTATCAGAATTAAATGGTTGCAGATAAATTAAATACCACCGTATCAATTCAAATACGCACCCGTAGCTCAGCTGGATAGAGTACTCGGCTACGAACCGAGCGGTCAGAGGTTCGAATCCTCTCGGGTGCGCCATTTCAAATGTCTTCATATTCATTGCAATTTAGTTATTCAAGCGGTCTTTATGCTGAATTTTTCACATCAAGAACACATTCGTACTTACTATTCCGAAACGCGAAATATCGATTTTCAATTACCGACATTAACCGAAAATCGTACAGCTGATGTTTGTATTATTGGAGCGGGTTTTTTAGGATTGTCCACCGCATTAGAGCTTGCTGAAAAAGGCAAAAAAGTGATTGTGCTTGAAGGTGCTCGTGTCGGCTTTGGGGCTTCTGGCCGCAATGGCGGGCAGGCAATCAACGGTTTTGAAGAAGGTATTGACGAATATATCGAGCAAATGGGCTTTGAGCAGGCTCGCAAATTGTGGGATATGTCCCTTGAGGCAATTCAGATTATTGACGAACGTGTCGCCAAATACCACATTCAATGTGACTGGCGAAAAGGCTATGCGACCCTTGCGTTAAACGAACGTCGTATGGACGATTTAATTGCGGTGGAAAAAGCCAGTCGAGAGTTATTTGGTTATGGCGAGATGCAGCTTTGGGATCAAGCCAAACTCAAACAGCACCTTGGTAGTGATATTTATTGCGGTGCGTTATACGATGCACAATCAGGGCATTTACACCCGCTCAACTACTGCTTGGGGCTTGCTCAAGCTTGTCTTTCACTTGGCGTGGACATTTTTGAGCATTCACCTGCGTTAGAGTTGAAATCTGACGGCAAAGCGTCAAGAGTCATGACACCACAAGGCTCAATTACAGTAAAAAATGTTGTTCTAGCAACCAATGCTTATATTGATGATAAATCGAATAAAAAAATTCGTGGAAAATTGGCTCGCAAAATTCTGCCTGTAGAGAGTTTTATTATCGCCACTGAACCGCTTGATCAAGCTACCGCAGACAGCATTATCAACAATGGGATGTCAGTCTGCGATAACAATATTTTGCTCGATTATTACCGCTTGACTGCGGATAATCGCCTGCTATTTGGGAGCGATTCTAGCTCTAATGCTGATATGGTACAGAAAATGCGTCGCAATATGTTGGATGTGTTCCCGCAGCTTGAGAATGTTAAAATCGACTATGGCTGGGGGGGGCCGATTGATATGACGCTTAATGCCTCCCCCCACTTTGGGCGAATGAAATCGAACATTTACTTTGCCCAAGGTTTTTCAGGGCACGGTGTCGCATTAACGGGGCTGGCAGGACGAATCATTGCCGAAGCGATTGACGGCAACGATGAACGTTTGCGTGTATTTGAAAAGTTCAAGGTGCCAAGTATTTATGGTGGTAAATGGATCAAAAAAATGGCTGTAAAGGTTGGGATTCCTTATTATCGTTTTCTTGATAAATATCGCTGATCATTGTTAACAAGCGGTCAGATCCTGCAAAAATGTTGCAAATGATTTCTAGGATCTGACCGCTTGTCTTATTGTTGCTGTTGCAAAATAACAAAACCAACACGGTGGCGGTGAGCGATTCGGCGTTTTAAGCGGTAAATTTGCAAAATACGACGGAATTTATTACTGCGTAAACGACGAGTGCGTTGCTTTAAACGGTATCTTTTTTGCATTATTTTTCCTTATTTTCAGCTAATGAGCTCGATTCTTGTGAGATTTGACTCGCTAACTCAGCTTTTGACTTTTCTTCTTTCTCTTTTTCCAGTGCCTGATTTTCTTGTTCTTTGACACGTTGGTGATTAATTATACTGTGATAGTAACGACGGATATTTTCCACATAGTTAAAGGCTTCAAAACCTCGTGCGTAGCCGTATTTTAACCCAGTGTAATAACGTTTTTCAGCAAGTAACGGGAGATTTTTTTTCACCTCTAACCAATTATCAGGATTGCCACCAAGTTGTTTCGTTAAACGGCGAACATCAATTAAATGCCCCATTCCCATATTATAGGCTGCAAGCCCGAACCAGATGCGATCTTCTTTGGCAATCGTTTGTGGCAATTGGCTGATTAATAAATGCAAATATTCTGAGCCTGCTTTGATGCTTTGTTCGGCATTTGTTCTATCACTAATTCCCATTCGTTCTGCGGTATCTCGAGTTAGCATCATAATGCCACGAACACCTGTTGGTGATGTTGCCGTTGGATCCCAATGAGATTCTTGATAAGCGATAGCGGCTAGCATTTGCCAATCAAAATCGCCTCGATATTTTTCAAAAAGTGGCTGATATTTAGGCAGAACCGTTTCGATTGCTCGCAAGTAACTGGCGGTATCTACATAATCAAAGCGGGCTAGATGATTGAAATATTTCTCTTCAATACGTGAGATGGTGCCATTTTCATTGGCTTGATTCATAAATTCTAAAACCGCAGCTTGTAATTCGCTATATGCACTGTTTTGCAAATACCATACGACGGGGGCTTCATCGGTGAGATCAAATCCTACCGCAATATCAGGTTTGATGTGTTGCGCTGCGGAAATGTCAACAGAAACGGCTACCGTATAAGGAATTTTGCCTTCTGCAACTTGAATGAGTAGCTCTTCTTGGGTGAATTTATCGGTGACTTGCCAGCGTAATGTCGGGTGGTTTTCTTGTAATTGTTGTAGAAGCGGGATAACGGCAGAGCCTGTTGGAATAAGTAGTTCGGAATGTAAATCATTTAATGTATAAGGGCGTCGTGTGCCTTTTTTGTAGGCGACTTGCCATGAAGCGGAATAGTAACTTGCTCCGATCTGAAATTGTTTTGCTTGTTCGGATTGATAGAGCAATCCGGCGGCGGCCATATCAATTTTATTTTCTTTCAAGGCATTGAAGAGCGATTCGCTATTTTCAAAGGTAGTCACATCCAGTGAGACATTGAGATAGTTTGCGAATGCACTGGCGAGATCGTACTCAATGCCAACATTTCCGTTTACACCTACAAAATAGCCTAACGGGTGGTTGATCATCCCCACTCGTAAGGTTTTTGTTTGCTGAATTTGTGCGTAGCGGTTCTGCTCAGACAATATCGTTTTTTGCCAGGGGGAAACCATATCCCACGCCCATAGCAGCAACGCTAGCCCGATGACAATGCGAATTGCTAAACCTTTCAATTTCGTTTTCTCTGAATAAATAAAAACCGAAGTGTAACAAACTTCGGTTTAAAGCAAAATAGCTTATCATGGGTAACAAGCGGTCAGATTTTTGCAAAATTTTGCAAGGAACTGACCGCTTGTAAGGGTTACTCAGGTAAAAATCCCCCACTTTGGTGTGCCCAAAGTTTGGCGTAAACGCCGTTTTGGGCGAGCAGTTCTTCGTGGCTGCCTTGCTCAACGATTTGTCCCTTATCCATGACAATCAAGCGATCCATCGCCATAATGGTGGATAAACGGTGAGCGATGGCGACCACGGTTTTGCCTTTCATTAGCTCAGTCAAGTTTTCTTGAATTGCCACTTCCACTTCTGAATCCAACGCACTGGTTGCTTCATCAAGCAGTAAAATAGGGGCATCCTTGAGCATCACACGGGCGATGGCAATCCGCTGGCGTTGTCCACCCGAGAGTTTCACGCCCCGCTCGCCAACGTGAGCGTCGTAGCCCATTCGACCTTTTGCATCTTGCAACTGTGGGATAAACTCTGCGGCAGCCGCTCGTTCTGCAGCTTGTCGCATTTCTTCTTCCGTTGCACTTGGGCGACCGTACATCAAGTTCTCACGCACAGAACGGTGCAGTAGAGATGTATCTTGCGTCACCAAGCCGATTTGTGAGCGTAAACTTTCTTGGCGGACATTGCGGAGATCTTGCCCATCAATTTGTACTGAACCGTTTTGTACATCATAAAAACGCAACAACAAATTAGTGAGCGTAGATTTACCTGCCCCACTGCGTCCGACTAAGCCGACTTTTTCGCCTGCTTTGATATGTAAATTAAACTGTTTAAGTAGCGGCTTGTGTTCTTCATAGGCAAAATCGACCGCATCGAACTTGATTTCCCCTTGTGTCACGTTCAGTTCTTTCGCATTTGGCGAATCAACTACCGTATGTGGTTTGGAAAGGGTTTCCATACCATCTTGTACCGTACCGATATGCTCAAACAGGCTAGCAAATTCCCACATAATCCATTGTGCAAAGCCTTTTAAACGTAAACCGAGTGCAGCGGCGGTAGCGATTGCACCTGCGGAAATCCAACCAAACGACCAGAGCGAAAGGCTGACAACCACGGTGGTGAAGACCAGCAAAATGCCGTTGATGTAAGTAATCACATCAATTTGGGTCACCAAACGCATCTGTTTATGCACTGTGACCATAAATTCCTGCATCGACTCTTTCACATATTCGGACTCACGATTGCCGTGGGAAAAGAGCTTCACTGTGGCGATGTTGGAATAGGCATCAGTAATTCGCCCAGTCATCAAGCTGCGGGCGTCGGATTGTTCTTGCGAAGCCGTTGCCAGGCGAGGCACAAAATACCAAATCGACATCGCCAATACCGCAAGCCAAATCAGAAATGGCAGTAGCAGCCAACTGCTAAACTGTACCAAAATCACGCCTGATGTGATGAAAAAGACGCTGACATACACCACCATTTCCACAAAGGTCATCACCACATCTCGGACTGATAATGCCGTTTGCATCACCTTGGCGGAGACTCGTCCTGCAAATTCATCTTGGTAGAATCGCATACTTTGCCCCAGCATCCAGCGGTGAAAATGCCATCGCAGTCGCATTGGGTAAACGCCTTGCATACTTTGAAAACGGAAGCTGGAGTAGAGATAAGTGGCGATAATCCCGACTAATGCCACCAACACCATTTTGGCAATTTCCCAGCCTTTTTCCGCCCATAATTGAGCAGGAGAGAGTTTTCCAACCCAATCGACAAATTCGCCGATGAATTGGAACATAACCGCATCCACAATGCCGATGACCATACTCAAGCCAATCGCTAATAATAAGTACGGTCGTAGCCCTTTGGTCGATTGCCAAATAAACGGTAGCAATCGTCCTTTCGGTGCTTTGGGGGATTCATCGGGATACGGCTCAATGCGATTTTCGAACCATTCAAACCATGTTTGTTTCATCTTCTTCCTTTATACTGAAAAGGCGTACTGGGTACGCCTTGTTGAGCCTTGCGATACAAGCGGTCAGATCCTGCGGATTTTTTGCAAATTGTTAGGCGAAAGTGACCGCTTGTCTGCTTATGGATTTAACCATTTTTCGTCTAAGGCTAAATCTTCGTTACGGTTGATACCAATTGGCTGCTTCAACACATTGCGGGCGATGTCGTGTGCTTCGGCTAAAGAGTGTTCTTTGTACGAACCACATTGAAATTTGTTGAGTTCTGGAATTTTAGACTCGTCAGGCACTTTGTTTAACGCATCAAGCATTGCATTTTCCCATGCTTTTGCCACGGTTTCTGGAGACGGCGTGCCGATGAGCGACATATAAAAGCCTGTACGACAGCCCATTGGCGAGATGTCGATGATCTCGACACTGTCGCTGTTGAGATGATCACGCATAAAACCAGCAAATAAATGCTCCATTGTATGAATGCCACGCACTGGCAGAATATCAATGTTTGGTCGGCAGAAACGCAGGTCAAAAACGGTAATTGTATCGCCTTTTGGTGTGGTCATCGTTTTTGCAACACGTACTGCGGGGGCATTCATTTTAGTATGATCAACTTTGAAACTATCTAATAAAGGCATTTTCTGCTCCTGTTTTGTTTATTTTTACTTTTACTTTAATAAGACTGCCTCCCTTCGTTTTTCAACGAAAGGAATATATTTATTCCGCAATGCCTTGATTCCAACCTGCAGCCCCTTCTGGTACTTTGCGTTGTAGGCGGAAGCGGTGGTTAGCTTCCACCGGTGGCTGAACAACTTTGTCAGATGGGTTGGAGAACGCAATACCACCATTTAAGAGTTGCGACATTGTGCCTGAGCTGATGCTTGCACCGCTGAGACTAATATCCATTGTGTAGCCGGATGCTGCCCAGAATTGTGAATTTTTACGTACCAAATGGCGATATTGATTGCTGATTTTTAGGTGGATCAGCACACGATCGCCCAGTTCGCTCAGACTTAAACGTTGCACCACGCCAACTTGCATTCCTCGATACAATACAGGGGCATCTGGTGTAATGCCGTTGGCATCACTGGTTTCGACAATGATCGCTAGGCCATTTTGGAATTTGCTACTTTGGCTGTCAGTTTCAGCCAGGGGAAATTGCGTTTGGCGTTCGCCGCTGCCGATGTCAATGCCGATATAATTTTGAATGGCCGCATCCAAATTTTTCACGCCGGTTGTGCTAATTTCAGGCGACACGGCTCGGAATTGACTGCCTGCTTTAGCGATGAGTGGGAAGTATTGGCCGTCAATGAAAGCCGTGACTTTTACCTGTTTTTTGGCATTTTCAAGCTGCAACGTTTCCACTTGTCCGACAGTTAATCCCATATATTTAAGCGGCATTCCTTTACTCAGCTTGCTGGCGTCTTTGGCAATTAAGGTGATGTAGGTATTGCCTGAACGTGCTTTGTCAAAACTGGCGTAGAGCGTACGGCTGTTTTTTGCTCCGTTGTTATCAAAACTGATTGCCCCTTTGAGTGTTCGCATTAGCGGGGATGCCTGCAAGTTTAAGCCCTTAGTAGAAAGATCCACTTGCACCGCAGGTTCAATCCAAAAGCGGCTAGTTTCACTCAATAAATGGCGATATTTCGGCTCAATAAAGAGATCCACATCAAAGCGATTTTTTTGCGGACGCACACTCAACACTTCGCCTACTTGGAAGTTACGATAAAGTAGCACAGAACCTTGACTGATTCCCGTTAACTCGTTTGCGGAGAGTGTGAGTGTGGTCTGTTTTTCATCGCTGATGATATTGTTTTCGGCACTGTCTAAATCTTTGTACAGAGGATATTGCTTTAACGCAGTCCCTTCGGAGTTACCATTGAGCAGGCGAACACCACCTTGTAGCCACTGAGTTGGTGAAGCTGCATTCAGCTTTACGCCATCTAAGCCTACGGCGATATCAACGTTGGAAACCGTGACAAATTTACTATTTGCTCCGATTAAATGGCGGAAGTTCGGGAAAATAATCGCCGTAAATTTTACGTTATCGGCATTTAATTCACGTTTGAGAATTTCCCCGATTTGCACATCATGATAAAAAATGCTTTGTCCTTTATCGACACCATAAGATTGTGGTGCCGTTAAACTCAATGATAATGTATCTGCTCGGTTAAGCAAATAACTATCATGGTTTTGTACTACAAAGTGGCGGCTTGGTTGCCCTTCTCCTGCAATAATCTCGAAATAGTTACCGCGGAAAACTTCGCTTAATTTGTCTAATTGATCTTTATTGAAGCTGAATTTGGGTTCTTTCAGTAAAATGACTGATTTTTCTTTCAGGAGATCTTTGTAACTTGGATCAATTAATAGTGAACCTTGTAACATGCCATTTTCTGACTTTGGCGGATTATCGTATGGTGAGACAAAGGTAGAAAAGGTGCCAATTTGTGTTCCTTGATAGAATACCCCGGTTTCATTGGGTTTTATGCCCAAGTTTGTTGGGAGTTCAACGGTAACGTCAATGCCACGTTGAGCTGATTTTAAATCATTAAATAACCGATAACTTTGTTCTTGTTCCGCTTTGGCGGAATCACTGGGTGAGTCAAAAGCAACAGCACCTTGTACAACAGACAATAAGCTATCAGCCTCGATAGAAACGCCAGTAGATAAGTTCAAATTTGCTTTGATACCACTGATATTCCAAAAATGGCTATCTTTTTTGACTAGATGAGCATATTTTTTATTGATTAAAAGATCAATCTCAACTTTGTTTTGATCTGCAGTGAATCGGTAGTCAGAAACGTTTCCAACGGGAACTTTGCGATAGTAAACGCTTGCTCCTACTCCAATAGAGCCGAGATCGTCAGCCACCAATTTAATTAATAAATCACCGTCATTAATAGGCACGATAGGGGGTTCGCTTTCTGCAACAAATTCATCTTCACTATCGTGACTTTCGCCAGGGATTAAACTGATGTAGTTGCCTGACACCAGCGTATCGAGTCCAGAAATACCCGCTAATGAAGCCGTTGGGCGAACAAGCCAGAACTTCGTGTCTTTACGCAACACGGCTTTAGCTTGCGGATCAATTTCTGCGGTGACTTCAACTTCACGCATTTGATTCGTGAAATTGACTTTTTTGACTAAACCAATTTGTAAGCCTTGGAAACGAATCGTGGTTTTTCCTGCAGAAATACCCGCACCATCTTGGAAACGAATGGTGATTTCTTCGCCTTGTTCACGCAAAATTTGAAAAAAAAGTGAGCAACCAATTAAAAAGGCAACAAGTGGCAAGAGCCAAAACGGTGAAATTTTACGGGGTTCTCTGACTTTAGCAGGAACAGGAGAATTGTTATTTTCGGTCATAAATGCTTATTGATTAAATACAGGTAAGCGGTCAGATTGTGCAAAAAATTTGCAGAATCTCACCGCTTGTAGGAGTAGTCTAGAAAATGAGAACAAAATTAGCTTTTGTCTTTTTCATCACATTTCTGAATATTGCTACATTTACCGTATAAATACAGACTGTGATTTGTTAATTCCATTCCGTGTTGTTGGCTGATTTCACGCTGGCGGCGTTCCATATCAGGATCTTTAAACTCGAAGACTTTACCGCAATCCATACAGATGATGTGGTCATGTTCTTGATGCAAATTTAGCTCATAAACAGCTTTATTGGCGTCAAAATTATGACGAGTCAAAATATCCACTTCTTCAAATTGATTAAGCACACGGTAAACAGTGGCTAAACCAATTTCTGATTTTTGTTCAAGCAAGAGTTTATAAATATCTTCAGCAGAGAAGTGTTGCATATTTTCACGAGTCTTTTGCATTAACTCTAGAATTGTTAAGCGTGGTTCAGTCACTTTTAAACCGACTTTTTTCAACAGCTTGATATTTTCTTCAGACATTTTATGCTCCTTCAATAGGTATTCTGCAAAGAATTAGGCTAATTCGGCTAAATACATTTCATCAAAAATTTGTTTACACCAACGGTTTACACGATCTTCTGTGAGTTCTGGTTGGCGATCTTCATCAATACATAAACCAACAAAAGTCTCTTCATCAACGAGTGCTTGTGATGCTTCAAAGGTATAACCTTCTGTTGGCCAATGACCGACGATTACGCCACCATTAGGTTCGATAACATCACGCACCGTACCCATTGCATCGCAGAAATATTCTGCATAGTCTTCTTGGTCACCGCAGCCGAAAATGCCAACCACTTTATCGGTGAAGTCGATCTCTTTTAAGGTTGGCATGAAGTCGTCCCAATCGGCTTGTGATTCACCGTAGTACCACGTGGGAATACCGATGAGTAAGAAATCGTAGGCTTCGATATCTTCTTTGGTGCTTTTGGCGATATCACGAATATCAACAAGCTCTGCACCGAGCTGCTTTTGGATCATTTTTGAAATGTTTTCTGTGTTTCCGGTATCAGAACCGTAAAATAAGCCAACAACTGCCATTTGAAATTTACCTGTTTTTTATTTTATATCAATGTGTTAGACATTGATGTGATGATTTAAAATCTGTTCTATTAACTGTCCGCGAGAAATCCCTTTTGCGATAGCTTGCTCTTCCAAAGCAAGAACTAAATCCGAATGGAGTTTGAGTTCCACACGTCGCAATCCAGATGAGCGATCTCGTCTGAGCTGGTTACGTTTATTGATGCGGAGCTGTTGTTCTCGACTAAGCGGATTGGTGCGGGGACGCCCAACTTTTGGCAGGTTTTCGAACAGATCAAGGGTTATACAATCTGAGTCTTGTTTTGCCATCTTGAAATTGGTGGGCTACGTTCATTTTCAGCTAAACACGAGATGAGAATGATACGCTACTATTAAAGTATGAACTATACCATAATCTCCCAAACTTGAGAATAGGCGAAAGTATGGGTTGTGTGTTTTGCCTGCTGGGAGATTGACTAAATAGTGATAGAGATCACAAAATGAACAAGTCGTGCTTTTCAGTTTAGTGTTGTATGAATATTATACGAGTGTGCTTCGTGTCAATTAGGCTTTTTCATCGTGTTTAAACTCATATATAGGAGGGCACTATGTCACATATCAATGAGGCAATGATTCAACGTTTAGTTGAACATTTAGGTGGAAATGAAAACATTCAGAATGTCACAAATTGCATGACAAGGTTGCGTGTGAGTGTCCAACATCCAGACCTAGTTGCTCAACAGCAACTAAAAGGCATTGAGGGAGTATTAGGAGTCGTCAATGCAGAAGAACAAATTCAAATTATTTTAGGTCCTGCTAAAGCCAATAAAGCGGCTGAAATGATGAAGGCATATTTGCAACGCCATCCATCTTTAGCTCAAGTCTCACGAGCAAATAAGCAACAAATCAAAGCCCAACAAACGAATCCTATTCAACAATTTTTCGCAAAATTCGCTACGATTTTTACGCCTCTCATTTCAGGTTTTATTGCAGCGGGGCTTTTGCTTGGGATTGCCACTTTATTACAACAAATATTTGTCACTGGCGTTTCAGAACCAAATACAACTTTAGTCGCACTGATTAATTATATGAAAGTGTTTAGTAAGGGGTTATTTAGTTTTCTCAGTATTTTGATTGGTTACAATGCGGCTAAAGCTTTTGGTGGTTCAGGTGTCAATGGGGCAATCTTAGCGTCTTTCTTTATTCTGACTTACAACCCTGATGCGAAAGGCATTTATTCAGGATTGAGTGACTTTTTCGGCTTAGCGATTGATCCAAGAGGCAATATTATTGGTGTGTTGATTGCCGCCATTGTGGGAGCAAAAGTAGAAAATTGGGTCAGAAAATTTGTGCCAGACAACTTAGATATGGTGTTGACCTCCACTATTACGTTACTCATCATGGGTTGTTTTACTTTCTTGGTCATTATGCCTATTGGCGTAGTGCTATTTGATGGAATGTCTTGGTTATTTAACCATTTAAACGGCAATCCATTTGGCAGTGCAGTATTAGCTGGGCTATTCTTGATAGCCGTGATGTTAGGTATTCACCAAGGTTTTGTTCCCGTTTATTTTGCATTAGTTGAAACGCAAGGATTTAATGCCCTTTTCCCAATTTTGGCAATGGCTGGTGCAGGGCAAGTTGGGGCAGCATTGGCATTGTATGTCAAAGCAAATAAAGGCTCGTTATTGCGTTCGCAAATTAAAGGGGCAATTATTCCTGGTTTCTTGGGGATTGGTGAGCCTTTGATTTATGGTGTGACTTTACCACGAGTGAAACCATTTATTACTGCGTGTATCGGTGGGGCTGCAGGCGGTTTTACAATCGGGCTGATTGCTTATCTCGGCTTCCCAATGGGGTTAAATACCGTATTTGGCCCATCAGGTTTGTTGGCGGTGCCATTAATGACATCAAACAGCGGTATTTTCCCTGCAATGGGCGTTTATCTATTTGGTACTCTCGTGGCGTATATTACGGGATTTGTCACTACTTACTTGTTTGCTACGAAGAACGTCGATTTAAGCTAAATCATTTGGCGGTCACATTTGCAAAAAATGGGGCAGAAGTGACCGCTTGTTATTC
Organism: Frederiksenia canicola; assembly: GCF_011455495.1. Classification (NCBI taxonomy): domain Bacteria; kingdom Pseudomonadati; phylum Pseudomonadota; class Gammaproteobacteria; order Pasteurellales; family Pasteurellaceae; genus Frederiksenia; species Frederiksenia canicola. The sequence continues at coordinate 994,287 of NZ_CP015029.1, forward strand.
ACTGATCTCTGCAAAAGAGGCATTGAGTAATGTGGCTAAATCTTGTGGTGAGAGTGCAATGTCTAACCCCCGTTTGCCACCAGAAACATAAATTTGATCAAAGCCTTGAGCAGAGCTATCAATCAATGTGGGTAAGCGTTTCTTTTGCCCTAGAGGACTAATTCCACCTAGCAAATAACCTGTCGTTTTTTGTGCGATGTCTTTATCTGCCATTTCAGCTTTTTTCACTCCTAACGCTTGTGCGGCACGTTTTAAATTGAGCATCTTCGCAACAGGAATAACTGTAACGGCGAGCTTTTTTTGATCGCCATTTTCAGCAATGAGCAAGGTTTTAAACACCTGATTTGCCTCTAAATTCAGCTTTTCAACCGCTTCTAAGCCAAAATGGGTATTGTTTGGATCATGTTCATAAGGGTGAAGGCTAAAAGGTATTTTCTGTTTTTTGAGTAAGTTGATTGCTGGGGTCATGATGTATCCTTATATTTTTTCTTTTCGCATCATTAGGTAAAAAAGAGTAGAATTACCATAATTTTTACGCCTTATTTTGACAGAGAGAACGAAAATGGCAAATTTCCATTTAGCAATTGCAGCTGATTTTTTACTTGCTGAAAAATTATTAGATGCTTTAGAACAATGTAATTTAGCAATTGATGCGATTTCCGCCGTGGAATTGGAGAGTTTTGGCGAAGAGCATAACTTGCGTTTTGGAGCAAAAGCCGTGCCTCAATTATCACTTGATGAAGTGGATTGGTCGCAGTTCAGCCACGTATTATTTGCGGGAAAAATGGCAAATGCAGAGCTGTTAGCGAAAGCCGTGCAAGCAGGTTGTATTGTGCTAGATCTTTACGGCATTACGGCGTTAATTGGCAATGTGCCTGTGGTTGTGCCGAGTGTGAACAATGAAGCGGTTGCCCATGTTCGAGAACGCAATATCGTGGCGTTAGCTAACCCGCAAATCAGCCAGTTAGCGTTAGCCTTGAAGCCATTGTTAGATAAGCCATTACAGCAAATTTTTGTTTCATCTTTATTGCCATCAGCCTATTTCGGTGATGAGAAAGTGCGTGAGTTAGCAGGGCAAACCGCGCAGTTGCTTAACGGTATTCCATTAGATGATGAAAAGCCACGAGTGGCATTTGATGCCGTTCCTGCAAATGTACAAGGTGACGAGGCAAGTTTGCCTTTTTCTCGAGCATTTGAGTTACAACTTGCAAAAGTTTTGCCGAATCTGACCGCTTGTGTCACCTTCCATTCTGTGCAAGTGCCCGTATTTTACGGTATTTCACAGATGATCAGCGTGCAGTCTGAATATCCGTTAGATACCCATGAAATGAGCCAGTTCTGGCAATCACAAGAGTGGATTGATTTCCACGAAAATGAGGTGATTACCGCAGTCAAAAATGGTGAGAATGAAGAGTCAAACGGATTGCAAATTAGCCAACTACTCGCAAAAAGCGATAACAGCGTACAATTCTGGAGTGTAGCAGATGAACAGTGTTTCAGCTTGGCGTTTCTGGCCGTTGAGTTGTTGAAAGACGTGTTGGAATACTGATTAAAAATGCTTGAGTTATCTCAAGCATTTTTTGTTAGAGCGATAGGGGTAATTGCCAATTGATTTCGGTGAGATGATGTTGGCGTAAATACGCATTCGCTTTAGAAAAATGGCGACAACCAAAAAAACCTCGATGAGCCGAAAGAGGCGAAGGATGGGGGGCGGTTAGTACGCAATGGCGATTGCGATCGATAAATTGCCCTTTTTTCTGTGCATGGCTGCCCCAAAGCAGAAAAACTAAATGCTCACGGTGTTGATTCAATTGAGCAATCACTTTATCGGTAAACCTTTCCCAACCAATATTCGCATGTGAATGTGCTTTTCCTTGTTCAACCGTGAGCACCGTATTGAGCATCAAAACGCCCTGTTTTGCCCAGTCGATTAAATAACCATGTTGTGGAATTTGAAAGCCAACATCTTGGGACAGCTCTTTATACATATTGAGTAATGACGGCGGTGGAGCGATGTTGGGTTTAACCGAAAAGGAGAGACCATGGGCTTGATTCGGGCCATGATAAGGATCTTGGCCTAAAATTACCACTTTCACTTGCTCAAATTCCGTTAATGAAAAAGCACTAAACACCTCATTCTGCGGAGGATAAATGGTTTTCCCTGCCAGTCGTTCTTGATGAATGGTGTGCAAAATAGCTTGAAAATACGGTTGTGATTTTTCTTCTCCAATGGCCTCTTTCCAGGTTTTCATATCTATCCTTGTTAGCAATAGGTAAATTGACGGTTGTAAAATGTTAAAAGTGCTCAAAATTTGTTCTTTGAATGCAATTTAAACAAAAAATAAGCAACTTTTTCTCGCTTTTTCTTGATGAGTTGTTAGAATACTCAAAATTTTTTGAAACTTTAAACTTTTTTAATAATCTCAGGAGTTCCCCATGATCAAAGGTATTCAAATCACTCAATCTGCTAATCATAACCTATTAAATTCATTTTGGTTATTAGATGAAGAGAAAAATGAAGCACGTTGCTTAGTTGCAAAAGGCGACTTCGCAGAAGACCAAGTGGTTGCAATTGATGCGTTAGGTGAAATTGCATACCGTGAAGTGCCAGTAAACGTTGCCCCAACAATTAAAGTGGAAGGCGGTCAGCACTTAAATGTGAACGTATTACGCCGTGAAACGTTGGAAGATGCGGTGAAAAACCCAGAAAAATACCCACAATTAACCATTCGCGTTTCTGGCTACGCCGTGCGTTTCAACTCATTAACACCAGAGCAACAACGTGATGTAATTACTCGTACTTTTACAGAAAGTTTATAATTAGATTTAAAACTAAAAAGCACCTTCGGGTGCTTTTTTATTTGCAAAATTATCTCAGGAACTGACCGCTTGTGGTCCACGGAATATAAAAAAACCGAGCCATTTGGCTCGGTTTTCTAAATTTGAAATTAGCGACGTAAACCTAAACGTGCGATAGTTTCAGAATATTTAGCAAGATCAGTACGTTTTAAGTAGTCTAATAATTTACGACGGCGTGAAACCATACGTAATAAACCACGACGACCGTGGTGATCTTTTTTGTGCTCTGCAAAGTGTGCTTGTAAGTGGTTGATTTGTGCAGTTAAAAGTGCGATTTGCACTTCTGAAGAACCAGTATCTTTTGCATCACGACCAAATTCAGCAACGATTTTTGCTTTTGCTTCTACGCTTAGAGACATTTTTTACTCCTAAAAGGTTGAGTGAATATTCATCAATAGCCGATCTCTAATTCAGCTACGACACGAAGTTGCAAATTCTAAAGGTAAAGAGACGAGATTTCAATGCCTTTATCTTGCAAGCGGTCACTTTTGTGTGATTTTTTGCAAATCTAGTGTTTATTTATTTGCCCTGTTGGTTGCAAATATTCCTCTTTGTTTGGATCAACGGTTTTTGCTTTGCGAATAATCGGTTCAATGGTGGTACCTTGGGCGAGAATGGAGAACATCACCACAGAATAGGTCATCACTAGAATTAAATCTTTCACATCAATGTCATTCACATAGGCGGTTTTGGCTGGAATGGCTAACGCCATTGCTAATGCCAAACCACCACGCAAGCCGCCCCAAGTCATAATTTTCAATGTGTATGGGTTATATGTGCGGACACGTTGCAAGAGTTTAAACGGTAGCCATAAACTGGCATAGCGGCAAGCTAAGCAGATTGGAATTGCAGCGATCATCAAAATGATGCCGTAGATGTTGAAATCCACCAGTAACAATGCAAAGCCGATTAAGAAGAACAGCAAGAAGTTTAAGAAGTGGTCGATCATTTCCCAGAAGTGATCAAGATAACGTTGACTTTGCTCTGAGAAGCCTGAATGGCGTGTCCAGTTGCCGATCATAATCCCTGAAACTACCATTGCTAATGCTCCTGAAACGTGTAACACGTTGTTCGCCAACATAAAGCCTGCGGTTGGAATAGTGAGGGTAAGCAAAATTTCCATACTACCGTCATCGGTGGATGAAATCAGTATATGGGCGATGAACCCGAGCACGAAGCCGAGTAAAATTCCGCCGATTGCCTCGTGTAAGAACAAGCCTAGAATGCTGGAAAAACTGGCTTCTTGCCCACCAAATGCCACCGCGAAAATAGTGATAAAGACCACCAAGCCCACACCATCGTTGAATAACGATTCGCCTTCCACTTGCATTGATAAGCGTTTTGGCGCCCGCAAGTTTTTGATAATGGCTAATACGGCGATGGGGTCCGTTGGTGAAATTAACGCACCAAACAGTAAGCAGTAGATGAAATCAATCGGCAAGCCGATGAGATTGCTGATGGCGTAAACGGCACCGCCGATAAAAAAGGTGGAGGTCGTTGTGGAGAATAATGCGAAAATGGTGATTTCCCATTTTTGATCTTTGAGAACTGGTAATTTGATGCCAAGTGATCCTGCAAAAAGTAAGAAACCTAAAATGCCATTTAATAAAAAGCTATTAAAATCAACTTGTTCCATCACGTCTTTAGCAACGCTGCCGATGTTAAACCAACCAAGCCAACCAAAGAAAAGAAGCAGTAATGATCCGACCATCGCTGAAGCAGTAATCGCAATAGTGGATTGGACTTTGTCGCTGATTTTGCTGGTGATAAAGCCAAGTAAAATCGACAACGCCGAGAGAAAACAGATATAGGCGTAAATTCCCATAGGGCGTCCTTAGAATTGAAGTGTCACGAAAGTGGCGGATTATAAACTAATTTTTAGATGCCGTATAAAAATTCACATCATTTTAACGACTACTTGTGTTTGTGAATCAGCACATCAGTTAGCAAGCCATTTCGTTTTAATTCGTTAGCAATGCGGATCGCAGTTTCAGTTTCGCAGCCTGCGTATTCAGCAATTTCACGATAAGTCCAATTATAATAGGGGAAGTGTTGGGTAAGAAAATAGATGCTGTCGATGACACGATCCAAGGTACGTAGATAGGCACTTTTAGCGAGTCGTTGCTCTGCATCACGCAATTCGTTGGCGATTGTTTGCAGTAGCATCTTGCTGACGATGGGGTTTTCAAGGAAAAATTGATTGATGTCATCGGGTTTGATACGGATAATTTCCGCTTCAACCAACACTTTAGCATTACAGTGATATTGGCTATCACCAAATAGTGTTCGGTAGCCAAAATATTCACCTGTCTGGTACAACCTTACTAAGCTCTCTTTGCCGTTATCCAAAGTGTGATATAAGCCAACTAAACCGTTTTGAATGAAATAAAACTCCTTAGCGGTTTCTCCTTGTTTGTAAATGCTCATGCCTTTTGAAAGGGGATGGAGATGAGTGAGTTTACAGGCATTAAGCAGATCGGGGGTTAAATTCATTTCCATTGAACTCTCCATAATTATGTCAACGTGAGGCAGTATTCTAAGTATATTTGCAAAAAATTTGAAGAAAATGACCGCTTGTGTCACTGACAAACAAGCGGTTAGTTTTTATCAAGATTTTGCAAATGCACATTTAGATTTCATCAATGATCCGATACACCCAGTTTTCGAGAGGATCATTCAAGCGTTTCATCTCGGCACGCATTTCTTCTAACATCTCTTTTTTGATTTCACGATAGCGGTCGTCGTAGAACAAATTGTGCATTTCTTCAGGATCTTGGCGAATATCATAGAGTTCGCACAGATCCGTGGCATTAAACACTAATTTGTAATCTTTACGTCGCCACATTCGTTGCTCAAAATAGACAAAATGTCCTGCAAGCTGACCGAGCAAGCCTTTGCGGTCGTTCGGTTGATTCTGGCGGGTGATCGGCAGAATGGTTTCACCTTGGAAAGCTTCGGGCACTTTTTGCCCTGCGATGTCGAAAACGGTGGAGGTTAAATCGTGCAAATAGACCAAATTGTCGTCCACTTGATTGACGCGATCTGACTTCGGATCTTTGATAATCAACGGAATGTTGTAGGTGCTTTCAAACATAAACTCACCTTTTTCAATCATTCGATGTGCTCCCATGGCATCGCCGTGGTCGGCAGTAGCAACAAGGAAGGTGTTATCGTACAGATTGTTTTCTTCTAAGAAGGTAAACAGCTCGCCGATAGCATCGTCGATCATTGTGATGTAGCCCCAGAATTTTGAGATCACTTCACGCCAACGCTCTTCGCTTGCTTCCCACATTCCCCACATTTTTGAAATGGTGCGAAAGTGATTTGGTTTATCTTCAAGCGGTTGGAAAAAGCTTTTATCTAGAACGATGTCTTTCGGATCGTACATTGAGTAGTAAGGCTCTGGCACAACGCATGGAGTATGTGGTCCCCAGAAGTTGATCCACGCAAAGAACGGTTTTCCCTCCGACAAAGATTCTGTGATGTAGCGTTTGGCTTCATCAATGATGAAATACTCAATAGTTTCTTCTCGCGTGCCAGACAATAAACCGCATAGCTCCTGCACTCGCAAATGGGGATTATCACCAAAGTAGGCTTTGCTTACCGTTGGGGCTTCGTACCCTTTTTCTTCTAACCACTCTTTATAGCGGTTTGAGTGTGTTGGTGGTTGGTTGAACACCAAATTTTTATATACCCCACTACCTGGATAGCCATAACCGTCGAAATTATGCCCTTTAATGCCATAATCTTCAGGCACAGATTTAGTACCAACATGCCATTTACCCACTACATAAGCATTGTAGCCTTTCAAGTTGGCAATGTTTGGGGCAGTTTGGCTGATTTCGCCTGTGCCACCTTTTTCGCCATTTTTGATAATGCCGTGGCTAGACGGCATTAACCCTGTGAACAGCGATGTGCGAGCGGGTCCACACACCGAAGCGGGCGTGAACGCATTATTGAAACGAATACCATCTTTCGCTAGTCGGTCTAAATTTGGGGTTTTCACTATCTGATGTCCATAAGTCCCCAACATATCCTTACGAACCTGATCTAACAGAATATAGATAATGTTATTCATAATTTACGCCTTTTGTTTACGACCTAATACCGCAATTATAATCACTTGTAGTACTGCCCATACACCTAAAATTAAGGTGGCGTTGCCTTCTGGTGAGGCTAAACCCAGCGGTGATAAAATGGCATAAAGTGTGACTAAACCTAATACTAAGGATGCAACGGTTACTTTTGCGTATTCCCAGTTAGTTAAATCCACATTAGCGTGGTTTACGGTGTTGTCTTCATACGGTGTTTCGCGTTTGAGGAATTGACCTAACACTAACATTAACACCACATCAAATACGAACAAGCACGCCATTACATACACAAAGTTCCATTTTACTTGGAATACCCAAACGATGCAGAAGTAAAGGATAACGTGAGCAAGCAAGGCAATACGTGCAGCTAAACCAGATACGGTTTTGTTGAATAAGCCAACGGCAAAGAGTGCCACGATAGGAATGTTCACAAAGCCTGCAAAACGTTTAGTGACAAGGAAGATACCGTCTGTACCGAACATCAATAACGGTGCAATAATAATGGTTACCACCGCCATAACGGCAGAGACTTGTTTTGCAAAGCGAATGAGTTCCGTATCCGTACGTTCTTTTTTGCTGATGGATGGTAATAAGTCTTTACAGAAAATAGTTGCTGCAGAGTTTAAGAATGAGTTGAAGGTACTCAATACTGCACCGAATAACGCTGCAACGAAGAAGCCTTGTAATGCGGTTGGCAGTACTTTATTGACTAATTGTGGATAAGACGCATCAATTGGTTTTAAACCTTCTCCAAGAATATGGAAACTCAATAAACCCGGTAAATTAAGAATGATTGGAAGTAAAAGTAGGAATAATGCGGCAATTAAGATTCCTTTTTGGCCCGCCTTTAAATCTCTCGCACCTAAGGCACGTTGAACAATTGCTTGGTTGGTCGTCCAGTAGAAGAAGTTTACGATTAAAATTCCTGTAAACATAGCTGGCCAAGGTACTGCATCGGTAGCACTACCGATAGCATTGAACTTCTCAACATGTGTCGTGGTAATAATGTGGAACCCTTCGGAAATACTGCCGTTACCCAAATAGCTCAAGGCGAAAATGGGCACGAGCAACGCTCCGATTACCAACAACACGGCATTCCAAGTATCTGACACCGCAACTGCTTTCAATCCACCGAAAATCGCATAAATTGCTCCTACGATCCCGATAGTGATAACAGTATAAACAATGGCTTGACCGTAACTTAAACCGAATAAAGTTTCTAAGTTAAACACTTTATTAAAGGCGATTGCCCCCGTATAAAGTGCGGTTGGAATCACGATAAAAAGATAGAAAATTAAGAAAAGTGTCGACATAATCAAGCGAGTTTGACGGTCAAAACGGTTTTCAAAAAATTCTGGAATAGTGGTATATCCGTTGCGGATATATTTTGGAAGTAGATAGAGAGCTAAGAAACAGAGCGGTATAACGGATTGAACTGTCCATGCAATAATTGAGAAGTTGCCTGCATAAGAGTTTGCATTCACTCCGATTAACTGTTCGGTAGAAAGTGAGGTAAGCACCATTGAGCAGCCGATGACAACGGCACTTAACCCACGTCCTGCCAAGAAATAGCCCTTAGAAGTTGTTAAATCATCGTTTCTGGTTTTATACCAAGAAACCCCTGCCACCAAGCCTGTGACGATTAAAAAACTGACTATGGTTAAAAACATATAGTCCTCCCGTACGTTATCTATAATTCATCTATCCTTGATTACTGCTAAACGCTCCTTATAAAGTCCTATTCTAAATAAACCACAATTAGAATGTTTTTAAGCATAGTATGATTATTTACTTTGTGATTATGATAATAATCATAGAGTTAAAGTGATCTTGATCACATTTCAGAAAATTTCTCAAAATATGAGAATGATCATAAATAAAGCCCAAACAACATTGCCATAATTAGCACCCAATAATGAAAGGGGGAATTATGAGCCTATCTCTCATCTTAATTTTAATTGCTTGTGGCATTCTCGCAAATTTCATGTCAGCGTTATTTGGCATTGGTGGTGGGGTATTGATTGTACCCGTGTTAAGCACACTTTTTCCTGACTTACCTTTTCAAATGATCTCCGCAACCTCCCTCACCATTGTGATGGGAACGGCCTTAATCAATCTCTACTATTTTTATCGGCAACATATTCAAATTAGCTATAAAGCAATGTTGGTTTGGTCGGTAGGCATGTTGATTGGTGCTCAAATTGGCTTTGAAAGCAGCTTTTACTTGCCGAAAAATATTATTATCGGAGTGTTTATTATCACGCTTTTACTGCTTGCTATTCGAACATTATGTTTTTACAACACTGCAAAATATAGTGAGAATCTGACCGCTTGTGAGTTGCCAAAAGGCATTTTTCTTTGTCTATTTGGCGGAACCGTGGCAGGAATGACGGGGATTGGCGGCGGGTCAGTGATGGCTCCTCTGATTGCACAGCTTAAAAGCGTGAAGCCGCATCAAATTGCGGTCTATTCTAACTACATGATGGTGATAGGTGGGCTTGGCAATATGTATGGCTATGTAACGAAAACACCTGAATTACAATTGGATAACTCATGGCAGCTAGGCTACATCAACTTTTCGGTGGCTGCCTTGGTCGTTTTAAGCTCTTTTTTCACGAGTTTTGTGTCAATGAAAGTGAAAGGCAAATTGCAACCAGACCTTACTCGTAAATTACTTGGCATCATTTTGTTGCTGATCGCCACTTACATGTTTGTCTTACAGCATTTATCATTTTAACAAGCGGTCAGTTCCTTAAGATTTTTTGCAAAAATTCAAATTGGAGAAAAAGGGAGTTTTCAGTATAATCGGCACAATTTTTTTATGTTAGGAACATCACAATGATTGAAAAAATGCACGATAAGAGCAGCAGTCTTGCTTTTAAAATTATTTTTGCATTAGTGTCGGTATCCTTCGTGCTTGGTGGGATCGGAACCGGTTTTTTACGAGCAGATACCTCAGCGGTGAAAGTCAATGGCGAAGAAATTTCACAATACGCCTTTAGCCAAGCAAAAAACCGCCAACAAAATGCGATGAATGCTCAGTTAGGTGAGCGTTTTTGGGATTTACTAGACAACCCAGAATACAACAAACAGTTTAACCAGTCGATTTTAAACGGTTTAATTGAAGATGAATTGCTTCGTCAATATGCCAAGCAACTGAAATTGGGCGTAAGTGTTAATCAAATCAAGTCTGAAATTGTGAATTCGCCGAATTTCCAAAAGGATGGTAAGTTTGATAACGCACTTTATCAGCAACTATTGCGTAACAATAATATCAGTGCGGATCAATATGCTTCCATCGTTTATGAAGGTGTGCTTTTTTCGCAACTGCAAGAAGGTATTGTGGATAGTTATTTTACGGTACCAGTACAGCAAGAACAGTTAGCAAAATTGTTGCTTCAAAAGCGTTCAGTGCGTTTAGCGACGCATTCATTGGCAAAAGAAACAGACACTCAAGTTGCCTCTAACGAAGAACTGCAAACTTACTATGATGCACATAAAGCAGAGTTTATCAATCCTGAAAAATTAACGGTTGAATATGTTCGTATTACGCCAAAAGATTTAGCGTCTCGGATCCAAATTACCCCGGAGCAGATTGACACTTACTACCAAACCAATCGTTCTCAATTTGTTACCCAAGGCGAAGCGAAAATTGCACATATTCAAGTGGCTGATGAAAATACAGCAAATGAAATTGCTCAACAACTTAACGCAGGTGGCGATTTTGCTGCCTTAGCCAAAGAAAAATCAGCGGATAAATTGTCTGCGGTACAAGGCGGTGAACTTGGTTGGGCGAAAGCAGGTACTTTCCCGAAAGCCTTTGAAGAGGCATTAAACGGCTTACAAGCAGGGCAAGTCAGTCAGCCAGTGAAAGTGGATAGTGCATTCCACATCATCAAAGTGTTAGAGCGTAAGCCTGAAAATATAGTGCCAGTCGAGAATGTGAAAGAGCAAATTGCCAACATTATTCGTCATGAGTTAGTGGCAACGGAATATTCAGCAGTTACTCGTGAAATGGCAAACAAAGCTTTTGAAAGTAGTGGCTCACTTGAAAGTGTTGCACAATTAGGCAATGTTAAAGTCGAAAAAACGGAAGCATTTAGTCGTGATAGTGTACCTGCAGTATTGAACCACGATAAAGTGTTAAAAGTGCTATTCGACGGTGAATTACGTCAAAATGGACAAAATTCCGATGCGATTGATTTAACCAATGGCAACCATATAGAAACGATGTTTGTTCGTGTAAGTGACTACAAGGCTCAAAGTAATCAAACCTTTGACGAAGCGAAAGTTGCCGTTGAACGTGCAGTAAAACGTGAAAAAGCGGAAAAAGCATTATTAGCGAAAGCAGAAGAGCAAGTAAAAGCCTTGCAAGAGGGCAACGCACAGGCGGTAAGTTTTGCTCCAGAGCAAACGTTAGTTTTTGCTGAAGCACAAATTACTCATCCCGTGTTAACCAAAACTATTTTTTCAATGGCAAGGCCTAAGGATAAAACGGCTTATCAAGTGGCACGCAATGCAGAAGGCGATGTGATTATTGTTGGCTTAGATAAAGTGGAAGATGGAAAAGTAGAAGACTTCAAACCGCTTGAAGCCCAGTTCAATCAAGCTGATCGCCTTGTGTTGCGTTATAATCTTGTGCAGGATTTACGCGAGCGAGCAAAAATCGAGTTTAATGAAGATTTTATCGAGCAAATCAATACATTAGACAATAAATAGTGATAAAAACGGGGAGTGCTGTAAAAGGACAGTTTTACAAATGGCAAAACGAATAAAACCCATTAAGTGTCCGCAATGTGGTGCAACACAAGCTACCGAAACCAAACCTGATTATTACCGTTGTAATAGCTGTAATTCTGCGTTTTTTATCGATAGCGATGATATAAATATCAATCATCGACATACCTACGATACACCCCAAATTTCGATTAAAAACCTAAAAACACTCAAATTGTTAGGTATCGGAATTGCCGTATTTTTTCTGATAATGATGGTCATCTCATTGCTGCCATCTAAATCAACCTATTCTCCTGCTACTGTTCAAGCAAACAAATCCTATTGGGATATTGAGGCAGTTATCCCCACCGCCAACAAAGAGGGCGAACCGATTGCCATAGCGGTGGGCGATATTATTTCTGGTAATCATCCTAACGAAATCTACAAGCCTACTTTTGGCTTTTTTTACGCCAAAACCTTCAAAGAAATTGCCGCGGTACCGATTGAGATAGAAAAAGTGCTCAAAGTTCGTTGGAAAAAAATGGACGAAGGCAAAACCTATGTTGTAATCAATGAAAATCGTTTGTTTTTGTTAGATGAAAAAACATTGAGCATCAACGAAATAACACCGCAAAGCATCCGATTGCCTGAATTCGACAAAGGATTTGCCAAGGTAGAAACAAACAGTGCTTACCAAAATTCACTTCGCATCACCAACAACTTGGGTAAAGAATATTATTATTTTCCAATGATGAATAAGGCATTTCGTGAGGACGCTTATGCAGAAGTAAACCGTGCTATTTTAGAATCTCCGACAGCACCACAGGAGGTAACTCGATTTGCTTTTTCAAAAGCATCTCTTTCTAAAGACGAAGGCGTGGAAGATAAACTGCCTGGGCTTTTTAAAGTAAAAACACAAGGGCAAATGGGGTATCCATATAAGTGGCTTTATTTGCGTTGGAGTAAAAAGGGGTTGTATATAGACAAAGAGTCACGAGTTACGTCTTATGAAAATTTTACTCCTGAGCGAACTTATTTAAAACCTGAAGTATTGCATTACGATGAAAATGAGGTGTTTATCCTTTTCAAATACGAGTTGGCAGAAGGCAGTCCCTACTTTTTCCAAGGGCTTGATGCACAGACGGGCGAGGTAAAATTTACCTTACAACGTAAAGACATGGATTATCTGAGAGATGATTATGTTGCTAAAACAAAAGACGGTTATTTAATAACGCTCCACGGTATTTTCCTGCTAAACACAAAAGAAGGAAACTTAGAGGAGCTTGAGCTTAGAGAAGCATTAACGCAAAGGTAAAATCAAATTATTATGGGCATACTCAACATTTTTAGCAATCAACTTTCCGCTGTCATTGAGTGGAAAAATCCGAAACCGAATGTAATTTGGTGGAAATATCCATTAAAACGCGATGAAGTTATTAATGCCAGCAAACTTATTATCGCTCCCGCACAAGGCTGTGCTTTGGTGTACGAAGGGGCTTTGGTGGAAATCATCGAAGAAGAGGGGATTTATAATCTCAAAACCGACAACCATCCGTTTATCACTACGCTTACCAAATTGCGTCAGAGTTTTGAAAGTGAACACAAGCTCAAAATTTATTTTTTCCGTAAGGCACAGATTCTCAATCAGCGTTGGGGGACACCAAGCCCAATTAAATTCATCGATAGTACTTATAAAATCCCTGTGGAATTGGGGGTAAACGGCAATTTTTCATACAAAATTGCCAATCCTAAACATTTTTACACGGAAATTATCGGCGAAACCGATGAATTTATGGCTGAAACAATGAGCCAATCCGTAGCCGAACGCATTCCGCAACTTATTGCTGAAATCATTCATGAAAAGCGGTATTCCTACATTGAAATTGACGGAAAAATTCACGACATTGCCCGTGATATCTCCTTAAAGATCAGTGACGAATATCAAAATTTAGGGCTAGCACTCACGGATTTTCGTATTGTAGGAACGCAATTTGATGAAGCAACCCAAGAGCGTATTGGGCGTGTTGCCGATGTGGCTGCCGATGTACAAGCGGCTCAGCAAGCGGGATTGGATTATGTAGAATTGGAAAAACTGCGTGCTTTACGCGATGCGGCTCGTAATGAAGGCGGGCTGGCTGGTGCAGGGCTTCAATTTGGTGTGGGTATGGAAATTGGTAAAAAGTTCAACGAACAAACCGAGACTACTCTGACCAAAGGAAGTGCCGATGCTGCCGAACAGCTTCGTAAACTAAAAATCTTGCTGGACGAAAACATCATCACTTCGGAAGATTTCGAGCTTAAGAAGCAAGAAATCTTAAGAAAAATGTAGTTTTTGAATTTTTCACTTAATTCTTTAAATTTAAAAAATGAAATACATTATTGGAACGATTGTAGTGCTGATTGTTTTATCGATCGGAGCTTATTTTTTAGCAGATTTGTGGGGATACACACTCATTACTCCCGAAGATCTTAAAAAAAATGCTATTACTGTGATGATTGTAGGCACGGTATTGATTTTGCTATTGATTCTTGTGCCGTTTTTCTTCAAAAATAATGCAAAAGGCTACATCGAAAAACACCAAGGAATTGCACAGCCTAAAAAGAAACCGTAGAAAAGTAGCATCGTACTGTAACAAGCGGTCAGTTATTTGCAAAATGTTGCCAGAAACTGACCGCTTGCTGTTAAAGCTGTTCAGCCTGTTCTAAGATTTTCTGCTGTTCGGCTTCTAATTTGGCTAAACGGCGTTCTTCTCTACGCTGCTCGTCTGCGGCTTCCCAAATGTCGTAGGCTTGGACGATTTTTGCCACCACAGGGTGACGCACGATGTCTTGGCTATCGAAGTAGTTGAAGCTCAAATCGGGCACGTCTTTTAATACTTCCATTGCGTGTTTCAAGCCAGATTTGGTGTTCCGAGGCAAATCAACTTGGGTCACGTCACCTGTAATCACTGCTTTTGAGTTAAAACCGATGCGAGTCAAGAACATTTTCATCTGTTCGGTGGTGGTGTTTTGGCTTTCGTCTAAAATAATGAAGGCATCATTGAGTGTTCGTCCACGCATATAGGCAAGTGGTGCAATTTCAATCACATTTCGCTCCATCAATTTTTGGGCACGTTCAAAGCCGAGCATTTCAAATAACGCATCGTACAAAGGGCGTAAATAAGGCTCAATTTTTTGCCCTAAATCTCCAGGCAAGAAACCGAGTTTTTCGCCTGCCTCCACCGCAGGGCGGGTGAGTAAAATGCGGCGAATTTCTTGGCGTTCGAGTGATTCCACCGCAGCTGCTACGGCTAAAAAGGTTTTTCCCGTTCCTGCAGGTCCAATTCCAAAGCTGATGTCGTGACTCAAAATATTGCGTAAATAGGCTTGCTGATGTTCGCCACGCGGTTTGATCACCCCACGTTTGGTTTTAATCGCAATTTCGTGCCCTGACGATTGCCATTGCCCTTGTAATAACATTCGGCTTTCTTGAATGGCAAGATGCACATTTTCTAAATCTAATTCTTTAATTTTACCTTTAATTGGTGCAGTTTCGCTGTAAAGCTGCTGAATGAGTTTGGCACTGTTGTGTAAAACGCTGTGGGAATAGTGATTTTCTTCGGCAGGTTGTAAGGTGAAAGTAAATGCATGGCGGGCAATGATTAAATTGAAACTTTTTTCAATTAATGCCAAATTCTCATCAAATGCACCGCATAAAGATTGCAATCGGGCATTATCTTGTGGTTCAAGGGTGAAAATCAATTCGTTCAAAATTATTCCTCAAAGAATGAAACTGGCAAGAGTGTAAACAACCTTTGCAAAATTCTCAATGGAACTGACCGCTTGTGACCGACTTTTTTGTGAAGGTTGGAAAAAAATGAGAAGTATGTCAAATTTTTGTAACAAGAATGTTTACTTTTTTAGAAAATCGGGCAAATTACCGCCTGTCTTTTCTCCCTAACTTATTTCAGTGAGGCAAACACCATGTTACATAACAATTTTAAAAAGTTAGTCGGTGCATTAGCACTTACCGCAACACTTTCTTTTTCTGCATGGGCAGATCCGATTGTGATTAAATTCTCGCACGTTGTTGCAAATGAAACACCAAAAGGTCAAGGTGCTTTGATGTTCCAAAAATTGGTGGACGAACGTTTAGCAGGCAAGGTGAAAGTGGAAGTCTATCCAAACTCCTCACTTTATGGTGATGGTAAAGAAATGGAGGCATTGTTGCTCAACAATGTACAAATGTTGGCGCCATCTTTGGCAAAATTTGATAAATACACATCAAAAATCCAAATTTTCGATTTGCCGTTTTTGTTTGATGATATTGAAGCGGTTCAACGTTTTGAGCAAAGCGAAGCAGGTAAATCACTTCTTCGTTCAATGGAAAGCAAGGGAATTACAGGTCTTGGCTATTGGAACAATGACCTAAAACAACTTTCTGCGAACAAGGAATTGCGTGAGCCAAAAGATGCCCGTGGCTTGAAGTTCCGTGTGCAAGCGTCAGAAGTGTTAGATGCTCAATTCAAAGCATTGAAAGCGATTCCGCGTAAAATGGCATTTGGTGAAATGTATCAAGGGTTACAAACAGGGGTTGTGAACGGGGCGGAAAACCCATACTCAAACATTTATTCACAAAAAGTACATGAAGTACAAAAATTCATTACCGAATCTAACCACGGCCTACTCTCTTATATGGTGATTGTGAATACGCAATTCTGGAACGGTTTACCAGCAGATATTCGTACTGAATTAAGCAAAATTCTTGATGAAGTTTCTGTAGAAGTGAATAAACAATCACATGCACTTAACCTTGGCGATAAGCAAAAAATTATCGACTCTGGTTCATCTCAAATTATCACATTAACGCCAGAACAGCGTGAAAAATGGCGTGAAGCGGTTCGTCCCGTTTGGAAACAGTTTGAGGATGCAATTGGTAAAGAGTTAATCCAAGCTGCTGAAGCCTCAAACAAAAAATAATCTCATCTTTTGACGTAAATTGAGTGCGGCAGTGTGAATTCTGTCCGCACTTTTGTTGTTTTTAGGAGTGAAAATGGCTGCTTTAAAATGGTTTTGGGAGCGTTTTGAAGAGTGCTTCATCGCGATTCTCTTAATGGTGATGACACTCGTCACGTTTTTTTATGTTGTTTTTAATAATTTATATAACGTTTTTTTTGACCTTGCAGAGAAATTTCCAAGCACTGCTGCTGTAGCAGAGCCTATTGGTGAATTTATTATGACCACAGCACAAGATATGACATGGAGTGTGGCGGTTACTAAAGTTTGTTTCGGCTGGTTGATTTTCTTTGGTGCGTCTTATGGTGTGCGTACCGCTGGGCATATTGGCGTTGATGTCTTGGTGAAAAGATTGTCTAAGTCAGGACAACAAGCGGTCAGTTTAGTCGCAGGTTTTGCGTGTTTAGCCTATGGCTTACTCATCGGTTATGCGAGTTATGAATGGATTTATGCCATGTTCGTGACAGATATTGGGGCTGATGATTTGCATCATTTCAATATCAAATTATGGCAAGTGGGGCTCATTATGCCACTTGGCTATGCGTTAATTTCAATTCGCTTTTTACAAATTTTGATCCGTATTTGGCAAGGTAAGCAAACGAATCTTGGCTTAGCAGATGAAAGTGAAGATGCGTTGAAACTCGCACAAGGAGAAGAAAAATGACCATTTTAGTGCTATTTGCGTTACTCTTTTTATTGATGTTCATTGGCGTGCCGATTGCGATTTCATTGGGGTTGTCAGGGGCAGTGACGATTATGCTATTTAGCCAAGACTCATTAAGTTCTTTGGCAATCAAGCTTTTTGAAACATCAGAACACTATACTTTACTCGCCATCCCATTCTTCTTGCTTGCAGGTGCATTTATGACAACGGGCGGCGTGGCAAGACGTTTAATTGACTTTGCCAATGCGACGGTTGGACATATTCGGGGGGGTTAGCCATTGCGGCGGTACTTTCTTGTATGCTATTTGCGGCACTTTCTGGCTCAAGTCCTGCAACGGTTGCCGCAGTTGGCTCGATCGCGATTGCGGGAATGGTGCGTTCTGGCTACCCAGTGGGTTTTGGTACCGGGATCATCTGTAACGCGGGTACGCTCGGTATTTTAATTCCGCCTTCTGTGGTGATGGTGGTGTATGCTGCCGCCACGGAAACTTCGGTGGGTCGTTTATTTATGGCAGGGGTTGTACCAGGGTTATTACTTGGCGTTGCGTTGATGGTCGCCATTTATATCGTTGCCCGCATCAAAAAATTACCTGCACAGCCAAGAGCAACCGTCAAAGAGTGGTTAAGAGCGGGGCGTAAGGCTATTTGGGGCCTACTGCTCATGGTGATCATTTTAGGTGGCATTTACAGTGGTATTTTTACGCCAACAGAAGCCGCGGCCGTTGCGGCAGTTTACTCTTTCTTTGTTGCGGTCTTTATCTATAAAGATGTCAAACTAAGCGAATGCCCACGTGTATTACTAGACTCAGCAAAACTGAGTGTGATGTTGATGTTTATCATCGCAAATGCCATGCTTTTTGCTCACGTGTTGACCACGGAACAGATCCCACAACTGATTACTGAAACGGTATTGAAATGGGAATTACAGCCATGGACATTCTTAATCATTGTCAATGTGATCTTATTGATTGCGGGGGCTTTTATGGAGCCGTCGGCGATTATTTTGATCCTGGCTCCGATTCTGTTCCCAATTGCAGTGCAACTCGGTATTGACCCGATTCACTTAGGGATCATTATGGTGGTGAATATGGAAATCGGTTTGATTACCCCGCCAATTGGCTTGAACTTATTCGTCGCTTCAGCGGTGTCAAAAATGCCATTGACAGAGGTGATTAAAGCTGCGATGCCGTGGTTATTACTCTTACTCACATTCCTTATTTTTATTACTTATATTCCAGCCATTTCAATGGCTCTGCCGAATTGGATTGGAATTAATTAATTTACGCGTTTACAAGCGGTCGGATCCAGCAAAAAATTTGCAAAATGTAGAGCTAAACTGACCGCTTGCTCCTTTAATTTTCATCTCACATTTTTGACGTCTACCAAAAGTTTGAAGATAGTCAAACTTTTGGCATATTGTTGAACAATATGTAATGGATTTATTAAACAGATAGGCGATTACTCTTTGCTTTTTTGTTACACTAATCCCGATTTTTTCGCTCAACTTTTTAGGGCGATTTTCTATTTTCGGAGTGAATATGAATCCAAGACGTAAATCAAGACTGAAAGCGGTATTAGCCATTTTATCGGGTGTTGCGGTGGCCGCTGGGCTGACATTGTATGCGTTAAGCCAAAACATCGATCTTTTCTATACACCAAGTGAAATTGTCTATGGCAAAGAAAACGATCCGAAAACGAAACCGGAAGTGGGGCAACGTATTCGGGTTGGTGGAATGGTGGTTGAGGGCTCGGTAAAGCGTGATAAAAAGAGCTTAAAAGTCGAATTTGGATTAAACGATATCGGGCCTGCGATCCAAGTGGAATATGAAGGCATTTTGCCAGATCTGTTTCGTGAGGGGCAGGGCATTGTGGCACAGGGCGTATTGATTGAACCGACCAAACTGCGAGCAACCGAAGTGTTAGCGAAACACGATGAAAATTATATGCCACCAGAGCTTAATGATCAGATGAAAAAACAGCATCAGCCAATGGGGATCTCTGAAGGCGATTTGAAAGGACAATCCGAACGGGATCGGATGCAAATCGAGGATAAAAAATGATTGCAGAACTTGGAAATTATGCCCTTGCCTTGAGCTTGGCGTTGTCAATATTATTGGCAATCTTACCGCTTGTGGGGGCGGCAAAAGGCAATCAAAGCTTGATTTTACTAGCTCGACCGATGACGTGGGCGGTATTTTTATCGCTTAGCGTCGCATTCGGTTCGTTGTTCTATTTATTTGCGGTGAACGATTTCAGCGTGCAGTATGTGGTAAATAACTCGAATAGTTTACTGCCGCTGCAATACCGCTTGTCTGCTGTGTGGGGATCGCACGAAGGTTCATTGCTATTGTGGGGCTGGCTACTTTCGCTATGGGCAGTAGCGGTGGCGGCCTTTACTCGCCAGATGCCTGAAGAGGCGGTCGCGAGAGTGTTGGGCGTGATGGGGTTGGTGAGCATCGGCTTTTTGGTGTTTATGATCTTCACGTCTAACCCGTTTGACCGCACTTTCCCGAACTTTCCGGCCGATGGAAAAGAACTTAATCCAATGCTGCAAGATGTTGGGTTGATTTTTCACCCGCCACTGCTTTATATGGGCTATGTGGGATTTTCGGTGGCATTTGCCTTTGCGATCGCTTCTTTGATGACAGGGCGATTAGACACGGCCTGGGCAAGATGGTCTCGCCCTTGGACCATGGCTGCGTGGGTCTTTTTAACTCTTGGTATCGTGTTAGGTTCGTGGTGGGCCTATTATGAACTAGGTTGGGGAGGCTGGTGGTTCTGGGACCCTGTGGAAAATGCCTCCCTAATGCCTTGGATTGCAGGTACGGCGTTAATCCACTCATTAGCGGTAACCGAAAAACGCAGTACTTTCAAAGCATGGACAGTATTACTTGCCATTTTGGCCTTTTCGCTTTGTCTACTCGGTACTTTCTTGGTGCGTTCGGGTATTTTAGTATCGGTACACGCTTTCGCCTCCGATCCAACGCGAGGTTTGTACATTTTAGCGTATTTGGTGGTAATCATCGGTGGATCATTGCTACTTTACGCCTATCAAGGCAGCAAAATCAAAAGTTTAGATAATTACGAACGCTATTCACGGGAAAGTGTGCTGCTACTCAACAATGTGTTGTTGATGGCGTTTTTATCTGTGGTCTTTCTCGGTACGATTTTACCGTTGATCCATAAGCAGATCGGGCTTGGCACGATTTCTATCGGAGCGCCTTTCTTCGATCAAATGTTTATGATTTTAATGGTGCCATTTGCCTTTTTATTGGGCATAGGGCCGTTGGTGAAATGGCGACGAGATCAAGTCTCTAGCATCCGTAAACCCGTGCTGATGAGCCTTGCGGTAATGATTGTGCTCGGCGTTGGCTTGCCGTATCTGTTTGCCGATGTGATTACTGTCAGTGTCGTGCTTGGCACCATGATGGCGGTGATTATTGTGGCATTAAGCCTATATGAACTGCACCAACGAGCGACCCACCGTCACCCCTTTTGGACGGGCATTTTCAAACTTTCCCGCTCCCACTGGGGAATGGTGTTAGCTCACTTAGGGGTGGCGATGACGGTGTTTGGTATTGCCTTTAGCCAAAACTTCAGCATTGAAAAAGACGTGAGAATGAAGGTGGGAGATACGGCTCAAATTCTTGATTATAGCTTTACATTCAAAGGGATACGCGACAGCAATGGGCAAAACTATATTGGTGGGACGGCAGATATTGAAATCACCCAAAACGGCAAATATGAAGCAACCTTACACGCGGAAAAACGGTTCTACAATGTCAGTAAAATGGGGATGACTGAAGCAGCAATTGACTGGGGCTTCACTCGCGATCTGTACGCAGCCCTTGGCGAACGCTTAGATGACGGCTCATGGGGCTTGCGGTTATACTACAAACCGTTTATCCGCTGGATCTGGCTCGGCGGCTTGTTTATGGCATTGGGCGGCTTGTTGTGTATGATGGACAGACGCTACCGATTAAAAGTAGTGAAGCCACAAGCGGTCACTTCCTAGTAAAATTCTGCAAATGAGGAGAATAGAATGGCTGAAGAAAACAAAAGCTGGTTTAAAAAACTCATCGAACAATACAATCAACTGTGTAAAGATTTAGGTGTCGATAATGGGGCATGTCGTAGTTGCGTGCCAGTGGTGAAATTCGACCCTGAACAAGATGAACAGAAAGCCGAAAAGCCGGAACAAAAATCGTAACCAAAGGGGGCAAGTCGTCCCCTTCTCTTTTTTCCTACCCCCCTTTCATACGCTGATTTTTCCCCCTAAGGATGATTTTTCTGGTGAAATTGTCGCTAATAATGCCACTATCAATCGAAAACAGATTCGGAGTGTTAAATGTCTTCTTTTCAAACTTTATTAGAAACTTCGCTGAAAACGTATTGCGAAGAACGTTTCGTTCAACCTGAACAATTAACGGACCGTCAATGGTACCAATTTATTGCCGAAGTGAGCCAACAAGCGGTTTTGCAAAGCTTTCCTCACAACCCACCGCTTGTAAGTACACGCAAAGTGAATTATTTGTCGATGGAATTTTTGATCGGGCGTTTGCTTGGTAACAATTTAATGAATTTAGGCGTGTATGATCAAGTGCAACAGTTGCTGGCAAAGTGCGGTAAGAATTTGGTCGATATTTTAGAACAAGAGCGTGATCCATCTTTGGGCAACGGTGGCTTAGGGCGTTTGGCAGCATGCTACTTAGACTCCATGGCGAGCTTATCGCAAGCGGCGGTAGGCTATGGCTTACATTACCAATACGGTTTGTTTAAGCAATTAATCGGCTATCACGGTGAGCAGTTAGAGCGTGGCGATGCGTGGAACCGTGATTTTTATCCGCAACAATATCACCGTGCTGATTTGCAACAAAAAGTTGGTTTTGGTGGTCAAGTGGTGCATTTGCAAGACGACAAATATCAATGGCAACCTGAGTGGGAAATCTTCGGCGAAGCCTTTGATTTGCCTGTGGTGGGTTATAAAGGCGTGCAGCAGCCGTTACGTTTATGGCAAGGTTATAGCGAAACGGATTTCGATTTTGCTGTGTTCAACGATGGCGATTATTTGCATGCAGAAAGCCGTGTCATTGATGCCTCTAAGTTGACCAAGGTGCTTTATCCGAATGATAACCACCAAGAAGGTAAAGCGTTGCGTTTAATGCAACAATATTTCCATTGTGCGTGTTCTATTGCGGATATTCTGCGTCAGCATTTGGCACAAGGTCGTAGCCTTGAGCAGTTGCCAGAGTTTGAAGTGATTCAGCTCAATGACACTCACCCAGCAATTGCGATTCCCGAATTGATGCGCGTGTTACTCGATCAATATGAATTGAGCTGGGAAAAGGCGTGGTCGATCTGTTCAAAAACGTTCGCTTACACTAACCACACTTTGTTGCCAGAAGCCTTAGAACAATGGGATCAAACCTTGGTTGCAAAATTGTTGCCACGCCACATTATCATCATTGAGCGAATCAACAACGAATTGCATCATTTGGTGAAAGCGGAATTTAACGAAGACGAATTTGCACAAGCTTGGTATGAAACGGCGGTATTAATGGACAACCGTGTGCGAATGGCGAATTTATGTGTGGTCGGTTCTTTTGCAGTGAATGGTGTGGCACAAATCCACTCGGATTTAGTGGTGAGCGATCTGTTCCCAGCCTACGCTCGCTTGTTTAAAGGGCGTTTCCACAATGTGACCAATGGTGTAACGCCTCGTCGCTGGATCCGCCAAGCCAACCCTGCGTTAAGTGCCTTGCTTGACCAGCACGTTAAAGGCGACTGGACAAAAGATCTTGAATTGCTCCGTCAAATCGAACCACTTGCAAAAGATCCACAGTTCCAGCGTGCTTATCAAGCGATCAAACAGCAAAACAAACAGGCATTAGCCCAAGTGATCGAGCAAGAAATCGGCTTGAAAGTGAATGGCGAGGCAATTTTTGATATTCAAATCAAACGCTTCCACGAATACAAACGTCAGCAGCTCAATTTGTTGAACATCATCGCCACTTATCAGGAAATTAAAGCCAACCCTGAACAAGCGGTAGTGCCACGTTTATTCGTCTTTGCAGGAAAAGCTGCACCTGGTTATTTCTTGGCGAAGCAGATCATTCAAGCGATCAACAACTTAGCGGCGACGATTAACAGTGATCCTGATATGCAAGGTAAACTGCAAGTGGCGTTCTTGCCGGACTACCGAGTGAGCTTGGCGGAAAAAATCATTCCAGCAGCGGATGTATCTGAACAAATTTCCTTAGCTGGTAAAGAAGCCTCTGGTACAGGTAATATGAAACTGGCACTAAACGGGGCGATTACCATCGGCACATTAGACGGGGCAAACGTCGAAATCGCTGAATTTGCGGGCGAAGAAAACGTCGTGATTTTCGGGCATACAGTAGAAAGCGTGCGTGAATTGCGTGCCAACGGCTACAACCCTCGTGAATACTACGAACAAGACGACGTATTACGCAATGCGATCGATGCCTTAACGGACGGCAGCTTTGCTAACGGTGATCAACACCGTTACGATGCGTTGGTGGATAACTTAATCAACCACGATCCGTTCTGTACACTGGCCGATTTTGCAAGCTATCGAGCGGCACAGCAAGAAATTGCAAAACGTTACCAGAATCAGACCGCTTGGGTAGAGTCGGCAATTCTGAATACCGCACGTCTTGGCGCCTTTAGTTCAGACCGCTCTATTCGTGATTACCAAACGCGAATTTGGAAAAAAGCGTAAAGAAAATGTTGAGCTTGTTGCGGGAAACTTAAGAAAGTTTTGATTTTTCTCAAGGCATAGACATTTATTTTTAAGTATCTTGCATCTGAAATACCTGACAAAAATGGTCGGGTATTTCTTTTTCAACTTTACCTAAATAGTGGAGTGACTATGTTAGATCAACAAACAAAAGACATTATTAAAGCAACAATTCCTGTATTAGAACAACACGGCACAACGATTACGCAAACATTCTATAAAAATATGTTTGCCGCCCATCCTGAATTACTCAACATTTTCAATAAAACCAACCAAAAGCAAGGACGTCAGCCAATGGCATTAGCGAGCACAGTGCTTGCTGCAGCAAAACATATTGATAATTTAGGTGACATTCTTCCACATGTTATGCAAATCGGTCATAAACACCGTGCATTAGAAATCAAAGCAGAGCATTACCCAATCGTAGGCGAAAATTTATTGATTGCCATTAAAGAAGTGCTTGGCGACGCGGCGACACCAGAGATTATTGATGCGTGGGCAAAAGCCTATGGCGTGATTGCAGATGTCTTTATTCAAGTTGAACAAGCGATGTACGATAAGGCAGCATGGCAAGGCTTCAAACCATTTAAAGTGGTTAATAAACGCCCAGTGTCTGATAGTATCGTGGAGTTTACGGTAACGGCCGATTTCCCATTACCAAAAGTGGAAGCTGGTCAATACATTACTGTTCGCGTTCAACCAAAAGGGGAAGAAAACCTTTCTCTTCGCCACTATTCTATTTGCTCCGTGGATACCTCAACTGGTCTTAAATTTGCGGTAAAACGTGAAGGAACAGGTGAGCGTAAAGGCTTAGTATCTCACTACTTACATGATGAGATCCAAGTCGGGGACACATTAGAATTTACTGCACCGGCGGGCGATTTCTTATTAGCTGAGAGCGATAAACCACTCGTATTGGTCAGTGGTGGGGTAGGGATTACCCCTGTTGTTGCAATGCTTGAGCAACAAGTGAATCAAAATCCTGCTCGTCCAATTTATTGGGTTCATTCTTGCTTTAATGAAAAAAATCACGCATTTAAAGCAGAAGTTGAAACCTTACTTGAAAAAGCTCAACACGCAGTTGCTCACATTGTATATACTGAAAATGCACCACGTATTGATGTGAATTTCGTGAAGCAACATTTACCACAAGGATCAGATGTTTATCTCTGTGGATCAATTGGCTTTATGGAAGATGTGCTTGCGGCGTTAAAAGAGAGTGGCTGGGCTGAAAGCGATATACACTTTGAGCCGTTTGGGCCAAAAATGAGTGTAGTAAGTGTATAAAATAGCACTTAAAACCGTGTAGAAATGCGAGCGTAATGCTCGCATTTTTCATGACAAGCGGTCAGTTTATCCCCATTTTTTGCAAATTTTTGCTCGGAAATGACCGCTTGTAAGTCTGAATTAGGCGACTTTCTTAGCTAACATAGTGGCAAATTTAAGCTGAATGCGGTTGCCATTTTCATCGGTTTTATGTAAATGGCCGAGATCTTCATTATATTTAACCAATTCCCAGCCTTTGTAGTATTCCGCTAATTCACCTTCCGCAAAAGTGAATGAAAACGGCATTGGACAAGGGTAATCTGCGGTGCTCATTGCACACACAATCAAATTATAGCCGCCGATTTTGGTGTTTTTCTGCATATTTTCGATGATAGCGGGAATGCGATCGCGATTTAAGAACATCATCACTACGGTAGAAACAATAAAATCAAAGTCGCCCGAAATATCTGCTTGGTTGATGTCGTACACATCGGTGCGAATATTTTTCATCCCTTCTTTTTCGATGATGTGGTCAAGAAAATGAATACTTTCGGCATTGTGATCGACTGCAGTCACATCAAAGCTTAGCAGATTCAAATAGAGCGAATTACGCCCGCGTCCACAGCCTAAATCCAACACTTTGCCCTGCTGAATATAATGCATTGCATTTAACACTTCTGAATGAGTCGTGGTGAGATTGTATTTTTTCGCAAAATAATCTTCAGGCTTGCAGTAAAAACCAAGTTGGCATTCAAGATCATCGGTTAAGGCTTCCACCTTATGCCAAACTTGTGGTTCAACAAAGGGGCGTTGATGATTTACATCAAATACTTCTTCGCTCACCACATCGCCTTCTTTGGTGAGCTCGTAGTATTTAATTGCCCCTTTCAAAATCGTCAGTTTCGCCCAAGTTCCCACTTTGGTATTGTGCTTTTCTTGGAACATTTGCGGCAGGCTGTCTTTCGTCCAAATGGGCATTTGTTTGTAGAGAATAAGATCTTGCATAATTTTTCCTAAAATGAAGTGATAAAACGTAGCTATCTTATAACAAAAAGACCGACTATTTTAGTCGGTCTTTTTGTTATTTGATTAAGATCAAATTTCAGCGGCCTTGAATTGGCGCGAAAAATAAATCAGCCCGTGCTTTGGTGAATGGCTAATGTCAGAGAGTTTCACAATAAAAATAGAGTGGCTGCCAACGGGGTAGCTTTCGACAATTTCGCCTTGTAAGCAAGAAACCGCATCACGAAGTAGTGGCACACCGTGCTGACCTTCATTCCATTGGTTCCAACTAAAACGTTCTTCCATCGTGCTGCCTGACATTCCCGCAAAATGTTTGGCAAGATCGGCTTGTTCATGGCTAAGTACATTAATACATACTTTACCATTCTGTTTCACCACATCGTGCAGTTCGCTATTTTGATTAACGCAAAAAAGTACGCTTGGTGGGCTGTCAGTAACCGAGGTAACCGATGAAACGGTAATCCCCACTTTACCTGCTTCACCATTACTTGTCACAATGTGTACCGCAGCAGCAAGATGTGCCATTGCGTCTCGAAATTGCTGTGAAAATTCAGCCATTATTTTCTCCTTTTATTTTTGATTTTTGTTGTTTTTATTCTTTCCAAATCACGTGGTACTCACGATTTTCTGCATTGTGTGAAATTAAGAAACGGGCGAAAATATCGTCCATTTCATCTTTTTCATTGTATAAACCAATCCAAACTTCTGCGAAGGCTTCAGGATCGATCAAGGTACCAATTTCTTGATCCCAATTATCGCTGGTTTCAACCATTTCGGCTCCGCCACGTTCTTCAAATTGCAAATTGAACAGTAGAATATCGGCAGGATCGAGATTTTCCCCAGCCATTTCTAAGAAAATATCGTAAGCGATATCAATGGCTTCATCGGGAGAGAGTGTATTATTTTCCGTTGTCATTTGTATTCCTTAAAAATTCAAGACTTTGTCTGCAGCCATTGTCCAGTCAGCAAGTTCAATGAGTGTACCAATTTCCACGCCATCAGCCAGTGGCAATTCGGTCATACCTCGGGCGTTAGTACAGGTTTTGCATAGTTTAACGATTGCTCCTTGAGCAGAGAGAATTTCCAACATTTGCTGAGCGTGATAGCTCTCCGTTGGATTCTGTTTGGCTAGTCCAGCAACGACGGCATCAGACATTAAAAATAGCTTAATTTCTGCGTTGTGCTGGTCTTGAATTTGTAATGCCAAACGTAATGCACTGAAGAATGTTTCATTACCATAAGGGGCGGCGTTGATAATAAAGAGAAGTTTTTGCATAAAAGCATCCTTACAAGCGGTTAGATACTGAGAAAGTTTTACAAATTTTTCCTTTAGTAAAAGCAAAAAGGAAGAGAAGCTATTATTATCCCACCCAAACGCATTTTGCAATAAATAGTCGTGAAACCATCGTAACAGCTGGATTAATTTCTGTTAGACGATCGGCTGCTAATTTCATTACACAATAGTGGATGACATGCCCATCAATATTTTCGGAGCTTGCAATTCGCGAATGCCACAGGTATTTCAGAATTTGTGACAAAGATGACGAATTATTGTAGAAATAATTAATTTCTATATTGGGTATGTTCTTGGATTAGCTGTAAAAATGCAGGGCCAAAACGCTCTAATTTTCGCTCTCCAACTCCGTTAATCGAAAGCATTTCTTCTTCCGTAATCGGTAAAAACTCTGCCATTTCTTGCAAAGTGGCGTCGTTGAAAACTACATAAGGTGGCACATTTTCTTTATCAGCAATCTGTTTACGTAAAAAGCGCAAGCGGGCGAACAGATCCTTATCATAATGGCGTGTTGGTTGCGGTTTCTGCACATAAGCGGTCGCAGAAAAGCTCAACCGTGGCATTGCTAATTCCAGCGGTATTTCTGCCCGCAAAATTGGACGAGCCTGTTCGGTGAGTTGTAATGCAGAATGGTTCACAATGTTTTGCTGAATAAAGCCCAAATGAATGAGCTGACGGGTGACGCTGATCCAATACTCTTGAGATTTGTCTTTGCCGATGCCGTAAACGGAAAGGGTATCGTGCTGAAGATCTCGAATTTTTTGATGATTTAACCCACGTAGCACCGCAATAATGTGGTGTAAACCAAAGCGTTGCCCGGTACGATAAATAACCGACATCACTTTTTGGGCATCGACTAAGCCATCATATTTTTGGGGCGGATCAAGGCAAATATCGCAATTTTTACAAGGCTGTTGGCGAGATTCGCCAAAATAATTGAGCAGTACTAAACGGCGGCACGTTTGCGATTCGGCAAATGCCCCGATGGCTTGCAATTTATGTTGTTCGATTTGACGTTGTTCACTTTCGGGCTTTTCCAATAAAATTTTATGCAGCCAGCCGTAATCCGCAGGATCGTAAAACAGCACTGCTTCTGCGGGCAGATCGTCTCGTCCTGCCCGTCCGGTTTCTTGGTAGTAGGACTCAATGCTGCGGGGTAAATCAAAATGCACCACAAACCGCACATTCGATTTATTGATCCCCATACCAAACGCAATAGTTGCCACCACCACTTGAATGTTATCTCGTTGAAAGGCATTTTGTACGGTTTCCCGCTGCTCGGCCGTCATCCCTGCGTGGTAGCCCATTACCGCAATACCACGAGTTGCCAGTCTTTCGCTAATTTCCTCCACTTTTTTGCGGCTATTGCAATAAATAATGCCACTTTTGCCTTTTTGACGGTGGATGAATCTGACTAACTGATCCATCGGCTTGAATTTTTCTTGCACGGTGTAGCGAATGTTTGGGCGGTCGAAACTGCCTAGATAAGTGTGCGGATTTTCCAGCTGCAAATGCTGGATAATATCAGCTCGAGTCGTGGGATCTGCCGTGGCGGTCAGAGCAACAAGCGGTGTGTTTGGGAAAGTTTTTCGCAATCCACCAAGCAAAGTATATTCAGGGCGGAAATCATGCCCCCATTGAGAAACACAATGGGCTTCATCCACCGCGAGCAAGCTGATTTTGCAGTGATGAATAAAGTGGAAAAAGTTAGAGGTCATCACTTTTTCGGGGGAAAGATAGAGTAGTTTGAGTTGTCCCGATAACGCTTTTTGCTCAACAAGCTGCTGTTCGGCTAAAGTTTGACTAGAGTTGAGATAAGCCGCTTCGATCCCGTTTGCCAAAAGCTGATCGACCTGATCTTTCATTAAGGAAATCAGCGGCGAGATTACCAATGTGATGCCATCTAGACAGAGTGCGGGCACTTGATAGCAAAGGGATTTTCCGCCGCCCGTGGTCATAATCACTAAACAGTCGTTGCCTGTCAAAATGGCATCAATGACTTCTGCTTGTCCGTGACGAAAAGATTGGTAGCCGAAGACGTTATGTAAAATGTCTTCGGCTTTAGCAAGGGGGGAATAGGACATTAACTAAACGAAACGGTTTCACCGTGGCGAGCAACCGCTTCTTCTAAGTGACGCCAAAATGAACGACCTTCTGAGCTTAGCCAATCGCCATCACGGTAAGCAAAATGGAAACCGCCCAATTTGCTGGCAAGCCATAATTCAAGCATTGATTCCTGTTTATTGATTACGATCTGTGAATCGTCATTAAAATAGAGCGTCATTACCGAGCCTTGTGTTTCACAATCCACATCGCAACCTTGCTCATCTAATTGTTCTTCAATCTTTGCCCACACCTTTTCAATTTCTTGCTGAAATTCCGCTAAATTCATCGTTGTTTCTCTTGTTTGCTAGATAAAAAATAAACTGCTATTTTGGGCTTTTCTGCGTGGCTTTTCAATCTAGATTTGCAAAAAATGCATAGGAACTGACCGCTTGTCGTTGAGAACAAGCGGTCAGTTCCGCAGAACGTTTTGCAAATGTATTACATCCACGAATTACTGCGAATAACGCCGACGGCTAAGCCTTCAATTTCAATAAATGAAGTGCGAGGATCAACAATAATTGGCTTAAGTGCATCATTTTCTGGATGGAGATAGATTAAGTCGCCTTTGCGTTCTAAGCGTTTAACCGTCACTTCATCATCCACTCGAGCGACGACAACCTGGCCATTACGAACCGAGGTGGTTTTATGTACGGCAAGTAAATCACCATCTAAAATACCAATTTTTTCCATGGAGTCGCCTTCCACTTTGAGCAAATAGTCGGCTGCGGGAGAGAACATTGCACCATTTACGGGGATATGATTTTCCACATGTTCAATTGCCATAATTGGAGAGCCCGCAGCCACTTTACCGATTAATGGTAAACCATCGTCATTTGCGGCAGCTTCGGTATCAACGAGTATACGAATACCACGCGAAGTACCCGAAAGCATCTCGATATAGCCTTTGCGAGCAAGGGCTTTGAGATGTTCTTCGGCGGCATTTGGGGACTTAAAGCCGATTTCACGAGCGATCTCAACCCGTGTTGGCGGCATGCCAGTGGTTTCGATATGTTGTTTCACAAAATCGAAAATTTCTTGCTGGCGAGCAGTTAGATGCTGACGTTTCATAAATTCCTCACTGTCTTTATATACAGAAAACAGTGTCATTATATACAGTGAAAAGTGGTTTGTAACTAATAAATTGAATTTTCTTGAAGAAATTTATGTTAAAATCACAATAATTTTAATCCAATCCATAACTATTAAATAAAAGGATATAAAAATGTCTAGTCTGGTTAGCTTTTATCGTAAAGTTTTAAATTTACCCCTTTCTTTATTAGTCAAATCACATTCAATCCCAACAGAGCCTGTTCAAGAACTTGGTTTGAATCTCAATCAGCCTTTTGTTTACGTACTACCTTATACTTCACAGACGGATTTATTAGTTTTACAGAAAAACTGTTTGGCATTAAATTTGCCTGATCCTTTGCAACATAATGAAGTGAATGGGCAATTATTGCCACGTTATGTATTTTTAGATGAAGGTCGCCGTTTTTTTAAAAGTAAAGGTGCCAAAAGTGAAACTGAATCTGTTTTTTATCGCTATTTAGATTTACACCGAGAAAATCCACAGCTGGACGTGCAAGTGATTCCTGTCTCCGTGTTATGGGGGCGTGCACCAGGTAAAGAAAAAGGGCTGCCTGTATTACGCTTACTGGGGGGATTTGAGCGTTTTTGGATGATTTTATGGTTCGGTCGAGACAATTTTGTACGCTTCTCGCAAGCGGTTTCACTACGTTATATGGTCGAAACGCATGGAGCCGATGAAGGTATCGCACAAAAACTGGCTCGTGTAGCAAAAATGCACTTTGCTAAACAGCGTTATTCAGCAACAGGACCTCGCTTGCCAAATCGTCAAGCGATGTTTAACAAGTTATTGCAATCGCCTGCGATCTTAGCTGCCATTGAAGATGAAGCGAAAAAGCCGAAAAGTTCGCCTGAGAAAGCTCGTAAAGAAGCCGAAAAAATTCTGGATGAAATCGCGGCAAACGTAAAACACGAAAGTTTGCGTACTGCTGATCGTGTTTTGAGTTGGTTGTGGAACAAGCTCTATCAAGGCATTAACGTCCAATACGCTGAACGTGTGCGTAAATTGGCATTAGAAGGACACGAACTGGTTTATGTGCCTTGCCACCGTAGCCATATGGACTATCTATTGCTCTCATATATTCTTTATCATCAAGGGTTAGTACCACCGCATATTGCTGCGGGGGTGAATCTAAACTTCTGGCCTGCAGGTCCACTATTCCGTAGTTGGGGCGCTTTTTTCTTACGTCGTACCTTCAAAGGCAATCGCTTATATTCAACGATTTTCCGTGAATATCTCGCAGAATTATTCTACCGTGGCTATTCGGTGGAATATTTCATCGAAGGTGGTCGTTCACGCACGGGGCGTTTACTTGAACCGAAAACGGGTATGATGTCGATGACCTTACAAGCCTTGCAACGAGGTTTGTCTCGTCCGATCAGCATTGTGCCAGTGTATATTGGCTACGAACATGTTTTAGAAGTGGATACCTACGCCAAAGAATTGCGTGGGGCGGAGAAAGAGAAAGAAAACGCAGGCTTAGTGTTACGGGTGATCAAAAAACTTCGTAACCTGGGTCAAGGCTATGTGAATTTTGGCGAACCGATTCAGCTCAACCACTATCTGAATTTGCAATTTCCAGAGTGGAAAGAACCGCTTGCAGAGGGCGAACGCCCGAAATGGCTAAATAATGCAGTGGAAGCAGTATCTAAACAGGTGATGGTCAATATCAATAATGCGGCCGCGGTGAATGCGAAGAATTTAATTGGCTCAGTGTTGTTGGCTTCTCGCCAGCGTTCGCTTACTCGTGAACAATTGATCGAACAAGTCGAAAGCTATCTAGAATTATTCAAAAATGTGCCGTATTCACAAGATGTGACTTTGCCAACAGATTCAGCCGATGAAATGCTCGATCATGTTATCACCTTGCCACGTTCAGGTGTGGTTTCTGAGAAAGATAGCTTCGGTGAAATTATTCGTTTAGATCGTCAATCGGCGGTCTTGATGACTTACTATCGCAATAACATTCAACATTTGTTTGTGCTGCCGTCGTTGGTAGCAAGTATTGTGTTGCACCACGAGGCAATTTCAAAAGATCTCATTATTCAAAGTATCAATCGCATTTACCCTTTCTTACAAGCAGAATTGTTTTTGCATTTTGATCAAAACGATGTGCGTAACCAAGTGGAAGCCATTTTGCAGGAGTTCACTCGCCAGCAACTGATTAAGAATGAAAGTGAAATGTTGATGATTAACCGTCATCGAATTCGTACTTTACAGCTACATTCTGCTGGTGTGAGAGAAGTGTTGCAACGTTACTACATTAGCTTAAGCATTTTAATTGAACAACCTGAAATCAGCCGCAATGAACTGGAAAAAGAGAGCCGTTCAATTGCTCAACGTTTATCGGTGTTGCATGGCATCAATGCCCCTGAATTCTTCGATAAAGCCTTATTTTCAACTTTTAGTAACACACTTAAAGAACAAGGGTATTTTGATGAAGAGGGCAATGCCGTGGTTGCTAAAGTGCAAGAAACAGAAGAACTACTGCGTGGTTTGATTTCCCTTGAAGTGCAACAAACAATCCAAGGGGCAATGGTAAAATTAGAAAAAGGCGAAGAGAATACTCAGTCGCAATCAACAGAAGCATAATTTGGAGAATACAATGGCAACCCCACAAAGTGGCATGACCTTAACCCATCGTAAAGCGGGTATTTTTATTGAAGCAATGGTATCCGATACGGAATCTTTGCGTTCAAAAATTCAACATGTTCATCAACAATTTAAACAAATTCAAGCACAATTTGAAAACGAGCCTCTTGGGCTTACTATTGCCTTTGGCACAAAGCTTTGGCAGCAGTTAGCAAGTGCGCAATCCGCAGCGGAATTGCACGATTTCCAACCGCTTGGCAAAGCTGAACGGGAATTTGCTCCAGCAACGCAACGGGATTTGTTAGTGCATATTCAATCAAATCGTCCAGATGTCAATTTCAGCGTAGCATTGATGCTTGTTGAGCAACTCAAAGAGTGCATTCAAGTGGTTGAAGAAATTCACGGTTTTCGTTGGGTGGAAGAGCGGGACTTTACAGGCTTTATTGATGGTACTGAGAATCCAAAAACCGATGAAAAACTGCGTGAAATTGCGTTGATTGACGAAGGTGAAGATGCTGGTGGTAGCTATGTATTAAGCCAACGTTATGTGCATCATTTAGATAAATGGCACAAGATGTCGGTTGATCGCCAAGAGCAAGTAATCGGTCGAACCAAAGTAGATAGCGTAGAATTAGATGATGTACCGCCACAATCACACGTTGGGCGAGTGGATCTGAAAGAAGATGGTAAGGGGCTAAAAATTTTACGCCATAGTTTGCCATACGGCTTAGCCAGTGGTGAACACGGCTTGTATTTCTTGGCATTCTCAAAACGCTTGCACAATATAGACAAACAGTTGTTAAGTATGTTTGGCGAATTAGACGGCAAAACTGATCGCTTGCTTGGCTTTACCAAAGCGGTAACGGGCAGCTACTATTATGCTCCAAGCCTTGAGCAGCTGTGCAATTTGCAAAAAATTGAGCGGAACTGACCGCTTGCTGAAAGCCTAAATCGGGCGGTATAATCCGCCCGTTCTCATTGGGGTGCTTTGTAATGCAGAAGCTGAGAAATACCCATAGAACCTGATCTGACTAATATCAGCGTAGGGATTTGAGACAGGAACAGCCGTATTTTCCAGTTTTAAATCCTTCTATTTCAATTATTTAGAAGGAAATTTCAATGAAACTTAAACCTCTTTTTGCCCTTTCTTCCCTTGCCCTTTCTTTTTCAGTGTTGGCAAACCAACCAACTTTAACGGTTTACACTTACGATTCTTTTACTTCCGACTGGGGGGCTGGTCCAAAACTAGAGCCGATTTTTGAACAACAATGTGGCTGCGACCTGAAATTTATGCCATTTGAAGATGGCGTAACAATGTTCAATCGTATCCGTCTGGAAGGCAATAAAACCAAAGCGGATGTGATGTTAGGCATTGATAACTTTGTGATGCCAGAAGCGGAAAAATCAGGACTATTTGCGGAAAGCGGGTTAGAAAACAAAGGGTTAGATCTTAACTGGACAGATAAAACTTTCGTTCCTTTTGACTTTGGCGAATATGCTTTTATTTACCACAAACAAAAAGTGGCGAATCCACCAAAAAGCCTCAAAGAATTGGTTGAACGTCAAGATCTCAAAGTAATTTATCAAGACCCTCGCACAAGTACTGTTGGGCGTGGCTTACTGTTTTGGGTAAATAGTGTTTATGGCGATAACGCTGAACAAGCGTGGCAAAGCCTCGCCAAGCATACAGTGACCGTGGGTAAAGGTTGGTCAGAAACCTACGGGGCGTTTTTAAAAGGCGAGTCGGATTTAGTACTCAGCTATGCGACTTCACCACTTTATCACCAATGGCACGAAAAAGATGAAAACTATGTGGCAGCAAATTTTGCTGAAGGGCATTTAGTCCAAGTGGAAGTTGCAGCGATCACCAAAGCCAGCAAGCAGCCACAATTAGCTAAACAATTTTTAGCTTTCTTACAACAGCCAGAAGCACAAAAAATCATCTCATTCCACAACGTGATGAAGCCTGTAGTTAGCAGCCAAGCAGATCCATTATTCAAGACATTACCAACCTATCCTGCGACAAATTTTACCCAGCCAAGCACCGACACCGTGAAGCAATGGTTAGCCACTTGGCAAAAAGCAGTGAGTAAATAACCGCTTGTATTGACATCTTCCCCACTTCGTTGGGGAAGAACTATCAAATCAATTCCCTAAAACGCCATTCTTACTTCGCAAAAATTGCTATAATGTTGCCATTCTTCGCTTTTATTGATAGCCAATGCAGTATTTTATTCAACAAGCCAATTTATTCGGTGAACGCAAACAGCCTTTCTTTTTTTTAATAGATTTTGAACAAAAAAAACCGCAAATTTACCCGTTAGATCAAGCAGTTGAAAATGGGATCTTTTTTGCATTTCCATCAATAACGAATTGGGCAGAAAATGTAACTCATTTTCCACAATTTGAATTAAACATTACCCCCACGGATTTTCAAGATTACCGACAAAGTTTTGAATTAGTAAAAGAGCAGATTCAAGCAGGAAATAGCTATTTATTAAACTTAACTTGTCAAACAAAAATCGCTTCCAATTACGATCTAAAACAGATTTTTCTCGCCAGCAAAGCTAAATATAAATTGCGATTAGAAAATCAGTTTGTCTGTTTCTCGCCTGAATGTTTTGTGCGGATCGAACAGAATAAAATCTATTCTTATCCAATGAAAGGTACAATGAATGCAAAAGAAGAAAATGCCGTTGAAAAGTTAATTCATTCAGAAAAAGAATTTACCGAACATAATACCATTGTCGATTTAATTCGTAATGATTTGGCGTTAGTCGCTAATAATATTCAGGTTCGTAAATATCGCTATTTAGAAAAAGTGCAAACCCACCGTGGTGCGATTTATCAAACGAGCTCCGAAATTTGTGGGGAATTGTCAGAAAATTGGCAAGCGGAAATCGGCACAATATTGGCAAAATTATTGCCAGCAGGTTCAATTAGCGGAGCACCGAAAGTGAAAACCGTTG
The DNA here is from genome assembly GCF_011455495.1 of Frederiksenia canicola. NCBI lineage: Bacteria > Pseudomonadati > Pseudomonadota > Gammaproteobacteria > Pasteurellales > Pasteurellaceae > Frederiksenia > Frederiksenia canicola. The sequence goes on from NZ_CP015029.1 coordinate 1,030,712, forward strand.
AAATTATTCGCCAGGCAGAGCAGCAAGAACGAGGCTATTACACAGGTATTTTTGGTTATTTTGATGGCGAAAATTTAGATAGCGCGGTGGCAATTCGTTATATTGAACAAAAAAATAACCAACTTATTTTTCGTAGTGGTGGTGGTATTACATCATTAAGTGATTTAAACGAAGAATATAATGAAATATTAGAGAAAGTTTATGTGCCAATTTCCCTTGTTTGAAACCTTAGCCGTCATTGATGGTCAATTCCAGCGTTTGAATTACCATCAACAACGTGTCAATTTGGCGTTTGAACATTTTTTTAAATCGGAAACAATTTTAGATTTAACCAAAATAACCATTCCAACTGCGTTTAAATCAGGCTTTTTTCGCTGCCGCATTGATTATTCAGCCATAGCATTTGATATTAAATTCTATGCTTATACACCACGAAAAATGACACGTTTTCAATGTGTTTATACAGAAGATTTAGATTATCAATTCAAATATAGCGATCGCAAGCGGTTAGATTTTGCTAAAGATTTGCAAATTGATGAAGTGATTATTATCAATAATGGTTTTGTGAGTGATTGTACTATTGGAAATTTACTCTTTTTAAAGAATGAAAAATGGTATAGCCCGCAGCATTATTTATTAAAGGGCACGCAATTAACCTATTTATTAGATCAGCAGAAAGTGGAACTTATGCCAATTCATATAGATGATTTGTTTGGTTATGAGAAAATTATGGTTATTAATGCATTAAATCCCTTTGAGCCAGAGCGAGCGGTTTCGATCGATTCGTCAAGTGTTTTACGTTAGGTTTGCGATACAGATCGAAAAATTTGAAAAAAAACTTGAAACTGTATATTCAAACAGTATAATGCAACAAACTTTATGACTGTTAAATCAAATACAAGGATTATTTTATGGCAGAAAAAAAATCATCAGTCTCAACCGTTACTAAACATACTGATCCAGAAAGTAAAGAAAAAGCCTTAGCCGCAGCACTTGCTCAAATTGAAAAACAGTTCGGTAAAGGTTCTATTATGACCTTAGGTGCAACGCAAGATCTTGATATTGAAGCCGTTTCAACGGGGTCAATTGGTTTAGACTTAGCCCTTGGGATCGGTGGTTTACCGATGGGGCGTATTGTCGAAATCTTCGGACCAGAGTCATCGGGTAAAACGACGTTAACGTTATCACTTATCGCTGAAGCTCAAAAAATCGGCAAAACCTGTGCTTTTATTGATGCGGAACACGCATTAGATCCTGTTTATGCCCGAAAATTGGGCGTTGATACCGATAGGTTATTGATTTCACAGCCAGACCATGGCGAACAAGCCCTTGAAATTTGCGATGCATTAGTACGCTCGGGGGCTGTTGATGTCATTATCGTGGACTCTGTTGCCGCCTTAACACCAAAAGCCGAAATTGAAGGTGAAATGGGGGATTCACATATGGGTTTACAAGCTCGTTTAATGTCGCAAGCCTTGCGTAAATTAACGGGGAATGTGAAAAATACTAACTGCTTGGTGGTCTTCATCAACCAAATTCGGATGAAAATCGGTGTGATGTTTGGCAACCCAGAAACTACAACTGGCGGTAATGCATTGAAATTCTATGCGTCTGTGCGTTTAGACATTCGTCGTTCTGGCGTGGTAAAAGACGGTGAAGAAATTTTAGGCAGTGAAACCAAAGTCAAAGTTGTGAAAAATAAAGTATCTCCGCCATTCCGCACGGCACAGTTTGATATTATGTACGGTGAAGGTATTTCCAAAGTGGGTGAAATTCTTGGTTTAGCCGTTGATCACGATCTAATTAAGAAATCAGGTGCGTGGTTCTCTTATAATGGCGAAAAAATCGGTCAAGGCAAAGCCAATGCAATGAAATGGCTGAAAGAGAATACAGAACAAGCAGATAAAATCGAGCAAGAGTTACGTGCATTGTTAATGGCAAATCCTGATAAGGTTGTAACAGCCGCAGGATCGGATAATAATGACAGTGCAGATGAACAATTTGAAGAACTTTAATTGAAAAATGCGGTGTAATGCACCGCATTTTTGTTATATTGGCATGAAACAAAAATCGACCGCAATTCAATATGTTGTATATTTGCTCTCAAAGCGGGATTACGGCGAAGCAGAATTACGACAAAAACTGAAGCAGAAAGACTTTCTCGAAGAAGAAATCGAACAGGCGATTGTCAAAGCACAAGAACATCAATGGCAAAGCGATGAGAGATTTTGTCGTCAGTTCATTCATTATCGTTCACAGCAAGGCTATGGACCAAACCGTTTAAAGCAAGAACTACGTTTTAAAGGCATTGCTGATTGGCTGATTAGTCAAGAAATGGAAAATAGTGAAGTAGATTGGTTTGAACTGGCTGAACGCGTGTTTGAGAAAAAACGCTCAACAAATTGGGATATCAAGGCTAAGCAAAAAATGTGGCGATATATGGTCAGTCACGGTTTTTACAGCGATCATTTTAGCCACTTAATGGATCTAGATTATGACGATTACCAATAAAATTACCTTTTTCAGCCGTTTTGAAGCAGATATTTTAAGCGGTAAAAAAACGATCACAATTCGCGATTTATCTGAAGCTCATTTTCAGCCAAATCAGCAACTTTGCGTTTCGACCTACGAAACTGACCGCTTGTTTGCACATATTCATGTATTATCGGTTACGCCTATTACCTTTGCGGATTTGAACGAGCAGCACGCTCAGCAAGAAAATATGACGCTAGATCAGCTCAAACTAGTGATTCGTGAAATTTATCCACAAGATGATCACTTTGTGGTGATTGAGTTTGAATTGTTGAAGAATGAGCAAACAGAGCAGTAGTCAATGAGTTTGTTTAAATCCACCAAACAGACGGAACGCTGTCCGCAATGCCACTCCCCCTTGCAAATTAAACGCGGGAAAGGCGGACTTTTTCTCGGCTGCTCGGCTTATCCAAAATGTGATTATCTCAAACCGTTGCAACAAGTAGCCCATATTATTAAAACCTTGGATGAGCTTTGCCCACAATGCCATTCGCCGCTGCAACTCAAACAAGGGCATTTTGGTATTTTTATCGGCTGCAGCACCTACCCTAATTGTGAATTTACCGTGCATAATGAGCCTGAAACAAGCGAAGAATTTAGCTGTCCTGAATGTAAAACCTATAAATTAGTCGAACGAATAGGGCGTTCGGGTAAACATTTCTATGGCTGTAGTGGCTACCCTGAATGCAAATTTACTGTGCCGAGTAAGCCAATCGAGAGAGAATGCCCGCAATGCCATTACCCTTTGGTCACTCAGAAAAGAATACGGGGAAAATCTGCATTTCTTTGTGCGAATAAACTGTGCCAATACCTTTTTAGCGATAACGAATAATGTACTCTTTTAATGAAATAGTCGAAAAACTCAAGCAAGATCAAGTGGTTGCTTACCCAACAGAAGCGGTTTTTGGCTTGGGATGTAACCCAAATAGCGAGCAAGCGGTGAGACACTTGTTAGCGTTAAAACAACGCCCTGAATCGAAAGGGTTGATTTTGATCTCTCCTTATCGTGAACTTTTATTACCTTATATTGATGAAACTCAGCTTTCTAAGCCAGAATGGCAACGTTTCGAGCACTCTTACGAGAAAGCGATTACTTGGGTAATGCCAGCAAAAACAGACGTGCCACGTTATCTTAAAGGGCAATTTGAAACTATTGCGGTCAGGTTATGCCAAGTACCTGCGGTGGTGAAATTATGTGAGGCGACGGGCTTTGCCTTAACGTCTACCAGTGCAAATTTAACTACATTGCCGCCTTGCAGAACGGCTCAAGAAGTAATGGCACAATTTGGTGACAATTTCCCTGTTGTCATCGCTGAAACAGGCGGAAAAAACAATCCTTCTGAAATTCGTGATATTTTCACCCAACAAATTTTTAGGCAGGGCTAAGTTATGAATCAATATGCTGTTTGGGGCAACCCGATTACCCAAAGTAAATCTCCTCGCATTCATCAATTGTTTGCTGAACAAACAAAGAAAAGCTTGCAATATCAAGCAAGGTTAGGCGATGAAGAAAAGTTCGAGCAGCAGTTATTAGACTTTTTTGCACAAGGGGCTAGAGGGGCAAATATCACCTCCCCATTCAAAGAGAGAGCCTTTGCTCTAGCGGATTTGCATAGTGAGAGTTGCCTGCAAGCGAAGGCTTGCAACACGTTAAAACGTTTAGATGATGGACGTTTGTATGCCGATAATACGGATGGTTTAGGCTTAGTGGCAGATTTGAAACGGTTGGAATGGCTAAAACCACAGCAAAAAGTGCTTATTTTAGGGGCGGGTGGAGCAACGAAGGGCGTTTTGTACCCTTTATTGCAGGAGAAGCAACAGGTCACCTTATATAACCGCACTGCTGAGAAAGCGGTCAGTTTAGCGGAAAAATTTGCAAAGTGTGGCAAGATTCAGACCGCTTGTTTACACGAAATGGCTGAACAGTCTTACGATTTAATCATCAATGCCACTTCGCTAGGGTTGCAAGGCAAATATGTCGAATTGCCGTCAGTAGTTTTTTCCACCGCAAAGGTGTATGATATGCAATATACTGTGGATATGCAGACGCCATTTTTAAACTACGTTCGTTCACAAGGAGCAATGGCGTGTCAAGATGGTTTGGGAATGCTAGTTGGGCAAGCTAGCTATGCGTTTGAATTGTGGGAAGGGGTATTACCGCAGATTGAACCTGTGTTAGCCATTTTGCAGGCTGAAATGAAAAAATCAGCACTTTAGTGCATTTTGCCCTTATAAAATCAATAAGTTCCGTAAAAGAGTGTTGGTTTTTATCGCAATTTGCCGAAACTCTATTCAAACAAGCAAAAAATAGGAATTTTTAGAAAAAAGTATTTGACGAGCTAAGGTGAAATCAGCATAATACGCCCCGCAAAGCCGATATGGTTACGCAAATGGCTACATAGCTCAGCTGGTTAGAGCACAACACTCATAATGTTGGGGTCGCAAGTTCGAATCTCGCTGTAGCCACCATTGCGGGACTGGCGAAATTGGTAGACGCACCAGATTTAGGTTCTGGCGCCGAGAGGTGTGTGGGTTCAAGTCCCTCGTCCCGCACCATTATGGCTTAGCAAATAAAACGACTGGAGTATCGCCAAGCGGTAAGGCACTGGGTTTTGATCCCAGCATTCCTAGGTTCGAATCCTAGTACTCCAGCCATCTTATTTTTAAATCTCAGTAACTAACCTTGTGTTAGTTTTTTCTTTTGGAGTATCGCCAAGCGGTAAGGCACTGGGTTTTGATCCCAGCATTCCTAGGTTCGAATCCTAGTACTCCAGCCATCTCATTTTTTATTTTGATCTCGCTTAGATTTCCCTTTAATTCCTTGATTTTTCCTTTTGATTTGAGCCAAAATTCTTTAAAATTGTCGCTCAATTTGACTGGAGAATTTTATGCTTAATCCGAAAAATCTAGAATCCCTCGCACAACAACTTCACAATGCACTTCCTCAAAGCCTGAAAAATGTCGGCAATGATCTCGAAGAAAAATTTAAACAAATCTTGCAGGCTCAACTGGCGAAATTAGATGTAGTAACGCGTGAGGAATTTGATGTGCAATCGCAAGTGTTATTGCGTACCCGTGAGAAATTGAACGAACTCGAAAAGCGTTTAGATGAATTAACTCAGCAAGCGGACTAATTTGCAAAATTTTTAGCAAAACTAACCGCTTGTTTATCCATTTATTTTAACTTTTAAAGGGCAATAAAATGCAAAATATCAATCCAACCCAAACATTTGCTTGGAATGCACTCGAGCAACACAAAGCCGAAAACCTAGCTATCCCAAAACTTTTCGAACAAGATCCAGACCGTTTTAATAAATATTCCCTGCGTTTTAACGATCAAATCCTGGTTGATTTCTCGAAAAATGCCATCAATGAACAAACACTCGCATTATTGCGTCAATTAGCTGAAGAATGCCATTTAAAATCAGCAACGTATGCGATGTTTAATGGTGAAAAAATTAACCGTACCGAAGATCGTGCCGTATTGCACACGGCGTTGCGTAACCGTTCAAATACCCCCGTGGAAGTAGATGGCAAAGATGTGATGCCTGATGTGAATGCGGTGTTGGCAAAAATGAAACGTTTTTGTGAGCGTGTGATTTCGGGCGAGTGGAAAGGCTATACGGGTAAGGCGATTACCGATGTAATCAATATCGGGATTGGCGGCTCGGATTTAGGGCCTTATATGGTGACGGAAGCATTGCGTCCGTATAAAAATCATCTCACGATGCACTTTGTATCAAATGTGGATGGTACCCACATTGCTGAAACCTTACGTAAAGTGAATCCTGAAACTACTTTGGTTTTGGTTGCATCAAAAACGTTTACCACCCAAGAAACGATGACTAACGCCCATACGGCTCGTGATTGGTTATTAGCTGTAGCGAAAGACGAAACTGCGGTAGCTAAACATTTCGTAGCACTTTCAACTAATGCGAAAGAAGTTACGAAATTTGGTATTGATACGGCAAATATGTTTGAGTTTTGGGATTGGGTTGGCGGTCGTTATTCGCTTTGGTCTGCGATCGGCTTATCCATTGCGTTATCGATCGGCTTTGAAAACTTCGAGCAGCTGCTTGATGGGGCACATGCAATGGATCAGCATTTCTTAAATGCACCTATTGAGCAAAATATTCCAACTACGTTAGCGTTGGTCGGTATTTGGAACAACAATTTTTTAGGGGCAGAATCGGAAGCGATTTTACCTTATGACCAATATTTACACCGTTTCGCGGCTTATTTCCAACAAGGTAATATGGAGTCAAACGGCAAATTTGTTGGACGTGATGGCAACGTGGTGAAACACCAAACGGGTCCAATTATCTGGGGGGAACCAGGTACAAACGGTCAGCATGCGTTCTATCAGCTGATTCACCAAGGCACCAAGTTGATCCCGTGTGATTTCATCGCACCAGCACAAACGCACAACCCGATTGGTGATCACCACAGCAAGCTGCTTTCTAACTTCTTCGCACAGACGGAGGCCCTTGCCTTTGGTAAATCGAAAGAGGTGGTTGAGCAAGAGTTCGTACAAGCAGGTAAAAGTCTTGCAGATGTTGCAGAAATCGTGCCGTTCAAAGTGTTTACTGGAAACCGCCCGACCAACTCTATTTTAGTGCAAAAAATCACGCCATTCACTTTAGGGGCGTTGATTGCAATGTATGAACACAAAATTTTCGTACAAGGTGTGATTTTCAACATTTACAGCTTTGACCAATGGGGGGTTGAGCTTGGCAAACAGCTTGCTAACCGCATTTTGCCAGAGTTGGAAAACAGTGAAACCATCACCAGCCACGATAGCTCAACCAATGGGTTAATCAATCAGTTTAAGGCTTGGAGATAAGTGAATAGAGATAAAAAAACGCAGGGCTTTCCTGCGTTTTTTAATTCCGTCTTGTTTAAAACAATTTTCTTGAAGTCTCAAACAATTCTTCTTTGAATGGGCGGCGCATATTGTTGATCGCATCAATAATATCGTGGTGAACTAATTTTTCATTTTGGATACCGACACAGCGTCCGCCATGACCTTCAAGAAGAAGTTCTACAGCATACACCCCCATACGAGAAGCTAAAATACGGTCAAAAGCACAAGGTGCACCACCGCGTTGGGTATGGCCTAATACGGTCGCACGGGTTTCGTGGCCGAAACGTTCTTCGATTTCTTTTGCAAGTTCGTGGACATTTGTCATCATTTCCGTAATGGCGATGATCGCGTGACGTTTACCTTTAGCAAAACCTTCGCCGATGTTACGCATCAATGACTCTTTATCTAAACCTTTTTCTGGCACAATGATGTATTCACAGCCGCCCGCAAGTGCCGCATTAATGGTTAAATCGCCACAATGACGACCCATAATTTCCACGATTGAGATACGTTGGTGAGACGTTGAAGTATCACGCAAACGGTCGATGGCTTCTAATGCTGTTTCTAATGCCGTTTGGAAACCGATGGTATAGTCAGTACCTGCTACATCGTTATCGATGGTGCCTGGCAAGCCGATGCAGTTAATGCCAAATTCTTCCGTGAGCAATTTTGCCCCCATATAAGAGCCGTCACCGCCGATGACCACTAAGCTATCAATGTCGTACTTTTTGAGCGTTTCCACACATTTTTTACGCACTTCAGGATCTTTAAACTGCGGAAAGCGAGCCGAGCCTAAGAAAGTTCCGCCACGGTTGATCACTTCAGATACTGAGCGGCGTTCGAGTCGAGTCACTTTATCGTGATATAAGCCATAGTATCCATCTTGGATACCATAAACTTCTAAGCCTTCGCTCAATGCCGCACGTACAACACCACGAATCGCAGCATTCATGCCAGGGGCATCGCCACCACTTGTTAAAACAGCAATTTTTTTAACCATAAAAATACCTATAAGAAATAATAATTAAAATTTTTGAAATAAATCGGAAATGGTGTGCAGATTACCCGATAACGCTTTCCCGTTCTAGCAAAAACTCGCAAATTTTACTCTTTTTTGATACAGGGCAAAAGTGGCAAATTAGATCTCTTGTCCCATTTGCAAAACTTTTGTGGGAAGTCACCGCTTGCGGCTATTCATCTGTCAGTATTTCCATGGCAAAGTCTAGCCCTGCAAAGAAGCGGTCAAGATCTATCTGTGTGTTGTAATGTGCCAACGACAGCCGCAGCGTGCCCATTTGTTGTAGGTAGCGTAAGTACGGCTTGGCACAATGCTCGCCCACTCGCAAGGCGATTTTCTGCTCGGTTAACATTGCGGCAATGTCGGAATGATGAATATTTCTAAAGGCAAAGCTAATGGTTGGGCTACTTAGTGAGCCACCAAAAATTTGCAAATTGGGGTAAGCATCTAACCGCTTGCGAGCTTGTTCGGCGAGTTGATACAAGCCTTGATTGAGCGTAGCAAAATCCCAACTTTCGAGCCATTCCAACACCTTGCCAAAAGCGATAATTCCCGCAATATTTGGTGTGCCAGCTTCTAAACGATGGGGCAGTTCCGCTAAGGTGAGAGTCTGCTCGGTGATGTTTTCTAGCATTTTGCCGCCAAAGACAAGCGGTCGGATTTCTGCCAAACTTTGCAATTTCCCCATCAGCACGCCTACGCCTGTTGGTCCATACATTTTATGGGCAGAGAAAGCGTAAAAATCGGCGTCAAGCTGATTTGTATCTATCTGCTCAGAACAGACCGCTTGTGCCACATCGAGCAAAATTTTGGCATTAGAATGGTGGCGGATCAGGGAAATTAGCTGCTCAGCAGGCTGCCGCACGCCCGTCACGTTCGAGACCAAATTGAAGGCAACAATTTTCGTCCGTTGATTGAGATGAGCAAGTAGTGTTTTGCTATCGATCTGAAAATCTTCATTTAACGGCAACACAATCAACTTTGCTCTTGAACGCTCAGCAAGCTGTTGCCAAGGGATAAAATTGGCGTGATGTTCAGCAACGGAAATCACAATTTCATCACCTGTTTGTAGCTGATGTTCTAAACCGTACGCGACCAAATTGATCGAATGGGTTGTGCCACTGGTCCAAATCACCCCATTGCGATTCTCCACATTGAAGCGGCGAGCTAACAAATCTCGTGCCTGTTCATAGGCTTCGCTCTGGGCTAGATCGTACTGACTACGATGCACCGATCCCGCTGAACAATAAAAATCTATCGTTTCATCGATCAACACTTGTGGCTTCAGTGTCGTGGCGGCAGAGTCTAAATAGGTCAATTGTTGATTGGCAAAAAAAGGAAACTGTTGGCGGAATTGTTGATTGAGCATTGTCGGCTTTGGTTTAATTGAGAAAGGAGAAATTATAGCATAGGCATCCTATAAAAAAGGGGCGGAGTTCGCCCCAAAGTTACCGTTAATTTCGATTCTTAACTTGCGGGAATAATAGTTGGGCGTGGCTCTTTGGCGATTTCCATCTGTTTGCATAGTTTTTCTCGCAATTCCATTCGGGCTTGTTCATAGTGTGGATCTCGCACTAAATTGGTCAGCTCGTAAGGATCTTTTTCTAAATCGTAGAGAAAATCTTCTTGATAGAGATCGCTGCCGGCATATTCGCCGCCGTTCTTGCCTGGAGCAGTCACGGCATAGAGATATTTTTCGGTGCGGATGCATCGTCCAACGCGGCTTTCGCTGATTTGAGCAAAGACTTCATTTAAACGATTTGGATCTTTTTGGGCTACCACATCATAGAGATTCTCGCCGATCATCTTATCGCCAACATCAATGCCAGCCATCGCTAAGAACGTTTTTGGAAGGCTGGCGGTACTGACTAGTTGTTTGATCCGTTTACCACCCCGATAGTCACCACCTGCAATCACTAACGGAACGTGCAACGCAGAGGAGTGGCACGACCGCTTGTAATCGTCATAGCCGTTGAGATTTTCATCTCGGTTACGGGTCATAAAGTGAGATCCGTGGTCGGAGGCGAAAACGATAATGGTATTGTCGTATAAGCCTTTGGCTTTGAGTTTGTCGATCAAGCGGGCTAGATTGTCGTCTAAACTGCGACAGCAGCCGAGATAATCAGGGTACATCTCATCGGCATTGCCTTTCAATACAGCTAAGTCGTGCGGTAGTTGGTAATTGGCAAAGCGAGTTTTTGAGCCGTCAGGGCCTTCGTAACAGTGATGGTCGTTTTGGTGGTGCGGTTCAATATGGGAAATGGTCATAAAGAACGGTTTTTCGCCATTGTATTGATCGAGATATTCCAAAGCATAATCTGTAATGCAATCTACTCTATAGCCTGTAAATTCACATTTGTTCATGTTTTCATCAAAAACAAAGCCATCATAGCCATGGGAAGTAAATTCCAACACGTCAGCCGCCCGCCAGAAGCCTTTATAACCGCCACGCCGTTCAGGTGGAATGGCTGTGATTGTGTAGTCGATAGTTGGAGCTTCTTCCAATTCGCCATCACTGGCTAAGTGCCATTTGCCGATGTAAGCGGTGTCATAATCATTTTCGGTAAAGTAGTCAGCCAAAGTTTTAATATCTTGCGGTAACGCCACATTATTGCGGAAACAGCCCGTTTCTGTTGGGTATAAACCGCTTTGGAAGATGGAGCGGCAAGGTCCGCATACGGGCTGCGATGAGTAGGCTTCTTCAAAAAGCACACCTTCTTCTGCTAATTTATCTAGAGTTGGAGTAATATTTAACGGCTGACCATAAGCCCCAACGGTGTCCCAACGCTGTTGGTCGGTGAAGTAGAAAATGATATTCGGTCTGTTCATAACTTATCCTTTTTTCACTTTTTTATAGTTGTTAAACACAATGCTCACGATTACGAGCAAAATAAAAATGCAGAATACGAGAGAGAATGGGCGTTCAACGAAAATGTGCCAGTCACCATCGGAAATCATTAACGAACGGCGGAGGTTTTTCTCGGTTAAAGCCCCTAGCACCAAGCCGAGCAGGGTTGGCACTGCAGAGAACCCCAGTTTGTCCATAATATAGGCGATCACGCCAAAACTGATTGCTGTGCCAACATCAAACATTGATTCTTTCAACGAATAAGCCCCAGCAAAGCAGAAAACAGCAATCAGAGGGATTAAAATTTCTTGAGGAATTTTGACGACTTTCGCAAACAGTTTGAGCAGATATTTGCCTTGAATCAGCATAAAAATGTTCACGAAAATCAAGCCGATCATGATGGCATAGACTTCGGTGCCGTGGGTTTGGAATAGGTTGGGGCCTGGTGTGAGCCCGTTGATCATCAAGGCTCCGAGCATTAATGCTACCGCCGCATCACCAGGGATCCCAAGCGTGAGTAACGGTACTAAAGCGGTGCCAGTAATCGCATTATTTGCACATTCCGCGGCAGCAATTCCCTCGACTGAGCCGTGTCCAAATTCTTCTGGTTTTTTCGAGACTTTGCGTGAGAAATCGTAGCTTAAAAAAGAAGCGATTGATGCTCCCGTGCCAGGGATAATACCTACTAAAATGCCTGATAAGGAGCCAATAGCAAGCGGTTTTGGCAATCTTTTCCATTCAGATTTAGACAACGTACCTTTATCCAGTGGCAAGTTACTTGGGGCGTTGCTATTTTGCTTCTGTTTGAGAGCTACGGCTTTGTGGATAATTTCAATCAATGCGAATAAGCCAATTAGCACGACCACCAAATCAAAACCACTATATAAGTTAATGTTTTCAAAGGTAAAACGCATCGTGTCGCCACTCATTAAATCCATACCAATAAAGGATAAAAATAAGCCGACACAACCTGAAATTACGCCTTTAAGCAGACTTTCACCGCTAACGCCTGCAATAATGGTCAAACCAAAAGCACAAATTAGAAAGTATTCGGGTGAACCCATTTTCAAGGCGACTTTTGCAACTTCGGGGGCTAGGAATAGCAGCACTAACGCACTGACAATACCGCCAACAAAAGAGGCATATAACGCCACATTTAATGCTTTTTGTGCTTGACCGTGCAAGGCGAGTGGATGTCCATCCAACATTGTCGCTGCAGCGTGTGGTGTACCAGGGGTTTTAATTAAAATAGCTGAAATGGAGCCACCGTAGCTGCCCGCACAATAGATGCCGAGCAAAAACATAAAAGAGTGAATGGCGTTGAGAGAGTAAGTGATAGGCAAAAATAGCACCAAGCAGAGCATCACCGTTAGCCCTGGAACAGAGCCGAAAACGATGCCTAAAAACAGTCCTAAATTGATATAGAGCAAGCTCCCCCAGCTAAAAAATTCGTGAAAACCCGCTAAAATTTGATCGAACATATTGCCCGTCCTGATGAAAATAAACTAAATACTAAGGAAGCGACACATTTAAAAAATGTTGGAAAAAGAGTGACACGCTCACAATTACCGCAGCAACAATGGCGTAATAGTGCCATTTGTGACAACGGAAAAAGAGTAAGCAGCCGTAGGCAAAAAGAATTGAGGCGAACATAAATGGCAGCCAATGTAATAAACCCCAATAAAGCGCCAATAAGCCAACAATAAACAGCGAACGCAGCTCTTGTTGAAAATGAATTTCCACCATTTTGCTTGGCTGCTTGCGAATGAGTTTTATCAATTCTTTGATCAGTAACACTGCACTGCATAATGCCATTAGCCCGATGATTAAACGGGGAAAGGTTTGAGCCGTGATGACATCATCTTCATCGGTAACGATTTGATAGGGAATGAGAAACCATAGAATGGCAGAAACGGTGAGAAAAACTACCGCTCCCACGAGATCTTGTCTGAATGTAATTTTCATAATTCTCTCCCATTAGATTGCGGTGAAATTTGCAAAATTTTTGCCAAATCTCACCGCTTGTTTAGGGTTACTTCACTAATTTAGAATATTTTTCTGCTTTCGCCATTGTTGAGTCAATGTAAGCTTTCACGGCTTTGCCATCTTTAATATCTAAATGTAGCCCGATGTTTTTCGCAGTTTGCTGCAATTTTGGATTTTCCAAAATGGTTTTGAGTGCATTGTAGTTTTTATCGATGATGGCTTGATCGGTTCCCGCACGAATAAAGACCGCACAAGTGTTGGTCATCCAAGTGTCGTAACCATAATCTGCAACACTTTCGAGGTTATAAACTTCATCGACCAATTTTTTCTCATCAAACGCTACAATCGGCTTCACATTGCCCGCTTTCACAAATTCTCTTGCCAAAGAGGCGTGCGTCGTCGCAAAAGTCACTTCGCCAGACACTACTGCTGTTAAGGCTTCATTCGCTCCTTCATAAGGAATGAGTTTGAATTTTGCACCGAGTTCGGTAAGCAACGCGGCAGTTTGCAAGGCTTCGGAAGAGTTTGTACCGTTTACACCCACTTTTACGGTTTTGCCTTTGGCAATGTAATCTTTTAAGGTTTGCATACTGTCAACGTTGGTTTTTGGATTGCTTAAGAACACAAAAGTTGATGAGTAGATGTTAATTACTGGCACGAAATCTTCAAATTTGTAAGAGACTTTCATGGTTAGCGGAGCAATTGCAAAGCTGCCTTCACCACCTAAAATCAATTTGTGAGTGTTTGGTTTTTCTTTGAGGTATTCTGTTAATGCGACGGCACCGCCAGAGCCAAGAATATTGTCCGCCAACAGTGGCTGACCATACTGCTCTTTGCCATATTCAGACATTGCACGGTTGATTTGGTCGGCTAAACCGCCCACAGCCCAAGGGGTGATAATGGTAACAGGGCCAGTCGGCCAAGTGGTTTCAGAGGCTGAAGTGTGAACCGAAAATAAGCCCAATAGCCCAGCTAACCCAAGTTTTAATGCGGATTTCCAAGTTTTCATTTTGTCGTCCTCCTCAAGATCAACAGTTGATGAATTCTTGGCTAGTATATAAATCAATCCGATTGGAGAAATATGACATTGGTCATATAGAAGGTGTGAGCTAGGTCACAAATTTACAAATTTCTTTGCATTTTGATCCTCAAAGCAAGGCGTTGTAAATACGGCTGCATATATGAAAGTGCCGAATAATAGGCTTCACATAGCACGTTGTGCGGTTCACCGAAGCCTTCGATTTTGCGGTGTTTGGGGCAGCCACCATGGCAAGCGAAGCGGAATTGACATTGTTGGCATTTAGTGGAGATTTGCTGTTTCAGCAAGCCAAAGTGTTGCTGTTTGGGTGAGGTAACGATTTCGCGTAACGGGGTTTCGATCAGGTTGCCAATTTTATATTGCGGGTAAACATAGTGGTCGCAGCTGTAAATATCACCGTTTTGTTCGATCACGATCTGGTCACCACAACGTTGGCGGAAAATGCACAAACTAGGTTGCATGCCGAGAAACGCCATCATCCATTGCTCGATAAATTGCACGCTGATTTTGCCGATGTCGTTGGCGTACCACTGTTGGAAAATCTCAATCAGAAATTGTCCATAATCTTTGGCACTGGCTTGCTGTTCACCATCGTTCATCAGCGGGATAAACTGAAAATGGGTGGATCCGATCTCCTTCAAAAAGCGGTAAATGCGTTTGGCATGCTGCACATTTTTTTGATGCACTACGGTGAGCGTGTTAAATTCCACTTCATATTTCAATAAGTTATCCAGCCCTTCCATCACTTTATGAAAGGTGCCTTTTTGGCTTTTAGTGAGGCGATAGGCATCGTGCAGCTCTTCAGGACCGTCAATCGACAAGCCGACCAAAAACCGATTTTCTTTCAAAAAGGCACACCATTTCTCGTCAAGTAGCACGCCGTTGGTTTGTAAGGCATTTTCGACCGTTTTGCCATTTGCATATTTTTGCTGAAAGTTGACCGCTTGTTGATAAAACTCCAAGCCTGCCAAGGTTGGTTCGCCCCCTTGCCACAAGAACGTGACATGTTGCTGTGGGGAGTGCTGTAAATAGTCCCTCACATAGTGTTCAAGTACCTCATCGCTCATTCGGATTTGATTGCTATGCGGTTTTTCCAAATAAAAACAGTAACTGCAATCTAAATTGCAAATAGAACCAGTCGGTTTTGACATCAGTTGAAATGGGTGCATTGCCTTGCTCCTGTGTGCCATCATGAGCGTTTAAGCATAGTCAAAAAAGAATGCCAACGATATGACGGTGATCATAGTTACTGCCGCTGCGATTGGCGATAAAGCCGATTGCACGGAATACCATCGCCATTGCCGTCCAATTCTTTCCAACCACATTGGTGAAAATAGTGTTCTGCTTGGGCATAGCTGAAGCCTTGCCGTTCCATCTGACGGCAGCTCAGTTTTAATGAGCAGTTCAGCGCTGCAAGCGGTCGGTTTGGCGGAAAATTTTGCAAATTTTTTGAAGAATCTGACCGCTTGTTAGCTCGCCATTCCGCTGGGTTGATTGGGTTTTTATCCTGCCACAAGCCGATTTTAGCCCCTTGAGCTTGGCGTTGAGCTTGTTGATAAATCGGCTGAGTTTGGCGATACGCCCATGCCATTCCCATTTGTACTAATTGCAAGTTGAGATCTTCACCCCGTTCATTTTTCACCACGGCGAGTACTCGCCCATACTTATCATAGCCTGATGCCAACAACGTGACTTGCTTCTTAAATGCAAGGCTGGCAAGGGTTTGTTTGGCTCGATTACCAAACGGCTGTGTGGCTTCGGGGGCGTCAATATAATGCAATCGCACGTTGAATTGCGTGCGGTTGTTCAAGCAAGTGAGTGTATCACCATCCTTGATTTTAACTACTTTACACGAGATTTCCCGCATATTTGCCGCTAAATCTAAGTTAATAAAGTATAAAAAGCTAAAGAAGAATAAATAAAACCGATTTTTTCTCTTTTTCATAAAATTTTTTGCTAGGAAAGTAAAATAAACAGGATTTTATTTTTAAAATATTGAATTTTTCGTTGTGTTTAAGTTCGTTTTATGGCTAAATCGCAAACCTATTTTTACTCATACATTTGGAACATTATGACACAACAAGACGTATCAAGTTGGAAATCAAAATTTGCAGCAATGGGACCGGGAATTTTGATGGCCTCTGCTGCAGTAGGCGGCTCGCATATTATTGCTTCTACACAATCTGGTGCTATTTATGGCTGGCAACTTGCCATTATCATTATTTTAGCAAACCTTTTTAAATATCCTTTTTTCCGTTTTGGCACACAATATACGTTGGCTAATAACAAAACGTTGATTGAAGGCTATAAAGAAAAAGGTGGTTTTTATCTCTGGGTTTTCTTCCTACTCAATGTATTCGCAACGGTGATTAATACCGCGGGTGTCGGCATTGTGACTGCAGCGATTCTGAGCTTTATCTTGCCAAAATCGTGGGGACTAACCATTTCGCAATTAAGCATCATTGTGATTGCGAGTACTTGGGGCTTTTTATTACTCGGTAAATACCGTTTACTTGATAAAGTGTCCAAATTAATTATGATTGCTCTCACCCTTGCAACGGTAGCAGCGGTGATCATTGCGGCATTTAAAACCAAGATCGTTGCCCCTGATTTTGTGGAAGCATCTCCTTGGAATTTAGGATCACTGGCGTTTATTGTGGCATTAATGGGTTGGATGCCAGCTCCGATCGAAATTTCAGCGATTAACTCAATGTGGGTTGTGGCGAAAAAACGTTTCACCAAAATTTCCTACCGTGATGGTTTGTTTGATTTTAATGTCGGTTATATCGGCACGGCAATTTTAGCCTTGGTATTCTTAGCATTAGGGGCGTTGGTGCAATACGGTACGGGCGAACAAGTCGAACAGGCAGGCGTAAAATATATTGCTCAACTTATTAAAATGTACTCTTTTGCTATCGGTGAATGGTCAGCAATGCTCATCGCTTTCATTGCGTTTATGTGTATGCTAGGCACAACGATCACCGTAATTGACGGCTACTCCCGTGCCAACTCCGAAGCATTTCGTATTTTATGGAACAAAACGGAAAGTTCTCAAGTTCAGTTGAACATTTGGATGACGATTGCGGCGGTATCGGGGATCATTATTATTACTATGTTTATGAGCGATGTGGCGAAGATGCTCCGCTTTGCGATGATCTGTTCGTTTGTTTCTACACCAATTTTTGCGTGGTTGAACCTATCGCTTGTTTTAAAAGGCGAACACCGTGTTAAAGGTGGCTTATTATGGCTGTCGATTATCGGCTTAATTTATCTCACGGGCTTTGCCCTATTATTTATAGTGCATCAGCTTGGGTGGTTAAGTTAATGTTGGGCTAATACAAGCGGTCATTTTTTGCAAAGTTTTGCAAGGAACTGACCGCTTGTTGTTATTTTCATCTTGCAAAAAAGCCAGCTGTGCGTATAATGCACGCCTTCAGTCACATTAGTTTTTAATCCTTGCTTCCAACGCTGGTGACTGGCAATCTTGGAGGCTGTTAACCCGTAAGGATCGACAATGCGTCACTACGAAATCGTGTTTATGGTTCACCCGGACCAAAGCGAACAAGTACCTGGTATGATCGAACGTTATACCGCTTCTGTTAAAGAAGCAGGCGGTCAAGTACATCGCTTAGAAGATTGGGGTCGTCGTCAATTAGCATACCCAATCAACAAACTTCACAAAGCACACTATGTGTTAATGAATGTAGAAGCACCACAAAGCGTAATCGATGAGTTAGAAACTAACTTCCGTTACAATGATGCCGTTCTTCGTAACTTAATCGTTCACACAAAAGCAGCGGTAACAGAAGCATCACCAATGGCAAAAGCAAAAGATGAGCGTAAAGCACCTGAAGCGGCTGTTGAAGTAGAAGCTGAGGATGCAGACGAGTAATTCGTCTATTGATAATGGTTTAACCTTAACTGGCAATGTTGCAAGTGTGGTTAAACAGAGCCTGAGTCCAGCGGGCATTGCAAATTGTAGTTTTTACCTTGAACATCGTTCAACACGCGTAGAAGCTAATTTTCAACGTCAAGTTTGGTGCAAAATCAAAGTGGTTTTGGCAGGCAATCAATTTAGTTTAATAACCCAACAAATTAAAGTCGGTGTTAAAGTGCGAATTAGTGGATTTCTCCACATGCACAAAAGCTATAACGGATTAGATCAGTTAGTGCTGCACACCGAAAAAATTGAATTTATAGATTAGGAGAAGCCAAATGGCACGTTATTTCCGTCGTCGTAAGTTCTGCCGTTTCACAGCGGAAAATGTTGTTGAAATCGATTACAAAGATATCGCTACATTAAAGAACTACATTTCTGAAAGCGGCAAAATTGTTCCAAGCCGTATCACTGGTACTCGTGCGAAGTATCAACGTCAATTAGCTCGTGCAATCAAACGCGCGCGTTACCTTGCGTTACTTCCATACACTGACAACCATCAGTAATAAGAGGAGCGAGTACAATGCAAGTTATTTTATTAGATAAAGTTGCTCAACTAGGTACAGTTGGCGACCAAGTAACAGTTAAAGCTGGTTTTGCTCGTAACTACTTGATCCCACAAGGTAAAGCAGTAATGGCAACAGCAGCAAACATTGCTCATTTTGAAGCACGTCGTGCAGAATTAGAAGCAAAAGCAGCAGAAGCATTAGCAGTAGCACAAGCTCGTGCAGCAGCATTAGCTAACTTAGCAGCTATCGTTATCACTTCAAAAGCGGGTGATGATGGTCGTTTATTCGGTTCTGTTGGTGCACGTGATATCGCTGATGCAGTTTCTGCAGCAGGCGTTCAAGTTGCTAAAGGTGAGGTTCGTCTTCCTACTGGTGCATTACGTACTACTGGTGAACACGAAGTTAAATTACACCTTCATGCAGAAGTGAATGCAGTTGTAACAATCAATGTTGTTTCAGAGTAATTGAGAACTGAAAAAGAACCCAGCCTAATGGCTGGGTTTTTTGTTTTCTAGTTATAGACGAGTTGGACAGTACCTATGCAAGCGGTAAGATCACAATAAAATTTTGCGATTACCAATTGTCTATTCAAATTGAAATAGATAGAATCAAGCCAATTTTTTAATGCAAGGAGACTTTTATGTCAAACGAAAACAAATACCGCCATTTTAGCTTTTTAGGTGCTATGTTGGCGGTGGGGTTAATGGTGTCTGCATTTATTTTAGGGCATCAATTCAAAAACTTTCAGCAAACGGGTGTGATCACCGTTAAAGGCTTGGCGGAAGCTGAACACAAAGCAACCCTTGGCACTTGGCAGATTTCCATTTCTGCTTGGGGACAACATTACGAACAGGCGATGAAAAACAATCAGGCGAATTTAAACACGGCGGTACGTTTTTTAACGGAACAAGGTTTCACTGCCGAAGAGCGTTCAATTACGGATTTGTCAGTGAGTGAATATCGTGAATATTATGTTGATGAGCATGGCAAAGATCGCTCTCGCCAAAATGGTTTCACTGCCAGCCGCTCGATCAACCTTTCCACTAAAGATTTGGCTAAGTTACAAAAAGCGTTAGCAGCGATTCAGATGCTACGTGCGGAAAATCAAGATATTGATTTTTATCGTCCAAATTATTATTTAGAAAATCTCGAAAATATTAAGCGTGATTTAATTGCAAAAGCGACTCAAGATGCTTATGTGCGTGCGGAAGAGTTTGCTAAAACCAGTAACGTTAAAGTTGGTTTATTGAAATCCGCTTCTCAAGGTTCCTTTGATATTCAATCTACCACGCCAAGTAGCGAAGACAACAGTGACTACGGCGGTGGTTACGATACTTCCTCCATCGACAAAAAAGTGCGATTGGTTGTAACTATTCAGTATGCGATAAATTAGCAGTAGGGGTTCTTGACCGACCATTTGCAAAATTGTCATCTAATCTAACCGCTTGTATGCAGTGTGGTACGGCAAGACCCATTCTACTTTTTAGGTACGTTTATGTCTTTAGATCTTTCAGAAATCCGTCAGCAGATTACGCAAATTGACCGCCATTTATTGAAACTGTTGTCTGAACGCCATCGTCTTGCGTTTGATGTGGTGCGTTCCAAGGAACAGACCCAAAAACCCTTGCGAGATGTTGAACGGGAAAAGCAGTTGCTACAAGAGCTGGTGCGTTTTGCCGAGGCGGAGAATTATCAGCTCGATCCGCAGTATGTCACTCAAATTTTCCAGCGGATTATTGAAGATTCGGTACTAACTCAACAAACCTATCTGCAAAATAAGCTTAATCAAATTAAACCACAAATTTCGATCGCCTTTCTTGGCAAGCGGGGATCGTATTCGCATTTGGCAGCACGTCAATTCGCGAAACATCAGCCTGAGGGCTTTTTTGAACTGAGTTGCGGTTCCTTTGATGAAGTCTTTGCTAAAGTGCAGCAAGGCGAAGCGGATTATGGTGTTCTGCCATTGGAAAATACCACATCAGGTTCGATCAATGAAGTGTACGATCTATTGCAGCATACGGATCTAACTTTGGTGGGCGAACTGGCTTACCCGATCAAACATTGCGTGCTAGGTAATCAGCCGATCGCGTTGACCGAAATTGATACGATCTACACCCATTCTCAACCCGCTCAACAATGTAGCCAATTTATTCAATCATTGAATAAAGTTCACGTTAAATACTGTGAAAGCAGTTCCCACGCCATGCAAATGGTGGCTCGTTTGAATAAGCCGAATGTCGTTGCTCTTGGCAATGAAGACGGTGGCAAATTGTACGGTTTAGCCGTGATCGCAAGCAGTATCGCCAACCAAGAAAATAACATCACTCGCTTTATCGTCGTAGCCAAAAATGCAGTGCAAGTCTCGCCACAAATACAAACTAAAACTTTGCTGTTGATGACGACGGGCCAACAAGCGGGGGCATTGGTTGATGCGTTGATGGTCTTTAAACAGCACGATATTCAGATGACCAAACTGGAGTCTCGCCCAATTTATGGTAAGCCTTGGGAAGAGATGTTCTATGTAGAATTGCAAGCAAATATTCATGCGGAAAATACGCAGAATGCACTGGTTGAGCTTGAGAAAGTAACCAGTTTTGTTAAAGTTCTTGGATGTTATCCAAGTGAAATTGTTGAGCCAGTGAAATTCTAATTGATCAGATAGAATACCTATTCAATGAAATAAAAACACATGAAAAAAGTTCGATTACAGTTCATATTTACTCTACTTTTATCTGGTTGTAGCTGGACCTCTTATATGGATTATGAGCCTAAAGTGTTATCTCAGGCAAAATTGGGGCAACCGTATTATGCGGAAATACACCTTTTAGATAAGGGATATACTTTTTGTACTGTTGATTTTTATGACTTCAATACACAGGAAATCACTGAGTTGGGATTAACTATTGAAAGCTTAGACGGGAATAAAAAGTACGGTATGGAAGCGCCAGAATTCTCTCACGATATTTGTCATAAGGGATTTATTGTTCGGGGGGTACCAACTAAAACAGGCACATTTTATATCAATGCAAGTGGGTATGAGCCAAGAACAGGCGGAGAGCTGATTCCTATTTTTCACCATACCGATCTTAAATTACAGACTAAGTTAACCGTTGTTGAATAAAACGTTGTGTCCTTATTACTAATGGATTTGCAAAAAAATCATAGAATCTAACCGCTTGTAGCTCATGAAGCCAAAATCATTTCGACCATCTCAGACAAAAAAGCCAAGAAAAGCCAATCCGACATTTGAGCAAACGATTTTAGTGCTGTTAAATAAGCCCTATGATGTACTCACTCAATTTACTGACGAGCAAAACCGCCAAACCTTAAAGGATTTTTTGCCGATTCCACAAGTTTATCCTGTTGGGCGGTTAGATCGTGATAGCGAAGGGCTGTTGTTGCTAACCAATCACGGTGAAATCCAACATCGCCTTGCTAACCCAAAATTTGAAAAGCAGAAAACCTATTGGGTTCAGGTAGAAGGCGAGCCGCAAACGGAAGATCTGGTGAAACTAGCCAAAGGTGTGGAGCTGAAAGATGGACTAACTAAGCCAGCACAGGTGCGAAAAATGGTAGAGCCCAATTTGAATTGGGCAACCGCTCCGAAAATTCGGGAACGGAAAAGTATTCCAACATCGTGGATTGAGTTGAAAATCAGCGAGGGCAAAAACCGCCAAGTTCGCCGTATGACAGCTCATATCGGTTTTCCAACCTTGCGGCTAATTCGAGTAGCGATTGGCACTTTTGAGCTAGGTAATTTGGCAGCGGGGGAGTATCGCATTTTGTCCGAGGGTGAAAAATCACAGCTTTTTAAGCAATTAGGCTTAGACAAGCGGTAAGATTTTTCGCCTTTTTTGCAAATTTTCCCACAAATTCACAGAGCATTTTTTGTGTAAAGAGAGTAAACTAAGGGCACTTTTTGTGTAAGAAGGAAATTGTTATGGCAATTTTAGTCACAGGTGGAGCAGGATATATCGGCTCGCATACCGTTGTTGAATTACTTAATCAAGGCTCAGAGATTGTGGTGCTGGATAATTTGTCTAATTCATCACCTGTATCACTTGAGCGAATCAAGCAAATTACGGGCAAAACCGTTCATTTTTATCAAGGTGATATTTTAGATCGCCAAATCCTTCGTCAAATTTTTACGGCACATCAAATTGATGCAGTGATCCATTTCGCAGGGCTCAAAGCAGTGGGTGAAAGTGTGCAACAGCCGCTACGTTACTATCAAAATAATGTCACTGGATCGATTGTACTCGTTGAAGAAATGCTGAAAGCGAATGTGAATACCATCGTATTCAGCTCATCGGCAACGGTGTATGGTGACCCAGAAATTGTACCAATCACTGAAGCGTGCAAAGTAGGCGGCACGACTAATCCTTACGGCACATCAAAATATATGGTTGAGCGAATTTTGGAAGACACGGTCAATGCTAATCCGCAATTTAGTGCAGTGGTATTGCGTTATTTCAACCCAGTCGGTGCCCATTCAAGCGGTCTGATTGGCGAAGATCCGAATGGCATTCCAAATAATTTGTTACCATATATCAGCCAAGTCGCGGTTGGAAAATTACAACAGCTTTCTGTATTCGGTAGCGATTACGACACCCATGACGGCACGGGAGTGCGGGATTATATTCACGTGGTTGATTTAGCCGTTGGGCATTTAAAAGCATTACAAAAACATCAAAATGATGCGGGCTTCCACGTTTATAACTTAGGTACGGGAACAGGCTACTCGGTGTTGGATATGGTCAAAGCTTTTGAGTCAGCAAACGGTATTCAAGTGCCATACAAATTAGTTGATCGTCGCCCAGGTGATATTGCGGTATGCTATTCTAATCCTCAAAAAGCCTTTGACCAGTTGGGCTGGAAAACTGAACACGATCTCACACAAATGATGCAAGATACGTGGAATTGGCAAAAAAATAATCCAAATGGCTATAAGGGGGCGTAAATGACTGAAGTTGCAAAACCGTCTATTTGGAAGCAGATTTTTAGTTATAAAATGTTACTTTGTGTATTCACGGGGTTTAGCTCGGGTTTACCGCTATATGTATTGTTTCAACTTGTGCCCGCGTGGCTGACATCGACTGGTGTAGATGTTAAAACGATCGGCTTTTTCACGATTATCGGTTTCCCTTATACATGGAAGTTCATCATTTCGCCACTGCTTGACCGCTATTATCCAAACTTCTTAGGTCGTCGTCGCAGTTGGATGTTTATTACTCAAATTGGTTTACTGGCATTACTCGCCTTGCTTGGTCAATTTGACCCAAGTAAAGAGATTCAAACCGTTGCGATGATTTCAGCAGCGGTGGCGGTTTTCTCTGCGGTACAAGATATTGTTATTGATGCCTATCGCCGTGAAATTTTAACGGATGAAGAATTGGGATTAGGTAACTCTGTTCACGTTAATGCTTATCGTATTGCTGGCTTGATTCCAGGGGGCGTGTCGTTAGTTTTAGCCGATAGTTTACCTTGGGACACCGTGTTTATTTTTACGGCGTTATTTATGATTCCTGGCTTAATTTTATCGCTATTTTTAAGCAAGGAACCGAATGTACCGCAGATCGACCGCAGTACGCCATTTTACAAAGCCTTTGCATTGCCATTTAAAGAGTTCTTCAACCGCAAAGGTGTGTACGCAGGTGTAGGTTTGATTTTATTCATCTTCCTATACAAGTTTGGTGATTCTCTTGCGACTTCATTACAAACTAAGTTCATCTTAGATATGGGCTTTAGCAAAACGGATGTGGGTACTGTGGTGAAGCTCAATTCTCTGTGGGCATCGATTATTTCAGGTATGATCGGCGGGGTGATGATGATCCGTTTGGGTATTAATCGCTCACTATGGTTGTTTGGTATCGTTCAGCTTGTTACTATTCTTGGCTTTGCATGGATGGCAAGTTACGGCAAGTTTGAGACAATTGGTGGCTATGAGTTATTTGTACTCACTACTGTGATTATCGGTGAATATGTTGGGGTTGGGTTAGGTACAGCCGCATTTGTGGCATTTATGGCTCGTGAAACCAATCCACTTTACACGGCGACTCAATTAGCGATTTTTACTAGCCTTGCAGCCATTCCAAGTAAAATCTTTGGGGCATTCTCAGGTGTATTAGTGGCGGATTATGGCTATTACAATTTCTTCTGGATTTGCTTCTTTGTTGGCATTCCAGGTATGCTGATGCTTTTCAAGGTTGCCCCTTGGAATGAGAAGAAGGCGTAAAACCATTTCGTAAGCAAATAAGTAGGGTGTCCTTACTATTTGCAAAATTTTTAATCAATCTGACCGCTTGTACTGGTCAAAAAAGGTGGGTTAAGGCCCACCTCACATTTTCTTTTTATTTTCTATTTGGAGTCTTAAATGAAAATTATTTTATTAGGTGCACCGGGTGCGGGTAAAGGCACGCAAGCACAGTTTATGATGAACAAATTCGGTATTCCGCAAATTTCAACAGGCGATATGTTCCGTGCGGCAATTAAAGAAGGTACTGAACTTGGCAAACAAGCGAAAGCCTTAATGGACGAAGGTAAACTGGTACCAGATGAGCTTACCGTTGCATTAGTAAAAGATCGTATTTCACAGCCAGACTGTGCGGGCGGTTTCTTATTAGATGGCTTCCCACGAACCATTCCACAAGCCGATGCGTTGAAAGATGCGGGGGTGAAAATTGATTTCGTGTTGGAATTTGATGTCGCAGATGACGTGATTGTTGAGCGTATGAGCGGTCGCCGTGTACATCAGCCGTCTGGCCGTACTTACCACGTGGTTTACAACCCGCCAAAAGTGGAAGGCAAAGATGATGTAACGGGCGAAGATTTGATTATTCGTCAAGACGATAAACCTGAAACCGTATTAGAGCGTTTGGCAATCTACCACAAACAAACCAAGCCATTAATCGCTTACTATACCGCAGAAGCCGAGGCAGGTAACACGCAATATCACCGTTTAGATGGTACAAAACCAGTTGAAGCAGTGAGTGCAGAATTGGACAAAATCTTAAGTTAATAAACGCAAAAAGCAGATCAATGTGTGATCTGCTTTTTTATTGGGGATGTTGCTAATATTTTACGGTATGCCCGTAGCTTTCCAAAATCGTTTTGATATGTTCTAACGACTCTTTTGTTGGTGGCTGCACATCCTCCAACTCATATTTATGTCCCAACGTTTCCCATTTGTGTGCACCCAAGCGGTGATAAGGCAGGAGTTCCACTTTTTCGATATTGGTCATACCTTCAATAAATTTGCCCAAGCGATGAATAGAATCATCATCATCCGTCCAACCAGGCACGACCACATAGCGAATCCAAGTCGGTTGGTTACGTTTTTGCAAGTAAAGAGCAAATTCTAAGGTACGTTTATTCGGCACACCAATGAGATTTTGGTGAATGTCGTCATTGAGCTGTTTTAAATCGAGTAATACCAAATCGGTTACATCCAACATTTCATCCACAAGGGGGCCATAATTTCGTACAAAACCGTTGGTATCTAAGCAAGTGTTGATCCCCTCCGCTTTGCAAGCACGGAACCAGTCCCGCACAAATTCCATTTGCAAGACCGCCTCGCCGCCCGATGCGGTGACACCGCCACCTGTTGCTCGCATAAAGTGTTTGTAAGTCACCACTTCTTTCATTAAGTCTTCAACGCTGATTTCCTTACCTCCATCTAAATCCCAAGTATCTCGATTGTGGCAATATTTACATCGCATCAAGCAGCCTTGTAAAAACAGAATAAAGCGAATTCCTGGTCCATCGACCGTGCCGCAAGATTCGTAAGAGTGATAACGTGCAATTGACATAGTTATTTCCTAATTTTTTTAGATTGGTCAGGCGGAGCTGCGTGTCCGCTTGTATGAATTTGCAATATTTTTGCTAAATCTTACCGCTTGTTTCTAGGTGGACACAGAGATCTGCTCCTACAAACAACAAGGTATGATTTAATCCGTTTCTATTTTATAACACCTTTTCCCACACAGCTTGCGGTAATAGATAAACGCCGTTCTCTGCTTTTTCGCCTTCGCTGACAATATGTCCGATGCCACTTGCCATGACTGCAAGGGTAACATCAAAAGCGTTAAGGCTATCGCCGTATCCTGCGGTCAGGTTGAACATTGAGCCGTCGGCAAGCAGATAAATGGTTTTCTCGCCCAGTTGGTAAGCATTGATATACGGCATCGGTTCGTGCATGGTATGCTGTTTTAAGAATAGTACATCAATTTCTTCGGCGACGTGTCCGACATTCAAAATAAACACGCCTGATTTAGCTTGTTGCAATAACGATGCAGATACAACATTTTTCGCTCCTGTCGCGGTTGCAATGACATCCGCAATTTTGATTGCTTGCGCTAGCGGCATTACCTGCCAGCCGTCGTATTCCGCTTGCAACGCACGGGCTTTGTCAATTTCAGCTACAATCACTTTGCCACCATAGGCTTTCGCCGAATGTGCTACGCCTTGACCGACTAAACCATAGCCGATTACCACCACCGTCTTTTCGTGCAAAGTCAAATGGGTCGTGTCAAAAAAGGTGTGCCAAGCCGTTAAACCGACCATATGGCGATTGTGCAAGCCTTCTTTTACGGGTAAATCGTCCCAGTTGAAAATTGGGTAATTCGGTGTTAAGCCGTTTAAGCGATTGATGCCCGAGCCCGTTGCCTCAAGCCCCGCTTTGACATTAGTTTGTAAGTTTTGATAGTGAATAAGCGAAGTCAGATCTGAGCCCATTTCGCATAGATGAGTTGGGTTCCACTCAATCGCTGCTTGGAAACTCTCGAACCATTCCGTTTGGCTCATGTTCCGCCAGGCTTTCGCCTCCGCTCCACAATTCATCAAATACGCCACCACATCATCTTGTACCGTAGTTGGGTTGCAAGTGGTCAAAAACACCTTCGCCCCTTTGTCTAACAAGCCCTTAACAAGCGGTGCCATTTTTAAATCAAGGTGCATATTGCAAGCTAAACGAACGTGAGAAAGATCAGGCAATGCTTCGACTGCTGCTTTAGTGCGTGGCATATTAAGCGTTGCCCAAGCGAGTTCTGCTGAGAAATTGTCGTACATAAAAATCCTTAAATTGGTAAAATTCAGGCAAAATTATACCGCTTGCCTTGCGACAAGCGGTATGTTTTTTATGATTTTTTGCAAATCATTCAGCGATTAGATCGACTGAGTGAAAGTACGAGTAATCACGTCTTGTTGTTGCTCTTTGGTTAAAGAGTTGAAACGCACAGCGTAGCCTGAAACACGAATCGTTAATTGTGGGTATTTTTCAGGATTTTCCATCGCATCTAACAACATTTCACGGTTCATTACGTTCACGTTTAAGTGCTGACCGCCTTCGATTTCAGCTTCGTGGTGGAAGTAACCGTCCATTAAACCTGCAAGGTTGCGTTTTTGTGCTTCTAAATCTTTACCTAATGCATTCGGTACGATTGAGAAGGTGTAAGAAATACCATCTTTTGCGAACGCAAATGGTAATTTCGCAACGGAGGTTAATGATGCTACCGCACCTTTTTGGTCACGACCGTGCATTGGGTTTGCACCTGGTCCAAATGGGGCACCTGAACGACGACCGTCTGGGGTGTTACCAGTTTTCTTACCGTAAACCACGTTTGAAGTGATGGTTAATACCGATTGGGTAGGGGTTGCATTGCGGTATGTGCCAAGTTTTTGAATTTTCTTCATAAAGCGTTCAACAAGATCAACTGCAATATCATCCACTCTGTCATCATTGTTACCGAATTGTGGATATTCACCTTCAATTTCGAAGTCAACAGCAATATCTTTCGCTACGCCAACCACTTCGCCCGCTTTATTTTTGATTTCAATGTCGCCACGAATTGGTTTTACTTTCGCATATTTGATTGCAGAAAGTGAGTCCGCAGCTACAGAAAGACCCGCGATACCACACGCCATGGTTCTGATTACATCACGATCGTGAAGTGCCATTAACGCAGATTCGTAAGCGTATTTATCGTGCATAAAGTGAATGATGTTTAACGCAGTGACGTACTGTTTTGCTAACCAATCCATAAAGCTGTCTAAGCGAGCCATGACATCATCGTAATCCAAGTATTCGCTAGTGATTTTGTCCGTTTTCGGTCCAACTTGGTCACCTGATTTCTCGTCTACACCGCCATTGATTGCGTATAACAAGGTTTTGGCTAAGTTTGCACGAGCACCGAAGAACTGCATCATTTTACCGACGATCATTGGTGATACGCAGCACGCAATGGCATAGTCATCGTTTTGGAAATCTGGACGCATTAAATCGTCGTTTTCGTATTGCACCGATGACGTTTCGATTGACACTTTCGCCGCATAGCGTTTGAAGCCGTCTGGTAGACTTTCAGACCAAAGGATTGTTAAGTTTGGCTCTGGTGATGGACCCATTGTGTAAAGGGTGTGGAGTAAACGGAAGCTGTTTTTAGTCACAAGAGTACGTCCGTCTAAACCCATGCCTGCGAAGGTTTCTGTCGCCCACATTGGGTCACCTGAGAATAATTGATCATACTCAGGGGTACGCAAGAAACGCACCATACGCAATTTCATTACAAGGTGATCCATTAACTCTTGAGCTTCTTGCTCAGTGATTTTGCCGAGTTTTAAGTCACGCTCGATGAACACGTCTAAGAAGGTTGAAACACGGCCGAACGACATCGCTGCACCGTTTTGTGATTTCACCGCAGCAAGATAAGCGAAATAAGTCCATTGCACCGCTTCTTGTGCGTTGGTCGCTGGGTTTGAAATGTCAAAGCCGTAACTCGCTGCCATTTCTTTCATTTTGCCTAAGGCACGGTGTTGTTCTGCAATTTCTTCACGTAGTTGAATAGTCGCTTGAATATCTTCGCCACGTTCTAATTTTTCTTGAAGAGAGTTGAACTGTTTTACTTTGTCTTTCATTAAGAAATCTGCACCGTAAAGTGCCATACGGCGATAGTCACCGATGATACGACCACGGCCGTAAGCATCTGGAAGACCAGTAATGACGCCAGACTTACGACAACGCAGAATATCAGGGGTGTAAACATCAAATACACCTTGGTTGTGGGTTTTACGATATTCTGTAAAGATTTTTTCAACTTCTGGCTTCAATTCACGGCGATATACTTTGCATGAGCCTTTTACCATATTGATTCCACCAAATGGCATGATGGCACGTTTTAATGGGGCATCAGTTTGTAAGCCAACGATTTTTTCTAAATCTTTATTGATGTAGCCAGGTGCGTGTGAGGTGATGGTTGATGGTGTATCGCAGTCGATATCATACGGTTCGTGGGTTTTGTTTTCCACTTTGATTTTTTCCATCACATCTGCCCAAAGCACTTTAGTTGCTTCGGTGGCATCCGCTAAGAAAGATTCATCGCCTTCATACGGGGTGTAGTTTTTTTGGATAAAATCACGCACATTGACTTCAGTTTGCCATTCGCCTGGAGCAAAACCTTCCCAAGCCTTTAATTGTGCTTCTGTTAATTGAGTCATTTTAAGTCCTCTTTAAGTTAGTAAATTATGAGTAACAAGCGGTGAGATTTTGCTAATTTCTTGCAAAAAGTGACCGCTTGTTGATATTTTTTAATGCTTCCGTAAATGCAAAAACCATTGTACTAAGCCGATGAAAAACGCACCACCAACGATATTACCCAGTGTGGCAGGAATTAAATTTTTCACCACAAAATTTGCCATGGTCAGATCAGTGTACTTTGCTGCATCAATGCCAATCGCTGTCCAAAACTCAGGGCTTGCAAAATTGTTGATCATTACCCCCATTGGGATCATAAACATATTCGCCACGCAGTGTTCAAAGCCTGATGCGACGAACATCGCAATCGGTAAAATCATAATAAAGGCTTTGTCGGTTAGGCTTTTGCCTGCGTATGCCATCCAGACTGCAATGCACACCATTAAGTTACAAAAAATCCCAAGGGAAAAGGCTTCGAGCCAAGTGTGATGAATTTTATGCTGTGCGGTTTTCAGAATGGTTAAACCCCATTGCCCGTTAGCTGCCATAATTTCACCGCTAAACCAAACGAGCAACACAATAAAAATCGCCCCGAAAAAGTTGCCGACATAGACCACTCCCCAGTTTTTAAGCATTTGTTGTAGGGTAATTCGTTTGCTGGCTTTAGCGATAGCGGTCATTGTGCTAGAGGTAAAAAGCTCCGCTCCAAATACCACGCACATAATGATCCCTAATGAGAAAACGACCCCGCCGATCAACTTCGCCACACCCCAAGGTAATTCACCTGCTCCGACTTGCGTGGTTGCGTAAAAAACGAAAGCAATTGAAATATAAGCACCTGCAGTAATCGCAGAAATGAAGGAGTAAAATTGATTTTTGGTGGCTTTATATACGGCACTGTCTTCGGCGATTTTCGCCATTTCAGCAGGGGAAAACATTGCTATCCTTATCTAAAAATGTTTGAAAACTTATCAAAATTGTTGAGAATTATAGCCCTGTTGCGCGGTGACTTAAATAAATTTTACTAATAAAATAAATAAAGTAGAATGCTTATTTGATCCACATCAAGATTTAACAAATGGTTCATTTTTAATCACCCTAAAACAATACAGATTTTTTACATAATGGTTACAAACTCAACAGAAAAACGCAATGATTGACTATTTTACTTCTCTAAGTGGACTTTTCTTTTCGGAACAAAATCAGTTGCTGTTGATGTTTATCAGTGCTTTTGTCAGTAGCACGATTCTACCAGGGAACTCTGAAGTCATTTTTAGCACACTGATTGCGAAACAATCATTAAATGACAGTCTAAGCCAACCCTTTGCACTTTTTCTATCGGCTTCAATAGGCAATAGCTTAGGCAGTTTAACGACATACGCCATGGCTCGCTTTTTGCCTGAACCCACATTTAAGACGCCCTCTAAAACATCGCAATGGGCGATTGCATTTAGTCGGAAATATGGTGTGTGGACACTACTGCTTAGTTGGTTGCCCGTTGTTGGTGATGTGCTTTGTGGCGTAGCCGGTTGGTTAAGACTGAATATTTGGCAAAGTGCCTTGTTTATTACGCTTGGCAAAGCTGCTCGTTATGCGGTTTTATGGTGGAGCGTGGCGACTTTTTTAGGCTAAATCGCTATAATACAAGCGGTCACTTTAGAGAGAAATTTTGCAAATGTCGAAACAACTTCCAGAAATACTATCCATTACCACTCTTGCGAGAACACACGTTTTTGAAGTGCAGGGCGTTGATTTACGCTTTTCTAACGGCGAGCTACGGACGTACGAACGCCTTACGCCGCAACGCCGTTCGTCTGTAATGGTGCTTCCTATTCATAATAATCAGCTCATTTTTGTCAAAGAATATGCGGTTGGGCCTGAGCGTTATGAGCTGACTTTTCCAAAAGGAATCGTGGATGCAGGTGAGCAGCCGATTGAAAGTGCCAATCGAGAATTGCAAGAAGAAATTGGCTTTGCAGCTCGCCGTATTGAGCCGCTACGTTCGTTGTATAGTGGCCCGAGCCATATGTACGGCTTGATGCACGTTTTTGTCGCACAAGATTTGTATCCATCTCATTTGGAGGGCGATGAGCCAGAACCGTTGGAAATCGTCTATTATCCGTTAGATAAAATGGATGAGTTATTGGCGGATCCAACTTTCGCCGAAGCTCGCAATCTTTCTGCCTTGTTTTTACTGAAGGAATATTTGAATGGAAAATAAACAGACTCTATGGATTTTTCCCATCTTAACTCAGCTTATTTTCTCGCTATTTTTGCCTTTCTTTGGCGGGTTTAATTGGTTGGGAATGGGCTATATTTTTCTTTTCACCACGTTACCTGCCTTTTTATTTGCAATCGTGTGTGTTCGCTACCAATTTCATCAACGTAATCTCGTGCAATTGGCATTTTGGTCTGGCTCGATAAGTTTTGTGAGTTCACTTGTTTTATTTTCTCTTTTAACTGCAATTGAGCCGTTAACAGAGCCACTTTCCATTTGGGAACATACACTTGCGGTTATCTTTTACGCATTGATGTTTGCTTTGCCAAGTATGGCGTATGCCATGGTCGTTCTTGGGCGATTCTTGCCGAAGAAAACGGTTGCGTGATTTATTGCTTGCGATATTATCTTAAATAAGTGATGCATTCTGCCCCCGTTTTAGCGGGGAAAGTACCTTGCGTAGCAAGGAGAAGGGGAACAAGCGGTGAGTGTTGAGAAACTTTTTGCAATTTCCCCTTCGGTTTCGCTTTGCTTACCACTTTCCCCGCAAGTAGGGGCAGAATTTTATCAAACGGAGTTCCTATGCAACAACTAACCCCTCAACTTCTCAAAAATGTGTTGAATATCGCCCAGCAAGCGGGCGAGCATCTCAAACACTTTTATGCCAAATCCGTTGAAATTCAGATTAAAGCCGATAAAACCCCTGTTACAGAAGCGGATTTATTTGTTAGCCAATTTCTCATTGAACAATTGCAACAACTCGCCCCTGATATTCCAGTGCTGTCAGAAGAATGCTGTAAAATTCCACTCGCAGAACGTGCAAAATGGCAGCAATATTGGATTATCGATCCCCTTGATGGCACGCAGCAATTTATTGATCGCACAGACCAATTTTCTGTGATGATTGCTCTCGTTAGCGAACATCGTCCAATTTTGGGAGTGATCCATGCCCCAATTTTAGCGAAAACCTACTATGCCATGGATGGAGAAGGGGCATTTGTGGTTGAAAATGGTGAGGTAATTCCGCTTTCACCAATTTGCAAAAAATTAGCGGAAAGTGACCGCTTGCAAATCACTATTGGTACTTCAAGTAGCCAACGTATTCGCCAAGTTGTGAGTCATAGGTATGACATCGACTTTATCAAATACGGCTCAAGCAGTTTAAAAGCAGGGCTTGTGGCAGAGGGTAAGGCGGATTGTTATGTCCGATTTGGCGATACAGGTGAATGGGATACCGCTGCGGCAGAGGTGCTATTGCGTGAGGTTGGCGGGCAAATTTTCGACCGCCAATTCCAACCGCTGACTTACAATCAGCGAGAAACCTTGGTGAATCCGCATTTTGTGATGGTCGGTAACAAACAAATCGACTGGCGAGCTATTTTTCAATTTTCATAAAATAGTAGAAATAGGGAGACTCTTCGGGCTTCATTAGGATTAAATATATTTATTAGCCAATCCAATAAAAATAATGCAAAATACACAACTTTTTAACAATTTAGTAGTAGGATAATTTTTTAGAATGAAAGCAGACAACAACTGTATCGTCATTTTTGGGGCATCAGGCGATTTAACTCACCGTAAATTGATCCCCGCATTATACAATCTTTATAAAATCGGACGTTTATCGGAGGATTTCTCTGTGCTTGGCGTGGCCCGTACGGAAATGGATGACGACAGTTTCCGCCAAAAAATGCGTGAAGCCTTAATCAAACACGAAAAAGCAAGCGGTGAGAATTTAGATAAATTTTGCGAACACCTTTATTACCAAGCGGTAAACACCTCTGATGCGTTAGATTACGGCAAGTTAGTGCCACGTTTAGACGAACTGCACGATAAATATCACACTGGTGGCAATACGCTTTATTATCTTTCAACCCCACCAAGCCTTTATCCCATTATCCCAGAATGCCTCGCAGCTCACGGTTTGAATACGGAAGAGTTTGGCTGGAAACGTATCATCGTGGAAAAACCGTTTGGCTATGATATGAAAACGGCGAAAGAGCTTGATGTAAAAATTCATAGATATTTTGAAGAGCATCAAATCTACCGTATCGACCACTATCTAGGCAAAGAAACCGTTCAAAACTTGCTCGTTTTACGTTTCTCGAATGGCTTATTTGAACCCCTTTGGAACCGTAATTTTATTGATTATGTGGAAATTACGGGGGCAGAATCCATTGGCGTGGAAGATCGTGGCGGTTACTACGATGGCTCTGGTGCAATGCGTGATATGTTCCAAAATCACTTGTTACAAGTGCTTGCGATGGTCGCAATGGAGCCACCTGCGATTATCAATGCCGATTCAATGCGTGATGAAGTGGCGAAAGTGTTGTATTGCTTACATCCATTAAGCGAAGAAGACATCAAAAATAACCTTGTGCTAGGGCAATATGCCGCTGGTGTGGTAGATGGTGAAGAAGTTCAAGGCTATCTGCAAGAAAAAGGTGTGCCCGCAGAATCTAACACCGAAACCTTTATGGCATTGCGTTGTGAAATTGATAACTGGCGTTGGGCGGGCGTGCCGTTCTATGTGCGTACGGGTAAGCGTTTACCAACGCGCGTAACGGAAGTGGTCATTCACTTCAAAACGACACCACACCCAGTCTTTAGCCAAAATGCGCCCGATAACAAATTGATTATCCGCATTCAGCCAGATGAAGGCATCTCAATGCGTTTCGGTTTGAAAAAACCAGGGGCAGGTTTTGAATCGAAAGAAGTGTCAATGGATTTCCGCTATGCAGATCTTGCTTCTCCAAGTCTCTTAACCGCTTACGAACGCTTGCTGTTAGATGCCATGAAAGGCGATGCCACCTTATTCGCTCGTACTGACGCTGTTCACGCTTGTTGGAAATTTGTGCAACCAATCCTAGACTACAAGGCTCAAAATGGCAGAGTTTATGAGTATGAATCAGGCACTTGGGGCCCAAGCGAAGCCGATAAACTCATTGCTAAACATGGCAAAGTATGGCGTAAACCAAGTGGGTTGATGAAGAAGAAGGTTTAATAAATATATTTCTCTATTTAGTGAAGAGGGGGAATTTTATATCGAAATTAAAATCTCCCTCAGCCTCTCTTTTTCAAAGAGGGGGGAAGATCGAGCAAATTTAAGATTAAAGGATGATTACCAATGAACAGAAAAATTTTCGACACCGCTCAAGATGCCGTTGAGCAAATCGCCCACGAATTTGTGCAATATAGCCAACAAAATCGCCCTGTACATATTTCTCTTTCGGGCGGTTCAACCCCTAAATTACTGTTTAAAACCCTTGCCCAAGTACCTTTCAACACAGAAGTGCGGTGGGAAAATTTACATTTTTGGTGGGGGGATGATCGTATGGTTGAGCCGAATGATCCTGAAAGTAACTATGGCGAAGTGCAAAAATTACTGTTCGATCATATTCAAATTCCAGCAGAAAATATTCACCGTATTCGTGGAGAACAACCTGTAGAACAAGAACTTGCAAGATTTTCTCAAGAACTGACCGCTTGTGTACCGAACCTTGAATTTGATTGGATTATTTTAGGCATGGGCACAGACGGGCACACAGCTTCCCTTTTCCCAAATCAAACCGATTTCAACGATCCGAATGTGGCAGTGATTGCCAAACACCCTGAAACAAGACAAATCCGTATTTCTAAAACAGCTCAACTCATCGAAAAAGCCAAACGTATCACTTATCTCGTCACAGGTGGCTCAAAAGCCAAAATTCTAAAAGAAATTCAAACAACTTCGGCTGATGAATTACCTTATCCCGCAGTTAAAATTAAAGCTAAGAATGGTGTGACTGAGTGGTATTTGGATAGAGATGCTGCGGAATTGCTATGATCCGTAGGGGCGTATTACATACGCCCTACAAAGCAAGCGGTAAGATTTTTTGAAAATTTTACAAAGCGTACTGCACTTTAAGATACTACTCAAAGATGAACACCATTTTATATGGTTAATTATTAAGAGATAGCTATTCTATTTTTACTAAATTAATTTATAAGTAGGATATGACATATGAAAACATTGAATATAAGACTTTGGTTTGCTTTTTTATTAATTGCTCTCATTCCTGCAATTCAAAATATAGTTAGATTACATTTTATTGGTGAAATGCCAAATGATTGGGGATTTAATATTGCTAGTCAAATCCAATGGCTAAGCATTATTTATGAAGTTATTAAAGAAGGACTACTTATTCCTTTATTCTATATGTTGTTCTTATCTTATAAACAAGATAATAAAAAACTAGAAAATAATACACTTAGTGGACTATTTATTGTATTCATTATACATATAATGATATCAACATTGATTTTTATTTTTACTAATGATTTATTAGATCAAGTGAGTCTTAATAATCAATTAAAAGAAGAAACAAACATTTATATCAAACTTGAATCTATAGCAATACTTTTCTCTATTTCATC
Organism: Frederiksenia canicola; assembly: GCF_011455495.1. Classification (NCBI taxonomy): domain Bacteria; kingdom Pseudomonadati; phylum Pseudomonadota; class Gammaproteobacteria; order Pasteurellales; family Pasteurellaceae; genus Frederiksenia; species Frederiksenia canicola. The sequence goes on from NZ_CP015029.1 coordinate 1,067,543, forward strand.
TGAATATCTCATTATCTATCTTGCTACCTTAGGTAAAATTAAGGAAATGCTGTGGTTTAGCATTATTAAATCTTTTTTACTTATTTTAACCGATACCTTGCTTATATCTAATAATATCTACTCTATGAATCTTGGCGTTAATGGTATTGCTATATCTAATATTATTATTAATCTTATATTATCTATTTATATAATATTCAAATCAGAATTATTAAGAAACATTGATAAATATAATAAATTACTAGATATCCAATGGCTTACTTCTTGGTTTAAGCTTGGGGCGTTCTCTGGATTAGAATCATTAATTAGAAATGCTGTATTTTTCATAATGATACTTAGTATGATGAATAAAATAGGTGAACAAGGTACATTTTGGATAACAAATAGCATAATTTGGGGAATCCTATTAGCTCCATCTATGGCGTTAGCCGAAGTAGTAAAAAGAGATATTGCAAAAGATTATAAGAACATAATTCACAACACTCGATATTACTTATTAGCCATAATTATATTTTCTAGTTTATGGTTAATATCAATTCCTATATGGGAGCCTTTCTTATTCAAAGTTCTAAAAATAAACAATCATCTTGTTATACATCTAATGATCATTCAAACAACATTTTACATTATATTTATGTTTAACAATAGTATATTAGACGCAACCTTGATTGGGTTAGGTTTAACTAAATATATTTTATTACAATCCATTATTGTAAATATAGGGTATTACAGTATTGTTTATGCATTATACAAACAGAATTATATAGAGATGAATTTAGATAACATTGCATATATTTTTGGAGGAGGAATGATTGTTGATATGATTCCTAGTATTTGGCTTTATAAAAAAGCCATAAAAAAATACAATATTAACTTAAAGCAAATTATTTTCAGATAAAAATTAAAACAGGAGCAAAAAATGTCAGTAAAAGGCGATATCGGCGTTATCGGATTGGCGGTAATGGGGCAGAATTTAATTCTGAATATGAACGACAACGGCTTTAAAGTAGTGGCGTATAACCGCACTACTTCTAAAGTTGATGAGTTCTTAGCAGGGGCAGCGAAAGGCACGAATATTATCGGTGCTTATTCGTTGGAAGATTTAGCAAGCAAGCTTGAAAAACCACGCAAAGTGATGTTAATGGTGCGTGCGGGTGAGGTGGTGGATCAATTTATTGACGCATTACTACCGCACTTGGAAGAAGGTGACATCATTATTGATGGTGGTAACTCAAACTATCCAGATACTAATCGTCGAGTAAAAGCCTTGGCGGAAAAAGGCATTCGCTTTATTGGTTCGGGCGTATCGGGCGGTGAAGAAGGTGCTCGTCATGGACCTTCAATTATGCCTGGTGGTAACGAAGAAGCTTGGCAATATGTGAAGCCAATTTTACAAGCGATTTCAGCCAAAACAGATAAAGGCGAGCCTTGCTGTGACTGGGTGGGTAAAGAAGGCTCAGGCCATTTCGTAAAAATGGTGCATAACGGTATCGAATATGGCGATATGCAGTTGATTTGTGAAGCCTACCAGTTCTTAAAAGATGGCTTGGGATTAAGCTATGATGAAATGCAGGCGATTTTCCAAGAATGGAAAAAAACCGAGCTTGATAGCTATCTAATTGATATTACAACGGATATTCTTGGTTACAAAGATGCAGACGGCGAACCGTTAGTGGAAAAAATCCTTGATACTGCAGGACAAAAAGGTACAGGTAAATGGACGGGGATCAATGCGTTAGATTTCGGTATTCCATTAACCTTAATCACTGAATCCGTATTCGCTCGTTGTGTTTCTTCTTTCAAAGATCAACGTGTGGCAACCGCTAAATTGTTTAATAAAACCATCGGCAAAGTGGAAGGCGACAAACAAGTATGGATTGAAGCAGTGCGTAAAGCGTTATTAGCGTCAAAAATTATCTCTTATGCCCAAGGCTTTATGCTTATTCGTGAAGCGTCTGAAAACTTTGGCTGGAACATCAACTACGGCGCGACCGCACTTTTATGGCGTGAAGGCTGTATTATCCGTAGCCGTTTCTTAGGCAACATTCGCGATGCTTATGAAGCAAATCCAGATCTGATTTTCTTAGGTTCAGATCCATACTTCAAAAATATTTTAGAAAATGCGTTGAGCGACTGGCGTAAAGTGGTAGCGAAATCTATCGAAGTGGGTATCCCAATGCCTTGTATGGCATCTGCAATTACCTTCTTAGATGGCTACACTTCAGAGCGAGTACCAGCCAACTTACTACAAGCACAACGTGATTACTTTGGTGCTCACACCTATGAGCGTACCGACAAACCTCGTGGCGAGTTCTTCCATACCAACTGGACAGGACGTGGTGGAAATACCGCATCGACGACTTATGATGTGTAATTAAATAAGTGAAAGAAAGGGGCGTAAGCCCCTTTTTTGTAGTTTGCAAGCGGTAAGATCGCAAGAATTTTTTGCCATTACTCGGTGCTATTATGGATTTTCACTACGGAAATAGAGTTCTTCGGTGAACCTTCAATCACTCGGTCAGAATACACTAAATAGACGATTGAGCCGTTGTCGAAATCAATGAAACGAACGACTTGCATAGATTTAAACAAAAGTGACGTTTTGCGTTTGAACACTTCTTCTTTTTGTCCTTTCTTAGCTGCTTTTTGTAGCTCTTCTTCGCTGATATTACCCGTTTGAACACAATGAATGGAGCCATCAGACGTATCTTCTTCCAAACCGACAAACTCTTTCAGACCACCTTTTTCCGCATAAGAAAGATAGCAAGTCACGTTCAAATCTTTATCTTGAAAGCCAACAACCTCAATACGATCATTTTTGCCTAAGGCATTCCACTTCGTGGAAACCGATCCTAAACGAATTAAATCGTCACTCGCAAAGGTAGATGCTGCCATTGCGATACCTAAGCCTAAAAATAAGTGTTTAAATTTCATTTGAACTCCTTGGGTAAACGTGTGTGGATGTAGGAATATATGAATAAAAGGCGTTATTCCAAAAGAATAACGCCTTTTTAATTGAATTAGAAAACACTGAATCACTCACAGTGATTAAACCTTTTCATAAAATGCTCACATTAAATAAAAGAGAAACAAACAGATGTAAACGGTCACAGAGCCTAAATCCTTTGCATTCTAGCGGATTTATTACTTGCGAGAAAAGTAAATTTTCGCCAAAATGCACGCCTTTTACTTTATTGACGTTTCCCTATGTGGAAATACTGACTTGTTATCAGAAAAGAGAAATCCAATGTTACAAAACAAACCAGAACTGCTTTCACCAGCAGGTTCATTGAAAAATATGCGTTATGCCTTCGCCTACGGTGCCGATGCCGTTTACGCAGGGCAGCCACGTTATAGTTTGCGGGTTCGCAACAATGAATTTAATCATGCTAACCTAAAAATCGGAATTGATGAAGCTCACGCTCTCGGTAAAAAATTCTATGTGGTGGTAAATATTGCCCCCCATAACTCCAAACTCAAAACCTTTATCAAAGACTTAGAACCTGTGGTGGCAATGGGTCCAGATGCTCTCATTATGTCGGACCCTGGTTTGATTATGTTAGTACGTGAACATTTTCCACAGATGGATATTCACTTGTCGGTGCAAGCGAATGCAGTGAACTGGGCGACGGTAAAATTCTGGCGACAAATGGGCTTGACCCGTGTGATTTTGTCACGTGAGTTGTCGATTGATGAGATCGCGGAAATTCGCCAACAAGTGCCAGATATGGAAATTGAAATTTTCGTCCACGGAGCGTTATGTATGGCGTATTCGGGGCGTTGTTTGCTCTCAGGCTATATCAACAAACGTGATCCAAACCAAGGTACTTGCACCAACGCTTGTCGTTGGGAATACCAAGTAGAAGAAGGTAAAGTTGATGATGTCGGTAATATCGTGTCAGCGAAAGTCGATCCAAGCCAACAAATTCAGATCAAAAATGTTGCCCCAACTTTAGGCGAAGGCGACACGACCAGCAAAGTGTTCCTCCTTGCTGAAACGCAAAAACCAGATGAGCAAATGACCGCTTATGAAGACGAACACGGCACCTATATTATGAACTCGAAAGATCTGCGAGCAGTGCAACACGTTGAAAAATTAGCCCAAATTGGTGTGCATTCACTCAAAATTGAAGGGCGTACTAAATCGTTCTACTACTGTGCCAGAACGGCTCAAGTCTACCGCAAAGCGATTGATGATGCGGTGGCAGGCAAGCCGTTTGATGAAAGCTTAATGGACACGCTCGAAAGCCTTGCTCACCGTGGTTATACCGAAGGTTTTCTCCGCCGCCACACGCACGATGAATACCAAAACTACGACTATGGTTATTCGATTTCTGAACGCCAGCAGTTCGTGGGAGAATTTACGGGCAAACGTAACGAGCAGGGGATGGCAGAAGTTGCAGTGAAAAACAAATTCCTATTGGGCGATGAAGTGGAAATGATGACGCCGAAAGGCAATATTGTGTTCAAAATCGAACGAATGCTCAACCGTAAAAATGAAGCGGTTGAAGCAGGGCTTGGTGACGGGCATTTTGTGTTCTTAGACGTTCCAGCGGATATTGAATTGGATTACGCTTTATTGATGCGAAATTTAGTTGATAGCAATACTCGCAACCCACATAAATCTTAACAAAATAAACCGAGCGATTTGCTCGGTTTTTTGTTTTAATAGTGCAGTGAAAAGATGTTGGGAGAAAATATGTTTAACGAAAAACCAATTCTATCAAATCAACATGGTGCGTTAGTGATGGCGTTTGTGCCGTATTTTTATGGCATTGTGGCAAGTGAATGGATTTTTCCTCATTTGTGGCTGGGGCTTGCGTGGCTGTTTTTGTATTTCTTTTCCTATCCATTTTTGTCGATTTTCAGCAAAAAACAGACAGCCAAATATCAAAAATGGGCAGTAATTTATGCGGTGATAGCGGCAATTTTTGCCATTCCATTGCTGCTGTTTAAGTTTTCCATTTTGCAATTTTTGCTGCCGATCTTACCGCTTGTCTTGGTACAAATTCATTATGCCAAGCAGCATGATGAACGTCATTTGCTCAATGACATCGCAGGCATTCTCACCTTTGGTGTAGTGGGAATGGCAAGTTTTTATTTAGCCACTGATGAATATAATTTTGTAATTTTGCTACATCCAACGCTCTTTTTTATCGCTACCACGTTTTACATTAAAAGTGTGGCTCGAGAACGCAAAAATCCGCGCTATTTAAAACTCAGTTTGGCATCTCATCTCGTTCTTGGAACCATTTACGCCCTATGTAGTCAGTTTGCTATCGCCATAACTTATTTAGTGGGTTTTATACGTGCATTTTTTGTGCCAAAACAAAAGTGGTCGATTAAACAGGTGGGAATGTTGGAGTTTGTGATCATAACCATTTTCTTTATAGGCTTAATTTTTTCTTAAGTTCTGAGGTTTATCGTATTCAACAAATTGGTTTATCAAGGAAAGCAAAATGAAAAAAGGATTAATTTTATTGCTGATGGTTCTTGCTGCGGGCGGGGCTTATTTTTTCACGCAGCAGCAAGGTAAGGCGATCACCTATCTCACCGAAACAATTCAAAAGGGCAATTTGGAAAAATCCGTGATTGCCACGGGATCGGTGCGGGCGTTGCAACGGGTGGAAGTCGGCGCTCAAGCATCAGGGAAAATAGAAAAAATTCACGTTAAACTCGGGCAGCAGCTGAAGGCAGGAGATTTGATCGCTGAGATCGATTCACAAACCCAACGTAATGCGTTAGAAACCGCTCAGGCAAAATTGGCATCTTATCAAGCCCAGTTCAAAGCCAAAACCGTGACTTATGAGATCGCCAAGGTAAATTTTGAGCGTAATCAAACACTCTATCGCCAAAAGTCGACGAGCCTTGCGGAGCTGGATTCGGCAAAAAATACCCTTGCTAGTGCTGAAGCGGCGATCAAAGAAGTGGCTGCGGCCATTAAACAAGCGGAAATTGAAGTGAATACCGCTCAAACCAATTTGGGCTATACCAAAATCCATTCCCCCATTGATGCTACCGTCATTTCGATCCCTGTTTCGGAAGGGCAAACGGTCAATGCCAATCAAACTACGCCAACCATTGTGCAAGTGGCTGATTTATCTAAGATGTTGATTAAGTTGGAAATTTCCGAAGGTGATATTACTAAAGTCACCACTGGGATGAAGGTACGTTTTACCACCCTTTCCGATCCCGACAAACCTTATCACAGTACGATTAGTTCGATCGATCCTGCTCTCACTACCTTGACCGACAATGAATACACAGAATCTGTCGCCAATACTAAAGCGGTCTATTTTTACGCCAACAGCGTGGTGGATAACCCCGACAATAAATTGCGAATTGGAATGACGGCACAAGCTCAGATTCAAGTAGCGAAAATTGAGAATGCCTTGCTGGTGCCAACGATGACACTAAAACGGGAAGGTCGAAACACCTTTGTGGAGGTGCTCGTCGATGGCAAAGTGGAAAAACGGGAAGTGAAAATCGGCTTAAATGACGACCACCGCACCCAAATTTTATCGGGGTTATCAGAAGGCGAGAAAGTGATTTCCTCTCAAATCAACCAAGGCGAGCAGATTGGTAGCTCGAGCCGCCGCCCACGTATGTTCTAACAAGCGGTCAGTTGCTATGAATATTTTGCAAATTCGTGACTTGAATAAATTTTTTGGTGACGGTGAAAACCGCACGCATGTTCTCAAAAATATCAACCTTGATATTAAACAAGGCGATTTTATTGCGATTATTGGGGCGTCTGGTTCAGGAAAATCGACCTTAATGAACATCATCGGTTGCCTGGATACCGCCAGTTCAGGCTCATACCAAATTGCTGGGCAAGAAGTCAGTACGTTAGAGAGTAACGCGCTCTCTGATCTTCGTCAGCAGAAATTTGGCTTTATTTTTCAACGTTATAACTTACTTTCAACGCTCTCTGCGGTGGAAAACGTCGCCCTACCTGCTATTTATGCAGGACTTGATCAACAACGCCGTTTACAGCGAGCAACGCAATTGCTGCAAAAATTGGGCTTAGGCGACCGCTTACATAACAAACCGAACCAACTGTCTGGCGGTCAACAGCAACGAGTAAGTATTGCTCGAGCGTTGATGAATGGCGGTGAAATCATCTTAGCGGATGAACCAACGGGAGCATTAGATTCGAAAAGTGGCGAAACGGTAATGGCGATTCTGCAGCAGTTGCATCAAGAAGGGCATACCATTATTTTGGTCACTCACGATAAGCAAGTGGCGGCATTTGCGAATCGAATTATTGAGATCAAAGACGGCGAGATTATTGCTGATCAACAAAAAGAAGAACAAAAGCAAGCGGTCAGTTCCGCTAAAAATATTGCAAATCTGCCCTCGAAAAAGTGGTTTAGCTTCTATCAAGATCAACTGATGGAATCGTTTAAAATGTCGGTGAAAGCGATTGTGGCACATAAACTCCGCTCGCTTTTGACGATGCTTGGTATCATTATTGGTATTACTTCGGTGATTTCTGTGGTTGCATTAGGTAACGGCTCACAGCAGCAAATTCTTTCGAATATCAATGCCTTAGGCACAAACACCATGGACATTTACAATGGCACAGGCTTTGGCGATCGGCGTGCGGAGAAAATGCAAAATCTCACCGTTGCCGATTCCAATGCATTGGCGAAACAGAGTTATATCGAGAGTGCCACACCAAATAGTGCGGTTAGCGGCGTGCTAACCTTCGGCAATCAAGATTACACCGCTCAAGTTAAAGGTGTGGGCGAGCAGTTTTTTGATGTGAAAGGTATCAACTTACAGCAAGGTTCGTTTTTTACCCCCAATGATGTGAAACACAGCGAACAGGTAGCGGTGATTGATGGCAATACCGCCAAGCAAATTTTTAGCGAAATAGCACCGCTTGGGCAGATCATTATGATTAACAAAAAGCCACTAAAAATTATTGGTGTTGCTACCACCAGCGGAATGGGGATGAACAGCAATAGCCTGCAGATTTGGATCCCTTATACTACGGCGATGTATAAAATTTCGGGCAATAATAAAATTGATTCGATTACCGTCAAAATTCGTGGTGAGATCAACACGCAGGTGGCAGAGAAAGATCTGACCCAGTTTTTGCTTGCTCGCCATGGCAAAAAAGATTTCTTTGTGATGAACACGGACACCATCAAACAGACGGTGGAAAGCACAACTAATACCATGCGGTTGCTGATTTCATCTATCGCCTTGATTTCATTAGTCGTTGGCGGTATTGGCGTGATGAATATTATGTTAGTTTCAGTCACAGAACGGACTAAAGAGATCGGTGTGCGAATGGCAATCGGGGCAAGGCAGGCAAATATTTTACAGCAGTTTCTCATTGAAGCGATTTTAATCTGTTTGATTGGCGGAGTAACGGGCATTTTGCTTTCGCTGATTTTCGGTTTGGTTTTCAACACCTTCGCCAGCAATTTCGTGATGATTTTTTCGACGTTTTCGATTATCGCAGCCGTGATTTGCTCCACACTCATCGGCATTATTTTTGGCTATATGCCTGCCCGCAATGCTGCACGGCTTAACCCGATTACTGCATTGGCAAGGGAGTAAAGTACACAAGCGGTCAGATCCGTCCGATATTTTGCAAATCACGAATATTTGCAACATTTTGGGGGAATCTGACCGCTTGTATTGATTTTCTAGTAATCTAATTCGTCTTTGTAAAGCAGATAGTCGGCTTTTAAAGCATCAATCAACTCAACAAAATCATCTGGCAATGGGGCATGCCATTCCATTAACTCATGGGTGATTGGGTGATGTAAACGTAACATTGCCGCATGCAGGGCTTGGCGTTTAAAGTGACGTAATACACTTAAGAATGCCTCACTTGCCCCTTTCGGTGGACGTGGGCGACCGCCGTAAAGTTGATCACCCAGTAATGGGTGAGCGATGTGAGCCATATGCACACGAATTTGGTGGGTTCTCCCTGTTTCCAAACGCAAACGTAAGCGGGTGTAGTTGCGGAAACGTTCCATAATACGATAGTGCGTTACCGCAGGTTTGCCCATTGGGTGAACCGCCATCGCAGTGCGTTTGGTTGGGTGGCGAGCCATGGGTTCATCAACTTTACCGCCTTGGGTCATAATGCCACTGGCGACTGCTTCGTATTCACGCGTAATTTCCCGTTTTTGCAATGCGGTGACTAAATGGGTTTGTGCGGGAATCGTTTTAGCAACCACCATTAGTCCCGTCGTGTCTTTATCCAAACGATGTACGATACCTGCCCGTGGTACTTCGGCAATTTGTGGATAGTGATAGAGCAATGCATTAAGCACGGTGCCATTTGGATTACCTGCCCCTGGGTGAACGACCAAATCTTTGGGTTTGTTGATCACCAAAATATCATCATCTTCATACACGATGTTAAGCGGGATATTTTCAGGCTCAAATCGCACTTCATCTTCCATTTCTGCTTGAATTTCAATCTGTTCACCACCGAATACTTTTTCACGGGCTTTGTTTACGATAGTGCCATTTACGGTTACTTGGTTATTTTCAATCCATACTTTAATGCGAGAGCGAGAGTAATCGGGGAAAAGTTGTGCCAAGGCTTGATCGAGCCTTGCTCCGAGTAAATCGGAAGTGACTTCCGTTTGTAAGGTAATTTGTTGGGTCATTGATAAATTCCAAATATTTTGTTTTCTTTATTAACCGATGTCCGATAAAATATGCCGTTATTCGTCTGAACTTTGCGAACAATGGCGAGTCGAATCGCATTGTACATTAACTTTTCATCGCAGACACTTTTTATAGGTAAAACATTATGCGTAAACTCACATCTTTGGTATCGATTTTATTTGCTAGCATCGTACTTGCTGGTTGTTCTGGTTCCGATAAAAATGAATTTGAAGGTATTCCAGCTCAAGAACTTTACAATAAAGGGCAAACCTATTTGCAAGATGGCGATTACAATAATGCAGTGCGTTATTTAGAAGCCGTTGATGTGCGTGGTCAGCAAGGGGCTTATGGTGAACAAATTCAGCTAAGTGTTATTTATGCACAGTACAAATTGGGTGAATACTATAAGGCATTAGATGCGGCGGAACGCTTTGCTCGTGCCTATCCAAATAGTGGTTCAATGGACTATGTATTTTATCTTGCGGGGTTGAGCAATGCCCGTTTAGCGGATAACTGGATTCAAAATGTGTTTAGTGTAAGTGATGCTGGTCGTGCGGTTGAGAATGTGCGTAATGCTTACGGCAACTTCCAAACCGTGGTGCAACGTTACCCACATAGCCAATATGCGCAAGATGCACAAAATTGGATTGGCTATATGAAAAACCGTCTTGCAGAGCATGAGCTGACTATCGCAAAATTCTATATGAAGCGTGATGCTTATGTGGCGGTTGCGAACCGAGTGGAAGAAATGATGCGAGCTCATCCAGAAGCGAAAGCGACCGCAGAAGCGTTACCACTATTACAAAAGTCATTTGAAGCCATGGGAATTAACGATTCTGCACAAAAAGTAGCGGCAATGATTGAAGCGAATAAAGGCAAAGAATATCCAACATTCACTAAGCCAGAATATTCAGAGCAGTTCTAACAAGCGGTTAGATCATCGAAAAGTTTTGCAATTTAGCGGACGCCAATGGCGTCCCTAATTTTTATAAGAGATTGACATTAATGAGAATTCTTGGAATTGAAACGTCCTGTGATGAAACAGGAGTCGCGATTTATGATGAACAACAAGGGCTGATTGCCAACCAACTTTATAGCCAAATTGAGATGCATGCGGATTACGGTGGCGTAGTACCTGAATTAGCCTCTCGCGATCATATTCGCAAAATGTTGCCATTGATTGATGCCGCATTAAAAGAAGCAAATTTGACCGCGAGTGATATCGACGGTGTGGCATACACTGCGGGGCCAGGGCTAGTTGGCGCTTTGCTAGTTGGCTCAACCATTGCTCGATCACTGGCGTATGCGTGGCAAGTGCCAGCGTTGGGGGTACATCATATGGAAGGGCATTTGCTCGCCCCTATGTTGGAAGAGACTCCGCCTGAATTTCCATTCGTCGCATTGTTAGTGTCAGGCGGGCATACCCAATTGGTGAAGGTCGATAATGTGGGGGAATACGAATTATTAGGTGAATCTATTGATGATGCCGCAGGCGAAGCCTTTGATAAAACCGCCAAATTGCTCGGGTTAGACTACCCGGGTGGTGCAGCCTTGGCGAAATTGGCTGAAAAAGGTACACCGGAACGCTTTCATTTTCCTCGTCCAATGACCGATCGCCCAGGGTTAGATTTTAGTTTTTCGGGGCTAAAAACGTTTGCGGCAAATACAATCAACGCTAATCTAAACGAAAGTGGTGAATTAGATGAACAAACTCGCTGCGACATCGCCCACGCTTTTCAACAAGCTGTGATTGACACGTTGTTGATCAAATGCCGCCGAGCTTTGCAACAAACGGGGTATAAACGCTTAGTGATTGCGGGGGGAGTAAGCGCTAATAAACAGTTACGAGAGGATCTTGCCGAACTAATGAAACAGATCGGCGGGGACGTCTTTTACCCACGTCCACAATTTTGTACTGATAACGGCGCGATGATCGCCTATGCGGGTTTTTTACGCCTAAAAAATGGTGAGCAGACGGATCTTGCCGTTAGCGTAAAACCACGTTGGGCAATGACAGATCTCTCGGCGATTGAGTAATATCAAAAATTTGTGCGTAGAAAGAAGTGAAGCATGACGTCGTTGCTCCAAAAATGCACGATTTTTAACCGTATTTTTTATTTTCGTGATATGCAACAAACAGTTATCGCTTTACTTCACACTCGAAAATAAATCCCTTACTTATGAAGTTTTGCACAGGCTAAAGATGTCAAGATCCAAAAGCGAAAAAAAGTGCAAAAAATTTGTTTAAAAGCTCTAGTCAAAACATAACGTATTGATTTTAAAATAAATGTTATTTTACAACCAATTGTAAAGAGCCTTGAAAGATCCTAGATAAGACAATGGATTAGCCCACTTTTAAAAAACTAATCCACAAAGTTATCCACAGGCGATGTGGATAGAAAAATCAGCTTTTTCGTACTGATTTTACAAACAGTAGGATCGGGCGGTGCTGTAAGTCTTTAAATTCATTGTGCCATTCCGGCTGATTTGCAAGCATTGGCTCTTCCACTTGTACAATCTCAAAATCGGCTTGGATCAACTGGTTGAAAATGGTGGCGGAGGTGCGGTGATAGGTTTTAAACGGTTGTTTGAACCAATTGCGATCCCGCTCGCCTTCGTCCCGATAAAAATTCAGCCGATAGGCAACTTGCTGGTTTTGTGCATCTTTTTCCCAACGTTCGCCGCCACGAAAACAGGTGGTGATCGGGTGTTCTTGGGAAAAGATCAAGCAGCCGTTCGGTTTCAGCTTTTGGTGGATCTTAGTAAGGAGTTCGGGGAAATTTTCGATATAGTGAAACGCAAACGAGCTGGTGATCAGACCAAACTCTCTCTCTTCAATCTGATCCAGCTGTTGCATTGGCAGATTGTAGAAGCGGTAAGCGGTCAGATCCCAGCCATTTTTTGCAAATTTGCAGGCAGCCTCGCTGAGCATGGCTTCTGAAAGATCCAAACCAACCACTTTTTTTGCCCCGAGTTGCAAATAGGTTTGCAGATGATCGCCTACACCACAGCCGAGATCGAGCACCGTTTTGCCATTGAGATCGGGAAGTAGTGAAAACATTGTTGGCTTTTCAATTAACTCATTGACACTATTTGGGTTTTCTCGCAATTTCAAATAGCGTTCAAAGAAAATTGGATTGTCGTAAACGCTCCGCATTACACTCGCTCCAGTTTAGCCACTTTAGCGATAAGCCACTTAATACCTTGCTGCACAAAGGCGATTTGCAAGCGAGTTTGCTCGCCACTGCCTTCCACGTTGATAATGGTGCCTTGGCCAAATTTACTATGCAGCACTTTTTGCCCCATTTTCCAGTCGCTATCGTTTAAACAAGCGGTCGGTTTCGGCGAATTTTTTGCAAATCCGAAACTGGCTGGACGGTTGATATTGCCCCTTAATCGAACTTCTCGAATGTGCTCTTCAGGCAATTCGGCGATGAAACGGGATGGAATATGTCGCTCTTCTTTGCCATACAAACGTCGGCTTTCGGCATAGCTTATCGTCAGTTTACGTTTTGCACGAGTAATACCAACGTACGCCAAGCGGCGTTCTTCTTGCAAGCGGTCTGGATCATGGCTCATTCCGCTTGGGAAAATCCCTTCTTCCACCCCAACCATAAATACCCGTGGAAATTCCAAACCTTTGGCGGAATGAAGGGTCATCAACTCCACGTAATCTTGATGCGGAGAGGCTTGAGCTTCACCCGCTTCGAGCGAGGCATGGGTTAAGAAAGCAGTGAGATCACTCATCTCTTCCGCTTCATCAGGTTTGTTAAATTCACGGGCAGCGGAGACGAGCTCTTCTAAGTTCTCAATCCGTACTTCACCTTTTTCGCCTTTTTCTTGCTTATACATGTCATACAGCCCCGATTTTTTGATCACAAAGTCGGTCTGTTCAAACAATGGCATCTGTTCCGTTTCCTGCTCTAAAGCGTTGATGAGTTCAACAAAACGTAGCAAAGCGGAAGCGGATCGTCCAGAAAGATGCTGCTCATTCACTGCTATTTGAATTGCTTGCCACAGGGTGATTTGGCGGGTTCGAGTGAGCTGGCGTAAGGTGTCGAGCGTGCGTTCGCCGATGCTACGTGGTGGCGTATTGACCACCCGTTCAAAAGCGGCATCGTCTTGGCGATTGGCGATTAAACGCAGGTACGCCAAGGCATCTTTAATCTCTTGCCGTTCAAAGAATCGCATGCCGCCGTAAATGCGATAAGGAATACTGGCTTGGATTAAAGCTTCTTCAATCACACGGGATTGGCTATTACTGCGATACAGCACCGCACAATCACTCAGCTCACCTTCGTCTTCTTTCCACTGTTTGATTTGGGCAGCAACGAAACGGGCTTCGTCTAACTCATTGAAAGCACAATAAATATCGACAGGTTCTCCATTACCATTGTCGCTCCAGAGATTTTTACCTAAGCGATTTTCATTGTTGGCAATTAACGCATTTGCCGAACCTAAAATATGCCCTGTCGAGCGGTAGTTTTGTTCAAGACGAATCGTTTCGGCTTTCGGGTAGTCGTTCAAAAAGCGTTGGATATTTTCGACTTGAGCACCACGCCAACCGTAGATCGATTGGTCATCATCGCCAACAATCATCACATTACCCGTTTCGCCAGCAAGCAAGCGGATTAAATCGTATTGAATATTGTTGGTGTCTTGGAATTCATCAATCAGGATTTGGCGGAAACGCTGCTGATAACGTTGCAAAATCAATGGGTTAAATTTCAATAATTCATAGGTACGAATCAGCAATTCGGCGAAATCAACCAAACCTGCACGATCACACGCATCTTGATAGATTTGGTAAATCTGCACCAATTTTTGACCATTTTCATCGTCCACTTGCACTTTTTCCGCCCGTAATCCTTTATCTTTTTGGGCATTAATAAACCACGCAACTTGCTTTGGCGGATAGTATTTCTCATCAATATTATGCAGTTTGAGTAAGCGTTTGAGCAGGCGAATTTGATCTTCGCTGTCCATAATCTGAAAATCTTGCGGCAGGTTGGCGTCAAGATAGTGCGAACGCAACAAGCGGTTAGCAATGCTATGGAAAGTACCAACCCACATACCAAATAGGCGTTGTGTGGTGGCTTGCGATAGCGTAAACTCAATTCGATGCCGCATTTCGGCGGCAGCTTTGTTGGTAAAGGTAACCGCTAAAATATTGCCTTCTGGCACATTTTCTACGCCAATCAACCACGCAATACGGTGGGTCAGTACCCGTGTTTTGCCGCTCCCCGCTCCCGCCAATACCAAATAGTTGCCAAGTGGTGCTGCTACCGCTTCTCGCTGTTTATCGTTCAATCCATCCAGTAATAAAGAAAAATCCATCATGCTGCCTTTCTGTGATTTTATACAGTAAATGGCGGGCATTATAGCGTACAAGCGGTTAGATTTCTCAGAAATTTTGCAAATCAGTTAGAAATTTTAGGATTCCAGATGGTTTATCGAGTGGCGATATTGCCTTTTAAGAAATAAAAATTTACTATTAATTCACGCTATTAATGGATAGTGATTTTATTTTTAAGGATGTGAATATGAAAACGTGTATTAAATTAACTGCACTGTTGTCTTTTACGGTTTTAACCGGTTGTTATTCTGCGATTAGCCCTAATTTCTCCGTCAATTCACCTTCTCCCTCCGCATCCCCTGAAACGCCAGTAGTACCTGAAACACCAGTATCACCTGAAAAAGTAGCTGAGCCAGAAAAAAATGTAGCTGTGGAGAACGTTGTACCAGAACCAGAAAAAACAGCAACACCTGTGGCCGCAGACCCCGTTGAACCGTCAATAAAAGAAGCTGTTGAGCCTTCAGTAAAAGAGTATGTGTTAAGTAACGATCTACTATTTGAAGCCGATAAATCAAGTCTGAGCAAAGAAGGACAAGCAACGCTAGAAAATGTTGCTACAGAGATCAAAACAGCGGGTGCGAAGTTTATTGTTATTGCGGGTTATACAGATCGTTTAGGGACGGTTAAAAATAATCTCAAGTTTTCTCAGAGTAGAGCCGATGCAGTGAAATTATATCTGCAAGAAAAAGGGATTGAGGCAAATATCACTGCGTTGGGGCGAGGCAAAGCCAACCAGATCAAAGCGTGTGATAATGTCGCAGAGAAAGAATTAACTGAATGTTTGAAACCAAATCGTCGCATTGTTATTCGTGCTGAATAAGTTGGAAATTTCAACTAAAAATATAGCAAAAAGGCTCTGTAAAAACAGAGCCTTTTGTTTGGATGAAGGGGGTTACATCATACCGCCCATTCCACCCATACCGCCCATGCCAGCGCCTAGGTCGGCTTTTTCATCTTTTGGAAGGTCTGTGATCATACATTCGGTGGTGATCATTAACCCTGCGATAGATGCTGCGAATTGTAATGCTGAACGAGTGACTTTAGTTGGATCTAAAATACCCATTTCGAGCATATCGCCGTATTGTTCTGTTGAAGCATTGTAACCATAGTTACCGTTGCCATCTTTCACGTTGCGAGCCACGACGGAGGCTTCTTCACCTGCGTTGGTGACGATTTGACGAAGTGGTGCTTCCATCGCACGAAGTGCCAAGCGGATACCCACGTTTTGTTCTTCATTATCGCCTTTTAATATACCAGCGACTTTGCTTGCGGCACGCACTAATGCCACGCCGCCGCCTGCAACGATACCTTCTTCCACCGCTGCACGAGTTGCGTGTAAAGCATCATCAACACGATCTTTTTTCTCTTTCATTGCAACTTCAGTCGCTGCCCCCACTTTGATTACTGCGACACCGCCAGCAAGTTTTGCAACACGCTCTTGAAGTTTTTCTTTATCGTAATCAGACGTTGAATCTTCAATTTGCTGACGAATTTGTGCGACACGACCTTTAATTTGTGCTTCATCACCGATACCGTCAATGATGGTGGTATTATCTTTAGAAATCACGACACGTTTTGCTTGACCAAGCTCTTCTAAAGTCGCTTTTTCTAATTCCATACCGATTTCTTCTGAAATCACGGTACCTGCGGTTAAAATTGCAATATCTTGTAACATCGCTTTACGACGGTCACCAAAGCCAGGGGCTTTTACCGCAGCCACTTTCACGATACCACGCATAGTGTTCACGACTAAAGTTGCTAAGGCTTCACCTTCAATATCTTCAGCAATAATTAATAGCGGTTTGCCTGCTTTTGCTACTGCTTCTAACACAGGTAAAATTTCACGAATGTTAGAGATTTTTTTATCGACTAATAAGATATATGGATTATCTAATTCAACAGTGCCTGCTTCTGGTTTGTTGATGAAATATGGCGATAAGTAGCCACGATCAAACTGCATACCTTCAACTACATCTAAGGCATCGTCTAAACCTGTGCCGTCTTCGACGGTAATCACGCCTTCTTTGCCGACTTTTTCCATCGCTTGTGCAATTAATTTACCGACAGTTTCATCCGAGTTTGCAGAAATTGTACCAACTTGTTCAATTTCTTTCGCTGTTTCACACGGTTTAGATAAGGTTTTTAACTCTTCAACGACCGCAGTCACCGCTTTATCAATACCACGTTTTAAATCCATTGGGTTCATACCCGCCGCAACCGCTTTTAAGCCTTCATTAACGATTGCTTGAGCAAGCACGGTTGCGGTTGTGGTGCCATCACCAGCCGCATCGTTTGCTTTTGATGCCACTTCTTTCACCATTTGGGCACCCATATTTTCGAATTTATCTTCTAATTCGATTTCACGAGCCACAGATACACCATCTTTTGTGATTGTTGGTGCACCAAAGGCTTTGTCTAATACCACGTTACGACCTTTCGGACCTAAAGTCACTTTTACGGCGTCCGCTAATACATTCACGCCGTTTAACATTTTTACGCGTGCTTCGTTACCAAATTTTACGTCTTTTGCTGCCATTTTCTCTCTTCCTTATGAATTATTCTACGATCGCTAAAATATTATCTTCCGACAAAATCAACACCTCTTCGCCGTCGATTTTTTCTACTTTTGCCCCAAATTCGTTGAAAATTACCACATCGCCAACGCTAACGTGCATTGGGTGAAGGGTGCCGTTCTCTAAAATGCGGCCATGGCCTACTGCCAATACTTTACCACGGGTCGATTTTTGTGCTGCCGAACCAGTTAGCACAATGCCTCCCGCCGATTTGGTTTCAACTTCTTCACGTTTTAAAATCACTTTATCGTGTAAAGGACGAATGTTCATTGAGATTACTCCTAAATTGATTGAAAGGATTTGTGCCTGAAAGCGACACAACGGCGAGTTATCTAGTGGCTAGATTTGTGATTTCAAGGGCAACGTGGAAAAATTTGCAAAGTTTTTCTCGGATCTGACCGCTTGTTGCTTGCAACGCTGGAATTTTGAGCGTAAATTCCTTGAATTCCCCAAACAACAAGAGAGCGAAAAATGAATCAATTACCTGAATTTATTGAAGTAAGCCCTGAAGTCTGTTTAGAAAAGATAGCGTTGCGTCATTGTGCATCCATGTTTGAACAGATTGATCGTCATCGGGATTATTTGGCGAATTATGTTGATTGGACTCGCTTTAATACCAAGTTGGAAGATTCTCAACATTTTGTCAAACAATGTGAAGAGGACGCAGATAAAGGCGAAAGCGTTGTTTGGGCAATTTGTGTCAATGATTATGCCATGGGGACAATCAGTTTTAATAAACCAATTGATTGGCAAAATAGCACGGTTTATCTCGGTTACTGGCTTTCGCCTGAGGCACAAGGTGTTGGCATTATGACTCAAAGTGTGAATGCGGTGATTGAAGCGACTAACGAACTGTTTTCTGATTATATTTTACGTTGTGCTGTGCATAATGAAGCCAGTAATAATGTCGCCAAACGATGCGGCTTTGAATTTGTCGAAACCAAAGAAAATGCTGAAAAAATTGGTGCTGTGATGTATGCACAGCATATTTATAAAAAGTCGGTTGGAAAAGCGTAGCCTTTCCCAACCGTTTTTAGACAGAAAACGGATACTGAATACTTGGGTGATATTCGTAGCCTTCAACGTTGAAATCGTCAAGGGTAACCCATGTTTCAAGATCTTCTAAACTTTGGATATCTGGGTTGATGATCAGTTTTGGTGCCGCAAGCGGTTTACGTTTTAGTTGCACATCTCGCATCAGTTCCAGCTGATCTTCATAAATATGAGCATTGACGATTTTATGGAACGCTTGTCCAGCTTTATGCCCAGTGATTTGAGCCATCAACGCTAAAAAAGTGTAGCACTGGATCATATTCCAGTTCAATCCAAGTGGTACATCGGCGGAACGTTGGGTGCTGTTGAGATAGAGCGTGCCATCGAGCAAGGAAAAATGGTGGCTATGTAAGCACGGACGCAAGCAGCCCATATGGAATACGCCAGGGTGGTAGAAAGTATAAATTTCGCCACGATTGTCGATACCGTTTTTCAAATCATCAACGATTTGGCGGAGTAAATCAATATTGCCTGAGCCATCGCCTTTCGGGAAATTTCGACCTACTGCACCATACACCCAGCCCATATCGTCTTCGCCTTTGCGATGTGGATTAGCAAGCCACGCAGCATTTTCGTTCGCATTCGCATCCCATGATTTTGTGCCTAATGCACGGAAATCAGCAGCATTATCGTAGCCTCGAATGTATCCAAGTAATTCGGCAATTGCCGCTTTCCAAAAGCTCCGACGAGTTGTCACTAACGGAAATTCTCCCTTGGCGACATTGTAGGTTAAATCGACGTTGATTACGGTGAGACAACGTTTGCCAGTGCGTTCGTTGTCTACCCATTTGCCTTCATCAACAATGCGTTGGCATAAATCTAAATACTGTTTCATATAGTCTTTCCATTCGTAATTGGGTAGAATGATTCTACCTTTCGTTGATTTAAGGAGTATATATGAAATCAGTATTAAAGTCTTTGACCCTTATTACGGTATTCGCAGTCTTAACGGCTTGTGGTTCTGGAAAAACGAGTGGTTGGAAACGTCTTGCAGCGAACGAAGTTGATCAAAAATCGTATGCGATCGCTTACAGTGCAACTGCTCAGACCTATTTAGATCGTGTCAATGAAAGTTATGACATTGACTCCTTTATGCATGGTGTTGACGATTGGTACACGAAAAAAGTCGCCTTACCAATTGAACAAATTCGAGCAAGTTTACTGAACCGAATGCTCGATCATGATGTGTACGCTTATTATAGTGGGGTGCTGTACGCTGCCGAGCTACAACAAAATGCGATTCGTTTAAGTCCAAAATGTTGGGACATTGTTCAGCCACCAAGCCTTTCACAGGGCATTCACGATGCGATGTTAGACTTGCAAAAGAACACGGTACGTGATGATGCTTATATCAAAAAAGGCGCAGAAGACGTCTTGCATTTATGTGTAGAGCAAGTCGAAGCGGATCAAAAAGCGGAAAAAGCCAAAAAGAAAAAGTAATTGAATGAATAACAAGCGGTAAGATTGTACGAATTTTTTGCAATACTTCACCGCTTGTTCTTTTATATTTAGAACGCTTCCACTAAAATATTGCAAATTCTCAACAGGCGGACACAATAATAATGAAACTCAACATCCCAACCTATTTAACCATCTTTCGCGTTGTTTTAATTCCGTTATTTATCCTTGCATTTTATTTGCCGATTCCATATTCCCCTGAAATTACCACACTGATTTTCTTTATCGCCAGTATGACAGATCTATTAGATGGCTATTTAGCTCGCCGTTGGAATCAAATCACTCGTTTCGGGGCATTTTTAGATCCCGTTGCAGACAAAGTCCTGGTGGCGATTGCCTTGGTTTCCGTTGTGGAACATTACCACGTTTGGTGGATCAGTATTCCCGCCGGCATTATGATTGCCCGTGAAATTATTATTTCAGCGTTGCGTGAATGGATGGCGGAAATTGGTGAGCGAGCGAATGTGGCAGTATCGATTTGGGGGAAAGTGAAAACCACGGCACAGATGCTTGCCCTTGGTGGCCTATTGTGGCGGCAAAGTCCAACAATGGAAATTTTAGCCTTTATTTTGCTTTACATCGCCGTGGGGCTGACTATTTGGTCGATGCTGCAATATCTCAAAGCCTCTAAACAGAGCTTTATGAAATCTTAATTGCAAAAAATGTCAATAAACTGACCGCTTGCAAGCGGTCAGTTTCTGCCAAAATTTTACCAATCCGATGCCTAAATTCGATTCTAAACAATTCCTTGCACAAGTTTCTCACCAATCGGGCGTTTATCGAATGTATGACGATAAAGGTACGATTATCTATGTCGGCAAAGCCAAAGATTTGAAAAAACGGCTGTCGAGCTATTTTCGAGCCAATTTATCTAGCCGCAAAACCGAGGCATTGGTGTCGCAAATTGCTCACATCGAAACTACCATCACCCATTCCGAAACCGAAGCCTTGTTGTTGGAACATAACTACATCAAGGAAAACCAGCCTCGTTATAACGTGTTGTTGCGGGACGATAAATCTTACCCCTATATTTTACTGACCAAGCACCAACATCCCCGCCTTGCGAGTTTTCGTGGTAGCAAAAAAATGGCAGGCGAATATTTTGGGCCTTACCCAAACGCGGGGGCGGTAAGGGAAACCTTGAATTTACTGCAAAAGCTGTTCCCAATTCGCCAGTGTGAAGATTCTTACTACAAAAATCGTTCTCGTCCTTGCTTGCAATATCAAATTGGGCGTTGTCTTGCACCTTGTGTAGAAGGATTGTATTCGCAACAAGAGTACGATCAACAAGTGCAATATGTGCGGCTCTTTTTGCAAGGAAAAGATCAGCAGGTGATTGAGCATTTAATAGCCAAAATGGAAAACGCAGCGGAAAAGCTCGATTTTGAAGCAGCCGCTCGCTTTCGTGATCAAATTCAACAGGTACGAGCTGTGACGGAAAAGCAGTTTGTGTCGAACGAACGTTTGGACGATCTCGACATTATCTCTATCGCCTATCAGCATGGCATTGCCTGTGTGCATATTCTGTTTGTACGGCAAGGCAAAATTTTGGGCAACCGTAGCTATTTCCCGAAAGTACCGAACCATACGGAGCTGGCGGAGCTCAGCGATACGTTTATTGGGCAATTTTACTTGCAGATGAACCAACATCGCACCATTCCCCACCAAATTGTGATCGACCACCCTGTTAGCGAATCGGCGGCGTTGGAAGCGGTGCTCAGTGAACAAGCAGGGCATAAAGTCATGATTCAAGACAAAGTTCGGGGCGAAAAAGGGCGTTATCTTGCCTTAGCGAAAACCAATGCTCAGGCGGCGTTAGCATTACAATTACAGCAAGATTCCCGCATTCACGCTCGCTATCAAGCTTTGCAAGAGTTGCTGGGGTTGGCGGAGATAAAACGAATGGAATGTTTCGACATCAGCCATACGATGGGCGAGCAAACGGTCGCTTCTTGTGTGGTGTTTGATGAAAACGGACCATTGAAATCGGACTATCGCCGCTTCAACATAGAAGGCATTACGGGCGGCGATGATTATGCGGCAATGGAACAAGCCTTGTTGAAACGCTATGATAAACCACTTCCCTCTGAAAAAATTCCCGACATTATTTTCATTGATGGCGGAAAAGGACAGCTCAACCGAGCGTTAGAGACTTTCGCTAATTTAAAAGTGGAGTGGGACAAATCCAAACCACTGTTGATCGGTGTGGCAAAAGGAACGGAACGCAAAGCGGGCTT
The DNA here is from genome assembly GCF_011455495.1 of Frederiksenia canicola. Classification (NCBI taxonomy): domain Bacteria; kingdom Pseudomonadati; phylum Pseudomonadota; class Gammaproteobacteria; order Pasteurellales; family Pasteurellaceae; genus Frederiksenia; species Frederiksenia canicola. Next base: position 1,089,862 of record NZ_CP015029.1, read on the forward strand.
GGAAACATTGCTCATCAGCAGAGCGGATAACGACATTCATCTTCCGCCCGACAGCTTGGCATTGCACTTAATCCAACATATCCGAGATGAATCTCACAATCACGCCATCCGTGGGCATCGTAAGAAACGCCAAAAAGCCTTCACTGAAAGTGGGTTAGAATCAATCGCAGGCGTCGGAGCCAAACGCCGCCAAGCGTTACTCAAATACCTGGGTGGTATGCAAGGCCTCAAATCAGCTACTCTCGAAGAAATCCAATCCGTCCCGGGTATTTCCAAAGCTTTAGCCGAAGTGATTTTTGATACATTACAGAGTGGGTGAATGACAAATTTGTCTTTTAAAGCATAAAATACAATTGAAGAGTAAAGCAAAAAGGATGACTTTTGTGAACTAACTCACATAAATGGTATTTATATTTGACATTTTTAGTGTGAGGTGCGATAAAATACGCCATTTTGTAATAAATACTTTTGGAGCATTTATGAATTTCAATCAACTTGCGGAACAACTTAAACACGAATTTTTGAGTGGCTGGAAGCCGTTTGAAGTCGCTTGGCTTTTTCTGTTTATCACAGCCCAAGTGGTGACTTACATCTATTATCCCGATTCTGCATTAGCAATGATAGCGGGTATTTCGGGGGTGATTTGTAACGTTTTCGTCAGTAAAGGAAAAATCAGTAACTATTTCTTCGGCTTGATTTTTGCCTATAGCTACTTTTATGTGGCATGGGGGGCAAACTATTTAGGCGAGATGAATACCACCCTTTACGTTTACATTCCTGCTCAATTTATCGGCTATTTCTTGTGGAAACAGAATATGCAACATGCAGAAGGTTCTGATGCGGTGATTGCTAAAGCGTTGAGCGTTAAAGGTTGGGCAATTGTGCTGGCGTTAATGAGTGTGGGAACTTTGTTGTTCGTGCAAGCGTTAAATGCGGCGGGTGGTAGCTCAACGGGGTTGGACGGTTTAACCACGATCATCGTGGTCACTGCACAAGCCTTAATGCTATTACGTTATCGTGAGCAGTGGTTGCTATGGATTGTGCTGAACATTCTTTCTATCATTCTTTGGGCAGACAACCCGTCAATGTATATTATGTATACCGCCTATTTGCTCAACTCCATTTATGGCTACTATAACTGGACGAAATTGCAGAAAGCCGCAGCTTAATTTTACTTTGGATTACAAGCGGTTAGATTCATTGGAAAAGTTGCAAAAAATTACGTGGATCTGACCGCTTGTTCGGTTGAGAGTTTGTGCTGGATCTTCTCAACTCTTCCTTTTTCCGTTATTCTTACTGCAATTTTTTTCAGTGACCAATCAGCCTTGCAACTACCTTTACCCATTCATCAAATTGATGATGAAACCTTTGAGAATTTCTACACCGAAAACAGCCAACTGCTGTTAAATTCGCTTACCCAAAATTTTTCCGATGTCCGCCAGCCATTTTTTTACATCTGGGGCGGGAAAAGTTGTGGCAAAAGCCACTTGCTCAAAGCGGTAAATAATCACTATTTGCTCAATGAGCGTTCTGCAAGCTACATTCCTTTAACCAAATCAAATTATTTCTCCCCCAATGTGTTGGATAATGCCGATCAGCTTGATGTGATTTGCTTGGATGATATACAAACTATTGTTGGGAACGAAGAGTGGGAATTGGCGATTTTTGATTTGTTTAACCAAATTCGTGAACAGCAAGGTTTGTTCAGCCAAGGCAAAAAGACATTATTGTTGGTCACTGCCGATCGTCCGCCAAACCAATTAGCGATCGACTTGGCTGACCTGCGATCTCGGCTAACTTGGGGTGAGGTGTATAAATTAGACGATCTGAATGACGATCAAAAACGCGATATTTTGCAGCAAAATGCTCATCGTAAAGGTTTGGAATTATCCGATGACGTGGTTAATTTCCTGCTCAAGCGAGTCGATCGGGATTTACATTTACTCTTGGCAAAATTGGAATTATTAGATCGGGCATCATTGCAAGCGCAACGTAAATTAACCATTCCGTTCGTGAAAGAGATTTTAGGACTGTAAAATGAATGAAAACAACCAGTTAGTGCTAGAGAATGTTGCGTGCGAGCGGGGCGAAACTCGGCTGTTTGAAGGCTGCACTTTGATCATTAAAAGCGGCCAATGGTGGCAGATTGAAGGGCATAATGGCATAGGCAAAACCAGTTTACTACGCATTTTGGCGGGGTTGGCAGTCGCTGCGGAAGGACAAGTGCTATGGAATGGCATACCGATCCAAAAACAGCGAGACGAGTATTATGCAGATCTATTTTATTTAGGGCATTATGCGGGGATCAAACCTGAGCTGACCGCATGGGAAAACTTGCGATTTTTCCAAAAAATCCATCATTTGCCATTAAACGATGAAGACCTGTGGAATGCCTTGGATAAGGTGTCGCTGATTGGGCGGGAAGATTTGCCTTGCTCGCATTTATCTGCAGGGCAGCAGCGGCGAGTGGCGTTAGCAAAATTGTGGTTAACCCAAGCAACGTTATGGATTTTAGACGAACCTTTCACGGCAATTGATAAAAAAGGCGTGGCAGAATTGATTGCTCATATTGAACAACATTGCGAGCAGGGTGGCATGGCGATTTTCACTAGCCACCAAACGGCAGAAAGCGATAAAGTACAACTATTTTCGCTCGATCCTTTTAAGGTAACTTAATGATTTTATTGACGATTATTCAACGAGAACTGACCATTGCGTTACGCAAGCCAGCAGAAATTTTAAATCCGCTGTGGTTTTTTCTGATTATTATCACGATGTTTCCCCTGCTAATGGGCCCAAACCCCGAATTGCTTGGTAAAATCGCCTCGGGAACCGCATGGGTGGCGGCGGTGTTGTCGGCTTTGCTTTCGTTTGAACGACTATTTCGGGACGATTATTTAGATGGCTCACTTGAGCAATTAGTGCTACTGCCAACGGGCTTAGCTCAAGTAGCACTCGCAAAAGTGATCGCTCACTGGCTGCTAACGGGCTTGCCACTGATTTTGCTTTCGCCGATTACGGCGGTATTGCTTTCCCTTGAAATCAACGTATGGTGGGCGTTAGTGCTAACGCTGTTACTTGGCACGCCGATTTTGAGTTGTTTAGGGGCAATTGGCGTGGCATTAACCGTTGGGCTACGTAAAGGTGGCACGCTATTGAGCCTATTGATTTTACCGCTCTTTTTGCCCGTGCTGATTTTTGCGGCTTCAGTATTAGAGGCGGCCACTTTAAACCTCGGCTACACAGGACAATTGGCGATTTTAGGTGCCATGCTTGTGCTATGCCTAACCTTCGCCCCTTATGCCATTGCAGGAGCATTAAGAGTAAGTTTGCAGTAATCGGAGTTGTGGCAGGGGCTGATCTATATGTCAGCCCGAACAAGCGGTCAGATCAGCAAAATTTTTTGCAAATTCAATTTTTTATAACTTATTCATTTGGAGCATTTTATGTGGAAATGGTTACATCCTTATGCAAAATCGGAAACCCAATACCGTTTGTTGGGGAAAATTCAACCATGGTTGGCGGTGCTGACCTTTTTAACATTGTCAGTCGCATTTGTATGGGGCCTAGCGTTTGCCCCAAAGGATTATCAACAGGGCGATAGCTACCGGATTATTTTTATCCACGTTCCTGCGGCAATTTGGTCGATGGGCGTGTATGGCTCAATGGCGGTGGCAGCATTGGTCGCATTGGTGTGGCAAATTCGTCAGGCCAGCCTTGCGATGATCTCAATGGCACCCATCGGGGCGGTGCTTGCCTTTCTTTCGCTGGTAACGGGAGCCATTTGGGGCAAGCCAATGTGGGGAACGTGGTGGGTGTGGGATGCCCGCTTAACTTCCGCTCTTGTACTTTTTTTCTTATATCTCGGTGTGATGGCACTCTATTCTGCGTTCCAAGATCGTAATGTTGGGGCAAAAGCCGCAGGCATTTTATCTATCGTGGGCGTAATCAACTTACCGATTATTCACTTTTCGGTTGAGTGGTGGAACACCTTGCACCAAGGGGCGACGATTACCAAATTCGACAAACCATCAATGGCGGTGGAAATGCTCATTCCGTTGTTGTTGTCGATCTTTGGCACGATGTTATTCATGATTTGGCTCAGCGTACTACGCTATCGTGCGGCATTATTACACGACGAACGTAAACGACCTTGGGTGCGTGAGTTGGCGAAACAAGCAAAGTAGGAGAGCAAAATGACCTTTCAATTTGAATCAATCAGCGATTTTTTCGCAATGGGCGGCTACGGTTTTTTCGTTTGGCTTTCTTACGGTATCACTTTTTTAGTCTGTGGCATTTTGATCTGGCAAAGTAAGCGAGAAATCCGCCAAACGTTGAACTTGGCTAGCAAAGAACTTGCCCGAGAGTCTCAGGTTAAAAAATCGCAATCTCAATAGTAGATAAGATCTAGATCAAACTTTACTGAAGTTTTTACGGAAAATTTGTGAGCTTTCTCACACTTCTATCGTTTTCCCGTTTTTGCTAAACGGGTTTTTGTTATATTGCAATGGATGACACAAAGGTTGGGAGGCACTATGGAAAACCAAACTGATAACAAAACGATGAGAAATGGCATTATTTTATTGCTAGATGCTATTTTATTCTTCGCCTTATTGGCATATCTACCTTATGAGCCTCAAGCAAATAAAGGCTTGGCGTTATTGGCTTTTGTTGCGGTGCTTTGGCTAACCGAAGCCCTACATGTGACAATTACCGCATTGCTTGTCCCGATTTTGGCGATTGGGTTAGGCTTAGTCACTTCTAAAGAGGCCTTAGCCACTTTTGCTGATCCAACCATTTTCCTCTTCTTCGGAGGCTTTGCATTAGCCGCAGCATTACATATTCAGCAGCTTGACCGAATGATCGCCAACAACATCATGACCCTTGCTCGTGGCAAACTTTCCCTTGCGGTACTTTATTTGTTTGGTGTTACTGCATTTCTTTCAATGTGGATTAGTAATACCGCAACGGCAGCGATGATGTTACCGCTTGCCATGGGCGTACTTAGCAAACTTGACAAAGAACGTGAACACAATACTTATGTTTTCGTTTTGTTGGGGATTGCCTACAGTGCAAGTATCGGGGGAATGGGGACTCTTGTTGGTAGTCCACCTAATAACATCGTGGCATCAAACCTTAACTTAACCTTTGCGGATTGGTTAGGCTACGGCTTGCCAGTGATGATTTTATTATTACCATTGATGGTTGGTGTGCTTTATGTGGTGTTTAAACCGAATTTAAATCGCCATTTCGATTTTGATTTTGAAAAAATTGAGATGACCAAAAGCCGTATTACCACACTAGTGATCTTTGTGGTGATTGCTCTGTGCTGGATTTTCAGCAAATACATCAACCCGGCATTATCAGGCTTACTTGGCATTAAAAATATCGCTAGCTTCGACAGTATCGTGGCATTAACTGCGGCCGTCTTGCTTTGTGCTACTCGCGTGGTGAGCTGGGATCAAATCCAAAAAAATACCGAATGGGGCGTGTTAATGCTCTTCGGTGGCGGCTTAACCCTAAGTGCAGTACTTGGTAAAACAGGAGCAAGCAAAGTGATGGCTGATGGTATCGTCTTTATGATCCAAGGCGGACATTTCTATCTCATCGGCTTAATTGTTGCCGCATTTATTATTTTCCTCACGGAATTTACCTCAAATACCGCAAGTGCCGCATTACTTGTGCCGATTTTCATCTCAATCGCCCAAGCCTTGAATGCCCCACCTGTTGGATTAGCGTTAATCGTCGGCTTAGGGGCTTCTTGTGCCTTTATGTTGCCAGTTGCCACCCCACCAAATGCCATTGTGTTTGGTACAGGGCAAGTGAAACAGAGCGAAATGGTGAAAGCAGGTATTTGGCTCAATTTACTCTGTGTCTTTGTGATTGCAACCTTTGGCTATTTGTTCTGGTTATAATTTGCAAAATGTTGAGCAGAAGTGACCGCTTGTTGTGACAACAAGCGGTCATTTTCTTAGCGAAAATTGCCAATGTAGAATTATTTCATTTTATGAAGAAAGTCGGTGAAATTTCACAATAATTTGATCTACATTCGCCCAATTTAAATGGAAACTGTTATAATCCGTTCGTTTTTATTTTGAATGTCAAAGAGGAACTAACTATGTCCGTAAAAAAAATGGCAGACCTTGACCTTGCAGGTAAACGTCTTTTCATTCGTGCTGATCTCAACGTGCCAGTGAAAGATGGCAAAGTCACATCCGATGCACGTATTCGTGCCACTATCCCAACGTTAAAATTAGCGTTGCAAAAAGGGGCAAAAGTGATGGTGACTTCGCACTTAGGTCGTCCAACGGAAGGGGTGTTTGAAGAAGCAAACTCATTGCAACCGGTGGTGGACTACTTAAACGAAGCATTAGATGTGCCAGTCCGTTTAGTGCGTGACTACCTAGACGGCGTTGAAGTGAACGAAAATGAAATCGTGGTGCTTGAAAACGTGCGTATCAACAAAGGTGAGAAGAAAAACGATCCTGAACTTGCAAAAAAATATGCGGCACTTTGCGATGTCTTTGTGATGGATGCTTTCGGTACGGCTCACCGTGCGGAAGGTTCAACTTACGGTGTAGCTCAATTTGCACCAGTTGCTTGTGCTGGTCCATTATTAGCGGCTGAGTTAGATGCTCTTGGCAAAGCCTTAAAAGAGCCACAACGCCCAATGTTGGCGATTGTTGGTGGTTCTAAAGTGTCGACTAAACTCACGGTTTTAGATTCGCTTTCAAAAATCGCTGACCAATTAATTGTAGGCGGTGGTATCGCCAATACCTTCATTGCCGCAGAAGGGCACAATGTGGGTAATTCTTTATACGAAGCGGATTTAATTCCTGAAGCACAACGTTTATCAAAAGCAACGAATATTCCAGTGCCTGTTGATGTACGTGTAGGCACAGAATTCTCTGAAGTAGCAGCGGCAACTGAAAAATCAGTAAGCGAAGTGAAAGACGGTGAATCCATCTTCGATATCGGTGATAAATCAGCCGAAGAATTAGCTAATATCATCAAATCAGCGAAAACGATTCTTTGGAATGGTCCAGTTGGTGTATTTGAATTCCCTAACTTCCGTAAAGGAACAGAAGTGGTTTCAAATGCGATTGCAGAAGCAACAGCAAACGGTGCATTCTCAATTGCCGGTGGTGGTGATACATTAGCAGCTATCGATCTATTCGGCATTGCAGATAAAATTTCATATATCTCAACCGGTGGCGGTGCGTTCTTAGAGTTCGTGGAAGGTAAAGTATTACCAGCCGTTGAAATTCTTGAAAAACGTGCGAATGATTAATGAATAAATTCTTCTCCGCAAGTAGGGCAGAATTATAGAATCAAAGAATTAAAAACAAAAAGGAATCCTAACATGGCTAAATTATTAGATATTGTAAAACCAGGTGTTGTTACTGGTGATGATGTACAAAAAGTGTTTGCGTTTGCAAAAGAACACAACTTCGCAATCCCAGCAGTAAACTGTGTAGGTACAGACTCTGTAAATGCCGTATTAGAAACGGCAGCACGTGTTAAAGCGCCAGTTATCGTGCAATTCTCAAACGGTGGTGCACAATTCTATGCAGGTAAAGGCATCAAACCTGCAAGCGGTGCTCGTCCAGATGTTTTAGGTGCAGTAGCGGGTGCGAAACACGTTCACGAATTAGCAAAAGAGTACGGTGTGCCAGTGATTCTTCACACTGACCACGCTGCGAAAAACTTACTCCCTTGGATCGACGGTATGTTAGATGCAGGTGAAAAATTCTTCGCAGAAACAGGAAAACCATTATTCTCTTCACACATGATTGACCTTTCTGAAGAGCCAATCGAAGAAAATATGGAAATCTGTAAAAAATACCTTGAGCGTATGAATAAAATGGGGATGACCCTTGAGATCGAAATTGGTATCACTGGTGGTGAAGAAGATGGCGTAGATAACAGCGATGTTGATGAGTCACGTTTATACACTCAACCAGAAGATGTATTATTCGTTTACGATTCATTAAACCCAGTTAGCCCACGTTTCACTGTTGCAGCAGCATTCGGTAACGTACATGGCGTTTATAAACCAGGTAACGTGAAATTAAAACCATCAATTTTAGGTGCATCACAAGAGTTCGTCTCTAAAGAACGTGGTTTACCAGCGAAATCAATTGACTTCGTATTCCATGGTGGTTCAGGTTCAAGTCGTGAAGAAATCCGCGAAGCAATCAGCTACGGTGCAATCAAAATGAACATCGACACCGATACACAATGGGCATCTTGGGACGGTATTTTACAGTTCTACAAAGCGAACCACGAATACTTACAAGGTCAATTAGGTAACCCAACTGGCCCTGATGCACCAAACAAAAAATACTACGATCCACGTGTTTGGTTACGCAAAATGGAAGAGTCGATGTCTAAACGCTTAGAGCAATCTTTTGAAGACTTGAACTGCGTAAACGTACTCTAATTTGCAAAACTTTCTTTAAAACTAACCGCTTGTTACAATGCAAGCGGTTTTTCTTTTGGTTTTTAGGCAAAAAAAGGCGAAAGTTATGTTACTTCTGGATGTACAAAATATCAGTAAGCGTTTTACCGACCGAGTCGGCTTGTTTCGCAAGCAGGATTTCTATGCGGTGAAAAATGTGTCGTTTCAGCTTGAACAACAACAAACCTTAGCGATTATTGGGGCGAATGGAGCGGGAAAATCGACCTTAGCCAAAATGCTAGTTGGCATTACGGAACTCACCTCGGGTAAAATATTCTTAAAAAATCAAGAACTTCATTACGGTGATTATGCCTTTCGAGCCAAAAAAATCCGAATGGTGTTTCAAGATCCGAACGATGCTTTCGACCCGAACTACAACATCGGGCAAATTCTTGATTCGCCACTCAAACTAGCCACAACGCTTTCCGAAGAAAACCGCAACGAACGAATTTTCAAAACGCTCAAACTCGTTGGAATGTATCCCGAACACGCCCTTATTCCCATTAGCGAAGCGTCAAGCAGCCAAAAACACCGAGTAGCACTCGCTCGAGCTTTGATTTTAAATCCCGAAATTGTCATTTTTGATGACAGCTTAAGTGCCTTGGATTTCTCGCTGCAAAGCCAACTGACCAATTTAATGCTCAGTTTACAAGAACGCCTCGGACTTTCGTATATTTATGTCGGGCAGAATTTAGGTTTAATTAAGCATATCGCTGATAAACTTATGGTGATGGATCAAGGCGAAGTCGTTGAATACGGCATGACTAAAGCACTACTGCTCAATCCACAAAACCCCATCACCGTCCGCCTTATTGAAAGCCATTTTGGCAAACGGCTCACGGAAGACGCATGGGCAAATTCGTTTATGTAGCGGCGAGCCTATAATTTTTCTTGATTATTCAAAATAAGAATGGATCGGGGTAACAGTACTCAAATCCCAACTCCCGACAAATTTTCTCTCCTGAAATAATCCGCACAAGCGGTTGGTTTTCGGGGGAAAAATGCAAATCGGGTAAGCCGAATTTTTTTGCCATCGCACCATAATAATCCTGTCGAGTCGGGTGCTGTGGGGCGACTAAATGGAACAGCCGTTGCCCGTTTGGCATAGAGAGCAGTAATTCAATCGCTCTAATGCAATCTTGTTGATGTACTAAATTCACGGGCTGACCCGCACCGCTGAGATTCTGTTTGCCTGCTAAATAGTGAACAGGGTGGCGGTTTTTGCCAATCAAACCGCCTAGCCGCAGAATATCACAGGCGATAGATTGCTGTTGTAACCACGATTCCAGTTGTGCGGTTGGGTTGCGGAGATCCGTTGCAACATTTTCGTCAAACGTCCCCGCTTGTAACGGCAAAACGCCCGTGGTGCTGATAAAAATGAGCTGTTTCACCTGTTGCGAAATGGCTTGCTGAACCAATCGCTTGATCCCATCCAAATAGTTTTCTGCTGAGATTTTGCTCGGTGGAATGTTGATCACCACGGCATTCACATTCAGTAATGGCTGTAAACTTTCTGAAGAAAACTCTGATAAATCAAAGGGATAAATTTCAATTTTAGGGTGGTGAGTTACTTGGCGTTTACTGCCTTTCACTTGCCATCCCTTTTTAAGTAATCGTTCCGCCAATGGCATTCCCAGCCAGCCCAGACCAATAATGGCAATAGACTTCATATGTTCTTCCTGTGCAAAATTTTCGCTAGAATAGCCGAGCCTTTTGACCTATTTCAACTTTCTCGTGAAAATTTTTTACTTTCCCTACGGCAAAAAACGTACACTACGTCTTCAAAAATGGTTGAGAAAAGGAGACCCTAATGCAACTTTTAGAGGCGATTAAACAGCGTAAAACCATCAAATTGTTTAACGATAACGCCAAAATTTCCCGTGAAGAGTTGAGCGAGATGCTTGAATTGGCACAGTTGGCACCGTCCAAAGCCAATTTGCAACCTTGGCGTTTTGTGGTGATTGATGAGCCTGAACAAAAACAGAAATTGCTTGATGTTGTTGCATTCAATGCTCCGCCTTGCGAAAGTGCGGCTGCGGTGGTGATTGTGTTGGCGGATCTGCAATATCAAAAATTACTCGGCGACATTCTCGATCATTCTGTAGCAAGCGGTTGTTTACACGCCAATTTTCGCGATCGCAGCTACGATTTTCTTCTCAACACCCACAATGCACTTAGCGAGCAAGAAATTCGTGATCAAGCCTTAATTGACACCAGCCTTGCGGCGATGCAGTTGATGTTGATTGCCAAAGAAAAAGGCTACGACAGCCATGCCATTGGCATTTTCGATCGTGAACAGGTGATGAATCGCTTTGAGATTGATGCCGACCGCTACCTTCCCGTGATGCTACTCGCCATCGGTAAAGCTGCTGTTCCTGCGATTCCCAGTGCTAGACTGCCGATTACACATACAGTTGCTTGGAATAGTGGCAAGACATTGAACAAGTAATTTTTGCAAAAAAATGCTAGAATCTGACCGCTTGTATTTGAAAAGGAACAAAAAATGACAAAACATTATGATTATATTGCGATTGGTGGCGGTAGTGGTGGAATTGCATCGGTCAATCGTGCGGCGAGTTATGGCAAAAAATGTGCAATTATCGAAGCGAAATTGCTCGGCGGTACTTGCGTGAATGTGGGCTGCGTGCCGAAAAAAGTGATGTGGTACGGGGCTCAAGTGGCAGAAGCGATTAACTATTATGCCGCTGATTATGGCTTTGAACTCGATTGCAAGCGGTTCGATTTTGCCAAACTTGTGCAAAATCGCCAAGCCTATATTTCTCGTATTCACACCTCTTATAACAATGTGTTGGCAAAAAATAATGTTGATGTGATTCAAGGCTTTGCCAAGTTTGTGAATAAAAATACTCTTGAGGTGAATGGTGAGCAGATCACCGCTGACCATATTTTAATCGCAACGGGCGGGCGTCCAAGTCGTCCAGCGATCAAAGGGGCGGAATATGGTATTGATTCTGATGGCGTATTTGCCTTAACCGAATTACCAAAACGTATTGCGATTGTGGGGGCAGGTTACATTGCGGTCGAATTGGCGGGAGTGATGAATGCCTTTGGTGTTGAGACGCATCTGTTTGTTCGCCAGCATGCACCATTGCGTAATTTTGATCCGCTGATTGTCGATACGTTGCTGGAAGTGATGGCACAAGACGGCATTCAATTGCATACACACAGCGTGCCGAGCGAGGTGGTGAAAAATGTTGACGGTTCGCTAACGTTACAGCTTGAAAATGGCGAGAGCCAAACCGTTGATGCGTTGGTGTGGGCAATTGGGCGTGAGCCAGCAACTGATGCGATCAACTTACAAGCGGCGGGCGTGGAAACCAATGCACGCGGCTTTGTGAAAGTGGATAAATTCCAAAATACGAATGTGGACGGCATTTATGCGGTCGGTGATATCATCGAAGGCGGCATTGAACTGACGCCTGTTGCTGTTGCCGCAGGTCGCCGTTTATCTGAGCGTCTGTTCAACAATAAACCGAACGAGCATTTGGACTACAACCTTGTGCCGACCGTGGTGTTTAGCCATCCACCGATTGGAACGATTGGATTGAGCGAACCAAAAGCGATTGAGCAATTTGGGGCAGAGCAGGTGAAAGTGTATACTTCATCGTTCACGCCGATGTATAGTGCGATCACTCAGCACCGCCAGCCTTGCCGTATGAAATTGGTTTGTGTTGGTGAAGAACAAAAGATCGTTGGTTTGCACGGTATTGGTTTTGGCGTGGATGAAATGATCCAAGGCTTTGCTGTGGCGATCAAAATGGGGGCAACCAAAGCGGATTTCGACAACACGGTGGCGATCCACCCAACGGGCTCTGAAGAGTTTGTTACAATGCGTTAATGGTTTAGTCCGTGAATGGTCTGAATAAGTAGGCTATTCACGGATGTTGTTAAATGAGGATTATCGAAATGAATAAATGGTGGACAGTATTAGGTTTTACATTGCTTCTTGCGGGGTGTTTTGATCAACCTAAATCAGAAGCAGAGGTAAAAAACCGTACGGAAACAAAAGCGACTGAAACGGCAGAAAATAGGGTTTATTCAATGAAAGAGACAACAAAAGCAGCAGAGACAGAAATGCCAAAATCTGAAATGAAATCGGCTGAAGGGGCTGAAGCGAATGTGGCAAAAATGCCAGAAAAAAGCGGCATGTCGTCTGAGAGAACAGAGGATGAAAAATCCAAACAGTCTGATGCCATAGTCTCGAATGACACGGAAAAAACCGCAACGGCAGCGACAGCAGGAAATACGTTAGCGGCAACAAAAAAAGACAATGTCGTGAAAAAATCAGCAGCCAAAGCGAAAACCAAAACGAAAGCAACCAATTCAACCAAAGCAGAAGAATATGATGAAAATGGATTATCACCAGAAGAACAACGTGTTGGTGCTCAACAAACGAATCAACTCAGTGAGTCAGAGATTAAGGCATTAAAATACAAATGCCGTTACCCGCTGATGACGGAACAAGAACGTGTTGAATATCATTGTGAAGTGAAAAAGGTCACGATTCGATAAGCCTTTTAAGAAACCAAGCGGTCAGTTCCGCTTGGTTTTTTACTACTCAATGCCCGCCATCTTATGCGTTTGGATACTCAACTGCCAGCGGGGTTTGTGCGAGCGTTGATTGAGTTTGCCGAGCTGGGCGATGGTTTCAAGCATATTCATCACACCATCTGTTTCACAAGGGGAGAGATAGTAACGCTCGGCGGGAATGGTGTTTTCGATCTGCTCACAAAATTCAAGCATATCGCCATCGACCACGATCCGCACTTCATGAGCAAACGGAATATGGTGCTTCAGATAGTTTTTCTGGTAGATCCGCTTCGGACTGGTGGCGATATAGTCGATCTGTTTTGGTACAGGCTTCAAGCCATTCGTTTCCACTGCAATAAAGTAGCCTTCCGCTTTTAGCACATCAAGCAATCGCTCTAAGTTTGGCTGAATAGTTGGCTCGCCCCCCGTGATGATGATATTTTTCGCCGAAAAACCCCTAACCACCGCCATAATTTCCGCCAGCGTTTTGGTGGTATATTGATTGTAGTTGGTATCACACCACGGGCACGCCAAATTGCATTTTCCAAAACGGATAAAAATACTCGGCATACCGGTATTAAATCCTTCGCCCTGTAGGGTTTCGAAGATTTCCACAATGCGATATTCGGTATTTGCAAAACGTTGAGAGAAACTGACCGCTTGCATCATCGGCTGTACTCGCAATAAGAGGTTGGTGTTTCCCACAAGCGAATCAGGCTGACAGGCAAGCCGACATCGCACAACGTATCGAAGATATATTTTGCCATCTGCTCGGCGGTCGTACGGGTAGGAATGGCGAAGGTTTTAGAATTGAGCGAGTTGAGCAAGTTTGCCACTTGGCATTCACGCTCGCTAGTGCTGTCGTAAATAAAAGCGTGATCCATCTTATCAAGAATGTGCGTTTTGACGATCGCTTTAAGATCGCTGTAATCCATTACCATTCCGCTTTTCGCCCCGCTGGTACGCAGTTCACCCCCAATTTCGACTTGTAAGGTGTAAGTATGCCCGTGCAAGTTTTGGCATTTACCATCGTGTCCGTCCAACATATGTGCCATATCAAAGCTAAATTCTTTGGCGATTTTAAACATTTTCACGCTCCGCCAAGTATTCGTTCAGCCCTTTTTCTCGTAGCACACAACTTGGACAGCGATGGCAGCCACCTTCTACGCCTAAATAACAGGTGTGCGTATGTTGGCGGATGTAGTCAAATGCCCCTAAATCGTCCGCTAATTTCCATGTCTCTTTTTTGGTGAGATACATCAAGGGGGTGCGGATATTGAAATTGTAATCCATCGCCAAATTGAGCGTCACATTCATTGATTTCACGAACACATCACGGCAGTCAGGGTAGCCGCTGAAATCTGTTTCGCACACGCCAGTAAAAATCGTTTGAATGCCTTGGCTTTTGCTGTAAATCGCGGTGTAGAGCAGAAACAAAGCGTTGCGACCGTCCACGAAAGTATTTGGTGTGCTACCGTTTTGCTCGATTTCGGCTTGAGCATCCATTAACGCATTGGTGGTAATGGCTTTAATCACAGAAGTGTCGATAAGCGTTTGTTTTACGCCGAGATCGTCGGCAATCCATTTCGCTTTATCTAATTCAATGGCGTGGCGTTGCCCATATTGAAAGGTAACGACTTCCACATTTTCCCGTCCAAATTCTTGAATAGCGAGAAAAAGACAAGTCGTTGAGTCTTGCCCGCCTGAAAAAATTACGGCGGCTTTTGCTTGATTTGTCATTGATTTTCCTTAGTTTTTTTGCGTGGGAGGTTTTCGAACCACGATGAAATGAAAAACAAGCGGTCAGATTCTGCAAAAGTTTTGCGAAATCTAACCGCTTGCGGTCGCGTATTATAGTGGCAGGTCGCTATTTTGCGAACTGTTTTATTATTATTTTATTTCAGGAAATAGTTGTTTGAATATTTTGCTGTTTGTTTATTTATATAAAAGACTATAATGCTCGACATCAAGCAACGAGCTTGCAAGGTTCAACAAATTGACTAATGAAAATAAAATGAAAAAAGTCGCAAATGTACACTATGCTCCACAAAAACACTGGGTAGGTAACGGTTTCCACGTTTAATCAATGTTTACCTATAACGACACCGATAAAAATCTCGACCCGTTTTTAATGATGGACTACAACCCACCACGCCATTTTGATGGTGGACGGAAATCCGATTTTCGTGGTGTAGGTGAACATCCACATCGTGGTTTTGAAACGGTAACTATCGCTTATCAAGGGGAAGTCGCACATGCGGACTCATACGGCGGTGGCGGTATTATAGGTACAGGTGATGTGCAATGGATGACCGCAGGTTCAGGCATTATGCACGAAGAGTTCCATTCTGAAAAATTCTCCAAAGAAGGCGGAATGTTTGAGATGGTACAACTTTGGGTAAATTTACCGAAAGCCCATAAAATGACCACACCAAAATACCAAGCGATTAAATCCGCTGAAATTCCAGTGGTCTCCCTTGATGATAACGCAGGCACAGCTCGGATTATTGCAGGCGAGCTTGCTAGTACTTCAGGTGCAGCAAGTACATTCAGCCCAATCAATATGTGGGATGTGGTGTTAAATGCAGGCAAAAACCATACTTTCGCCGTACCAGAAAGCCACAACTTAATTGTGTTAGTTTTAGATGGAACAGTGCAATTTAATGGTGAAGAGATTGCTCGTCGTGGCGAACTCATTACCTTTGAGCGTGGCGGTGCAGATGTCCAAATCGAAGCCAACAACGAAGCGAAGCTCCTTATTTTAATGGACGAACCGTTAAATGAACCAATCGTTGGCTACGGTCCATTTGTCATGAACACCGAAGCAGAAATCGATCAAGCGATGCGTGATGTGCAAAGCGGTAAATTTGGACAAATTGCTCACTAATCGCTTCTACATGAGCTATACAAGCGGTCGGATTTTAAGAACGTTTTGCAAATCGCAAAAAAATTCAAAAACTGACCGCTTTTTGCTTTTAAAAAAAGCAACTGGGATCTTTTTTCACCAAAAGATCGTTTTTTTTAATTTTTTTAAATTTTTTACTTGCATTGGTTTCGGATTTCTCTATAATGCGCACCACACAACGACGCACTGTTGTGAACGGATTAGGTTATTACGGTGCGTCGTTGTTTTTTGCTCTTTAATAATGAATCAGACAATCTGTGTGGGCACTTGTTGATGTGATTTTGAAGTGAAATATTATTTAATTTTGAAGTCTTAATAAGTGCTTAACTTGAAATTCATAATGAATATTATTGATTTTTTTATAGTCAGTATTTATTGAGCGATTAAACTTTTTGAATTGAAGAGTTTGATCATGGCTCAGATTGAACGCTGGCGGCAGGCTTAACACATGCAAGTCGAACGGTAGCAGGAGAAAGCTTGCTTTCTTGCTGACGAGTGGCGGACGGGTGAGTAATGCTTGGGAATCTGGCTTATGGAGGGGGATAACTACGGGAAACTGTAGCTAATACCGCGTAATATCGAGAGATTAAAGACTGGGACCTACGGGCCAGTTGCCATAAGATGAGCCCAAGTGGGATTAGGTAGTTGGTGGGGTAAAGGCCTACCAAGCCCGCGATCTCTAGCTGGTCTGAGAGGATGACCAGCCACACTGGAACTGAGACACGGTCCAGACTCCTACGGGAGGCAGCAGTGGGGAATATTGCACAATGGGGGGAACCCTGATGCAGCCATGCCGCGTGAATGAAGAAGGCCTTCGGGTTGTAAAGTTCTTTCGGTGGTGAGGAAGGTATCAACTTTAATAGAGTTGGTAATTGACGTTATCCACAGAAGAAGCACCGGCTAACTCCGTGCCAGCAGCCGCGGTAATACGGAGGGTGCGAGCGTTAATCGGAATGACTGGGCGTAAAGGGCACGCAGGCGGATTGTTAAGTGAGATGTGAAAGCCCCGGGCTTAACCTGGGAATTGCATTTCAGACTGGCAATCTAGAGTATTTTAGGGAGGGGTAGAATTCCACGTGTAGCGGTGAAATGCGTAGAGATGTGGAGGAATACCGAAGGCGAAGGCAGCCCCTTGGGAATATACTGACGCTCATGTGCGAAAGCGTGGGGAGCAAACAGGATTAGATACCCTGGTAGTCCACGCTGTAAACGATGTCGATTTGGGGATTGGGGTTTAACTCTGGTGCCCGAAGCTAACGTGATAAATCGACCGCCTGGGGAGTACGGCCGCAAGGTTAAAACTCAAATGAATTGACGGGGGCCCGCACAAGCGGTGGAGCATGTGGTTTAATTCGATGCAACGCGAAGAACCTTACCTACTCTTGACATCCATGGAAGTTCGCAGAGATGTGAATGTGCCTTCGGGAACCATGAGACAGGTGCTGCATGGCTGTCGTCAGCTCGTGTTGTGAAATGTTGGGTTAAGTCCCGCAACGAGCGCAACCCTTATCCTTTGTTGCCAGCGATTAGGTCGGGAACTCAAAGGAGACTGCCAGTGATAAACTGGAGGAAGGTGGGGATGACGTCAAGTCATCATGGCCCTTACGAGTAGGGCTACACACGTGCTACAATGGTGCATACAGAGGGAAGCAAAATGGCGACATGGAGCAAATCTCACAAAGTGCATCTAAGTCCGGATTGGAGTCTGCAACTCGACTCCATGAAGTCGGAATCGCTAGTAATCGCAAATCAGAATGTTGCGGTGAATACGTTCCCGGGCCTTGTACACACCGCCCGTCACACCATGGGAGTGGGTTGTACCAGAAGTAGATAGCTTAACCGCAAGGGGGGCGTTTACCACGGTATGATTCATGACTGGGGTGAAGTCGTAACAAGGTAACCGTAGGGGAACCTGCGGTTGGATCACCTCCTTACCGAAGTAGAAATGACACAATAAGCGCTCACACAGATTGTTTGATAGAAAGTTGAAACATAGGCAAGACAAGCGGCCAGTTCCGCGAAATGTTTTGCAAATGGCAGGAAAGCATCTTTAAATGCTGTCCCCATCGTCTAGAGGCCTAGGACATCGCCCTTTCACGGCGGTAACCGGGGTTCGAATCCCCGTGGGGACGCCATTTAAAGATGTTTTTTGTCGGAAGACAAAGTGAATGTCTAATGTTCTTTAAAAAATAGGAAACAAGCTGAAAAACTGAGAGATTTTCGAAAGAAAGTCTGAGTAGTAAAAATCTTGTGTGAACAAAAGCACACAAGTAGTAGTTTTTGATTATCAGCTTTAAATATTTTGATGATTGTTTAATAACAATATTATCTAAAAATGTTTGAGGTTGTATGGTTAAGTGACTAAGCGTACACGGTGGATGCCTAGGCAATCAGAGGCGATGAAGGACGTGCTAATCTGCGAAAAGCTTGGATGAGTCGATAAGAGGCGTTTAATCCAAGATGTCCGAATGGGGAAACCCGATAAGCGAAGAGCTTATCATTATTTACTGAATCCATAGGTAAATAAGGCAAACCGGGAGAACTGAAACATCTAAGTACCCCGAGGAAAAGAAATCAACCGAGATTTCGTTAGTAGCGGCGAGCGAACGCGAAGGAGCCATTCAGTTATAGCACAAGACTTAGAGGAATGAGTTGGGAAACTCAATCAAAGAGGGTGATAATCCCGTACTTTAAAAGCCTTGTGTGGAACTAAGCTGAAAATAAGTAAGGCGGGACACGTGATATCCTGTCTGAAGATGGGGGGACCATCCTCCAAGGCTAAATACTCCTGATTGACCGATAGTGAACCAGTACTGTGAAGGAAAGGCGAAAAGAACCCCGGTGAGGGGAGTGAAATAGAACCTGAAACCGTGTACGTACAAGCAGTGGGAGCCAACTTGTTTGGTGACTGCGTACCTTTTGTATAATGGGTCAGCGACTTATATTTTGTAGCAAGGTTAACCGAATAGGGGAGCCGTAGGGAAACCGAGTCTTAACTGGGCGTCTAGTTGCAAGGTATAGACCCGAAACCCGGTGATCTAGCCATGGGCAGGTTGAAGGTTGGGTAACACTAACTGGAGGACCGAACCGACTAATGTTGAAAAATTAGCGGATGACTTGTGGCTGGGGGTGAAAGGCCAATCAAACCGGGAGATAGCTGGTTCTCCCCGAAATCTATTTAGGTAGAGCCTTATGTGAATACCTTCGGGGGTAGAGCACTGTTTCGGCTAGGGGTCCATCCCGGATTACCAACCCGATGCAAACTGCGAATACCGAAGAGTAATGCATAGGAGACACACGGTGGGTGCTAACGTTCATCGTGGAGAGGGAAACAACCCAGACCGCCAGCTAAGGTCCCAAAGTCTATATTAAGTGGGAAACGAAGTGGGAAGGCTTAGACAGCTAGGATGTTGGCTTAGAAGCAGCCATCATTTAAAGAAAGCGTAATAGCTCACTAGTCGAGTCGGCCTGCGCGGAAGATGTAACGGGGCTCAAATATAGCACCGAAGCTGCGGCATCAGAGTCAAATCTGTTGGGTAGGGGAGCGTTGTGTAAGCGGATGAAGGTGAATCGAGAGGTTTGCTGGACGTATCACAAGTGCGAATGCTGACATAAGTAACGATAAAACGAGTGAAAAACTCGTTCGCCGGAAGACCAAGGGTTCCTGTCCAACGTTAATCGGGGCAGGGTGAGTCGGCCCCTAAGGCGAGGCTGAAAAGCGTAGTCGATGGGAAACGGGTTAATATTCCCGTACTTGGTTATATTGCGATGTGGGGACGGAGAAGGTTAGGTAAGCAGACTGTTGGATGTCTGTTTAAGCCGGTAGTTGGGGTAGGTAGGCAAATCCGCTTACCCAATTTAAACAACGAGAAGTGATGACGAGTTCCTAAGGGAATGAAGTTACTGATACCACGCTTCCAGGAAAAGCCACTAAGCTTCAGATATAACTAAACCGTACTGAAAACCGACACAGGTGGTCAGGTAGAGAATACTCAGGCGCTTGAGAGAACTCGGGTGAAGGAACTAGGCAAAATAGCACCGTAACTTCGGGAGAAGGTGCGCTGGCGTAGGTTGTAGGAGTTTACCTCCGAAGGCTGAACCAGTCGAAGATACCAGCTGGCTGCAACTGTTTATTAAAAACACAGCACTCTGCAAACACGAAAGTGGACGTATAGGGTGTGATGCCTGCCCGGTGCTGGAAGGTTAATTGATGGTGTTATCGAAAGAGAAGCTCCTGATCGAAGCCCCAGTAAACGGCGGCCGTAACTATAACGGTCCTAAGGTAGCGAAATTCCTTGTCGGGTAAGTTCCGACCTGCACGAATGGCATAATGATGGCCAGGCTGTCTCCACCCGAGACTCAGTGAAATTGAAATCGCCGTGAAGATGCGGTGTACCCGCGGCTAGACGGAAAGACCCCGTGAACCTTTACTATAGCTTGACACTGAACATTGAATTTTGATGTGTAGGATAGGTGGGAGCCTATGAAGCAGGAACGCTAGTTCTTGTGGAGGCGTCCTTGAAATACCACCCTTTAACGTTTGATGTTCTAACGAAACACCAAGTACAGGTGTTCGGACAGTGTCTGGTGGGTAGTTTGACTGGGGCGGTCTCCTCCCAAAGCGTAACGGAGGAGCACGAAGGTTTGCTAATGACGGTCGGACATCGTCAGGTTAGTGCAATGGTAGAAGCAAGCTTAACTGCGAGACAGACAAGTCGAGCAGGTGCGAAAGCAGGTCATAGTGATCCGGTGGTTCTGAATGGAAGGGCCATCGCTCAACGGATAAAAGGTACTCCGGGGATAACAGGCTGATACCGCCCAAGAGTTCATATCGACGGCGGTGTTTGGCACCTCGATGTCGGCTCATCACATCCTGGGGCTGAAGTAGGTCCCAAGGGTATGGCTGTTCGCCATTTAAAGTGGTACGCGAGCTGGGTTTAGAACGTCGTGAGACAGTTCGGTCCCTATCTGCCGTGGGCGTTGGATGATTGAGAGGGGCTGCTCCTAGTACGAGAGGACCGGAGTGGACGCATCACTGGTGTTCCAGTTGTCTCGCCAGAGGCACTGCTGGGTAGCTAAATGCGGAAGAGATAAGTGCTGAAAGCATCTAAGCACGAAACTTGCCTCAAGATGAGTCATCCCTGACATTAAGTCAGTAAGGGTTGTTGTAGACTACGACGTAGATAGGTGGGGTGTGTAAGCGTTGCGAGACGTTGAGCTAACCCATACTAATTGCCCGAGAGGCTTAACCATACAACCTCAAGCGTTTTTGGAAAGAAGAAAGAAGCCAAAAGCGGTTGAGAAGAAAGCTAAACGAAAAGACAAAGCGAGAGCGAAGTGAAAGAAAATCAAACAGACAGCTTGTTTCAGATTAAAGGCGACGTAAGAAGCCAAGAATAGAGAACGAAAAAATAAAGACGAACAAAGACAACAACAGGATTTTCCTGATGGCCATAGTGCTGTGGTCCCACCTGATTCCATTCCGAACTCAGAAGTGAAACGCAGTGACGCCGATGGTAGTGTGGGGTTTCCCCATGTGAGAGTAGGGCACCATCAGGGTTTTATTGGACCCCTTGCAAGTACTCGGTTGAGTACAGTGCAAGGGGTTTTTGTTTTGGGAAGGGGGAAAGAGAAGACTTTGTAAAAGATGGTACCAACGTGATTGTGAAGATTTTTTGAGTGGTTTTTGAAATTCTTGCTTGCTTTACTTGTGATTAGTTTATAAGCTGTAATCGCTAGACAATATTGTTTAGCATTCTATCATTCTACAATAAGGAACACACCTATGTACTTTGAAGTTTATAAAGATGCAAAAGGCGAATTTCGCTGGAGATTAAAAGCAGGAAATCATGTAGTCATCGCAACTGGCGGAGAGGGTTACACGACTAAGCAAGCTTGCTTGAAAGGCATTGACTCAGTGAAAAAAGTAACTCCCGAAACAGATGTGAAAGATCTCTCTGTTCAATCATAAGAATTCAAATAAGGCTAGATAAAAATCTAGCCTTATATTTTCATGCGGTTTCAAACCAACTTTCTAATATTAAGCATGCTGAAATTGAGTCAACTTTATCTTTCTTTAAAGCTTTAAAGCCGCCTCGAGAGAAAATCTCTGCACGGGCTTCAACAGTGGTAAGCCTTTCATCATGTAATGTTACTTGTAATTGAAAACGTCCATGAAGCCGATTGGCAAATTTTTTTGCACGTTGTGTAAGGGGCTGCTCAGAGCCATCCATATTTAGTGGTAAACCCACAACCAACAAATCTGGCTGCCACTCTTTAAGTAATGTGCCGATTGCTTCCCAGTTCGGGATGCCATCTTGTGCTTTGAATGCAGCTAAGGGCTGTGCGGTGCCAGTGATACTTTGTCCAACAGCACAACCAATACTATTAAGGCCAAAGTCAAAAGCAAGAATAGTTTGACTCATTAGGCACGTCCTGCTTTAGCCAAAATGCCATCAATACCAAGTAATTGGTATGCTTCCATCCAGCGATCTAAATATCCTGTCTCAAATAAAATTTTCTCGTTACTTGGTGCAACCAACCAGTAATTACGGGCAATTTCAGCTTCTAGTTGCTCTGCTTTCCAAGTACAGCATCCGAGACAAACGATAAAATGTTTTGGGGCATCATTTCGTCCAAATGTTTCTAGAATATCGCCAGAAGTCGTCATCACAATATCATTGGCTGTTTCATAGCTGTGGAGAAGGGGAGTGTGAATTCGAGTATGTAGAATGAACCCTCGATCTTGGCTGACAGGTCCACCATTCAATACCAATTGATCTTTACTGTAATTCCGCTCATTTGCCATTAAAAAATCCATTTTAGCCAGCAATTCCATGACGGATAGATCGGTTGGTGAGTTGATCATTAAGCCCATTGCCCCTTGTTCATTATGTTCACAAATGTAAATCACAGAACGATCAAAATAGTCATCATTCATATCAGGAGTGGCGATTAATAATTTCCCTTGTAAATCATTCATTTAGCTTAAGTCTCCATACAGAGTTTGCAAGGCGGTAATTGTTGCGAGTGAAGCCGTTTCCGTGCGTAGCACACGTTTACCGAGTAATACTTCAGTAAAGCCTTGTTGCTCGGTCATTGCAATTTCTTCGGGAGAAAGTCCGCCTTCTGAACCGATTAATAAACGAACCCCCGTACTTGGCACATTGGGCAAGGATTTAATCGTATATTTCGCTCGGGGGTGTAGATTCAATTTGAGCATTTCATCTTGCTCTTTACACCAGTCTGTCAGTTTCATAATCGGACGAATTTCAGGCACCATATTTCGCCCGCACTGCTCACAGGCAGCAATCGCGATTTTCTGCCATTGCTGAATCTTTTTATCTTGCCGTTCGCTATCTAGTTTTACACCACAGCGTTCCGACCAAAGTGGAGTAATAATATTCACGCCTAATTCAACAGATTTTTGAATGGTAAATTCCATACGATCTCCACGAGAGATGACTTGCCCTAAATGGATCGGCAAATTTGACTCTCGATTGTCAAATTCACAGTGTGTAATGTTCACTGAAATTTGTTTTTTCGAAATGTGATCAATAGTAGCGTGAAAAATATGGTTTGAACCATCAAATAAAATCAGTTGTGAGCCTTCGCTCATTCGTAATACTCGTCCTACATGGTTTGCAGCATCATCACTTAGTACACAATGGCGTTGTCCCGCTAATTTTTCAGGGTGATAAATTCTTGGTATTCTCATAAGATGTTAGTTAGTCAATATTGAATCAAGTGTAATGAACACCAGGGGGAATCGCAAGTGCAAGCGGTCGGTTCCGCTGAAAATTTTGCAAATTTTTCTAATGGATAACTTTTTGTTATTTGCGGTTTTCATTTCTCTTGCTAAAGTGGTCAAAATTTACTGCTTAAGGAGTAATTATGTCTATTTTGCAAGCAATTGAATTATTGAAAAATCAGAAATGGGTAGATTTAAGCCATTCAGTCAGTGCTGAAATCCCTTATTTCCCTGCCTTTAAACCGATTCAGAGTAAAGTATTATTTACCGTCGAAAAAGATGGGTTTCTAGCAAGTGAATATACAATAGTTAGCCAATATGGTACGCACTTAGATGCACCAGTTCATTTCTCTGTAGGAAAACGAATGTTGGATGAGATACCAGTAGATGAGTTTGTGTTACCTTTGATTGTGATCCATAGGGAAAAGGAGGTTGCTGAAGATCACGATTATCGTTTGACTGTAGAAGATATTTTGGCATTTGAGGCTGAATATGGGCAAATTCCGGCGGGAAGTTTCGTCGCTTTTGCGAGTGGTTGGTCAGAACGTTGGCACGATGTTAACCGTTTCTATAATAAAGATGAAAATGGGCAGGCTCATACGCCTGGATGGAGTTTAGAGGCTTTGGCGTTTCTCCATGAGAAGCGTCATATTGCCGCAATCGGACACGAAACTCTGGATACGGATAGTGCCTTAGATTTTGTGAAAAATAATGATCTTGTGGGCGAGCGTTATTGGCTATCACAAAATAAATTTCAGGTAGAAGTGTTGAGTAATCTTGCTGAATTGCCTGCTACAGGCGGGGCTATTTTTATTGGCGTGCCTAAAATTAAAGGTGCACCGGGTTTTAACGCTCGGGTATTTGCTGTAATCCCAGCCTAAAACGCAAGCGGTTAGATTTGCAAAATGTCCTGTGGATCTAACCGCTTGTGAGTTATTTGAATTGATGAATGGCGTTGTCGATTTCGTTGTCGTGATAAATTTTCATAATGGCATCCGTATAGGCTTCACCTAACACTTTTTGGATTTCACTATTATTGGCACCAAATGCCCCTTCGTATGAGCGAGCTGTTTCAAAATTTTTACTGAAGTTGCCTCTTGAGCCTTGAATTGCCACTTCAACATTCACATTTGCACTAATTTTGTAGCGTAAGTTACCTTGCTGCACATCGGCAAAGAATTTTTTCACGTTTACCACAACATTGGCATTACCTGCACCTTGAACAACAGTAAAACCTTTGCTATTCAGATTTTGTTGCATCGCTTGTTGAAACATGTGAGCAACATCAGGCACAGCGGTGAGATGGTGAACCTTGCCTGACGTTGTGTAACTTGCGATTTCAGCCGATGAACGTAAATCTCGGGTCTGCACATTGACTAATGCCGATTGGTTGTTGGTATCAAACATGGATGTCGGAGCAGGTGTGGTGAACGTCAGTGTGTTGGGCTGAGTTTGGCAGCCTGCTAAGAGGGCTGAGCTCATTATGGCGGCAAATATAAAGGCTTTTTTAGAGAGTTTCATCGCATTTCCTTTTAAATTTAATGAATAAAATTGACGAAAGTATAGTATTATTTGGTGAAATTACCAACAGGAACAAACAATGTCTATCGAACAAACCATTCTTGAAAAACTCACCACAGAATTCCAACCAATCGTCTTACAGGTTGAGAATGAAAGCCATAAACACAGTTCTGGTCGCGGTGCTGAATCTCATTTTAAGGTGACATTGGTGTCATCGAAATTTGAAGGTGTTCGCACATTAGCTCGGCATCGTGCTATTTATGCCCTGCTTGCTGATGAACTGGCTAATGGAGTGCATGCGTTGGCACTACACACTTATACGGAGTCGGAATGGCAAGCGATTGGGCAATCTGCCCCGAGCTCGCCAAATTGCTTAGGTCATGGACAATAATTTCTTTATATAAAAAAGAAATTACTTGCCTAGACAAGCAAAATTCGTTATAGTTCGCTCCGCTTTCAAATGTGCATTTCGATGCACATTTTTTTATTGATTCGGTGAGATGTCCGAGTGGTTGAAGGAGCACGCCTGGAAAGCGTGTATATGGGAGACTGTATCGGGGGTTCGAATCCCCCTCTCACCGCCATTTCAATAAAAGGCTAACTTTTTCATATTTCATAGATAATTCCTTGTTAATTTTTGGTTTATCCCTAGGTTTATGCCTAGGGATTTTTTTTGCCTGCCGTGTTAATCATTCGAAATATCCCTTTACGTAATAATTTAAGCTATAATATTTGCATTTTTGCTAATTCTTGCAAATCGAATTTAAATTGAGGTTTTTATGACACCTGTTGTTGCCCTTGTGGGCAGACCAAACGTGGGCAAATCCACGTTATTTAACCGCTTAACCCGTACCCGTGATGCGTTGGTGGCGGATTTCCCTGGGCTGACGCGTGACCGCAAATATGGTCAAGCGAATATTGCAGGACACGATTTTATCGTGATCGATACAGGCGGTATTGATGGAACAGAAGAAGGCGTTGAAGAAAAAATGGCAGAGCAGTCGCTGTTGGCGATTGAAGAAGCCGATGTGGTGTTATTTTTGGTGGATGCTCGTGCTGGTTTAGTGCCTGCGGATGTGGGCATCGCTCAATATTTACGCCAGCGGGATAAAACCACGGTAGTAGTGGCGAATAAAACCGATGGCATTGATGCGGATTCGCACATTGCAGAATTTTATCAGCTTGGCTTGGGTGAAGTGGAGCCGATCGCTGCGGCACAAGGGCGTGGCGTTACGCAACTGATCGAGCAGGTGCTTGCTCCGCTTGCAGAAAAATTAGAAGAACAAGCGGTGAGTTCCGAAGAAAATATTGCAAATCAAGACGAAGCTGAACAAGATGAATGGGATCACGATTTCGATTTTGATAACGAAGATGATACCACTTTGCTTGATGAAGCGTTGGAAGAAGAGCACGAAGAGCCTGAAGACAAAAACATCAAAATTGCGATTGTTGGACGGCCAAATGTAGGTAAATCGACTCTGACAAACCGTATTTTAGGCGAAGATCGAGTAGTGGTTTACGATATGCCAGGCACGACCCGTGATTCGATTTACATTCCGATGGAGCGAGATGGTCAGCATTACACCATCATTGACACTGCAGGCGTGCGTAAGCGTGGCAAAGTGCATATGGCGGTAGAAAAATTCTCGGTAATCAAAACCTTGCAAGCGATTCAAGATGCGAACGTAGTATTACTTACCATTGACGCCCGTGATGGCGTATCCGACCAAGATTTATCACTGCTTGGCTTTATTCTCAATGCAGGTAAATCATTAGTGATCGTGGTGAACAAATGGGATGGCTTATCGCAAGATATTAAAGACAACGTTAAATCAGAACTCGATCGCCGTTTGGATTTCATCGACTTCGCACGAGTGCATTTTATTTCAGCTTTGCATGGCAGCGGTGTGGGCAATTTATTTGAAAGTGTGCAAGAAGCCTATCAATGTGCGACCAAAAAAATGACGACTTCGATGCTTACCCGTATTTTACAAATGGCAACGGACGAGCATCAGCCGCCATTGGTAAATGGCCGCCGAGTGAAACTCAAATACGCTCACCCAGGTGGCTATAATCCACCGATAATTGTGATCCACGGTAATCAAATCGAGAAATTACCAGACAGCTACAAGCGTTATTTGTCTAACTATTTCCGTAAGAGCTTGAAAATTATCGGTTCACCGATTCGGGTCTTGTTCCAAGAAGGCAACAATCCATTTGCAGGCAAACGCAATAAACTCACCCCAAATCAGCTGCGTAAACGCAAACGCTTGATGAAGTTTATTAAGAAAAATAGGAAATAATCATTCTCCCGTTCACGGGGAGACAGACTAAAAGGCGTTCAGTATTTTAGTCTGAGAGAGCTGACAAGCGGTCAGTTTTCAGCAAAATTTTGCAAATGTGATCTCCCTGATTTTCGCTTCTAAACGAAGATTAAATCTGTCCCTCTCCTGCAAGTGGGCGAGGGTAATTAAGGAATATTTATGATGATGCAATACTCTTCTCAATTTAACCAGGCCAAAGTGTTGGTGCTTGGCGATGTGATGTTAGACCGTTACTGGTTCGGGGCGACAGATCGTATTTCGCCCGAAGCACCGGTACCAGTGGTGAAAGTGCAACAGCGTGAAGATCGTGCGGGTGGGGCGGCAAACGTGGCGATGAACATTGCTAGCCTAAATGTGCCCGTAACGTTGCACGGTTTGGTCGGGCAGGACGATGCGGGCAAGGCGTTGGATACGCTATTGAATGCTCACCGCATCGAAAATCATTGTGTGGCAGTAAGTTCTCATCCAACCATCACCAAATTGCGTATTCTCTCCCGTCATCAACAGTTGCTTCGTTTGGACTTTGAAGAAGGTTTCCATAACCTTGACAGTCAAGAGCTACTCGCAAAGTTACAGGCAGAAATCACCGCTTACGGTGCCTTGATTTTATCAGATTACGGCAAAGGTACGCTTAATGCCGTCCAGCAAATGATCCAAATTGCCCGCCAAGCGAATGTGCCAGTGTTGATCGATCCCAAAGGCACGGATTTTGAACGTTATCGTGGGGCCACTTTACTGACGCCGAATATGTCAGAATTTGAAGCAGTTGCAGGGAAATGTGGTTCCGATGATGAAATCGTAGAAAAAGGCTTAAAAATGATTGCCGATTACGATTTATCGGCATTGCTTGTTACTCGTTCTGAAAAAGGAATGACCTTGCTTCGACCAAATCAACCAGCCTTCCACTTACCAACTCAAGCAAAAGAAGTGTATGACGTAACAGGGGCGGGCGATACGGTAATTAGCGTGCTGGCAACAGCTATGGCGGATGGCCGTTCGTTGGAAGAGGCTTGCTATCTTGCCAATGCGGCAGCGGGCGTGGTCGTCGGCAAACTTGGTACTTCTACTGTTACCCCAGTCGAACTTGAACAAGCTATTCACCAACGCAATGAAACAGGCTTTGGTGTTACTGATGAAAATTCGCTGAAAGCTATTGTGGCACAAGCTAAAGCTCGTGGTGAGAAAATTGTAATGACCAATGGTTGCTTCGATATTCTGCATCCTGGGCATGTTTCCTACTTGGAAAATGCTCGTAAATTAGGTGATCGTTTAATTGTCGCGGTCAATACGGATGAGTCAGTGAAACGTTTGAAAGGTGAGAGTCGCCCGATAAACGAATTAGATGCACGTATGGCGGTATTAGCTGGCTTGGCATCGGTGGATTGGGTCGTCCCATTCTGCGAAGACACACCACAACGCTTAATTGGTGAAATATTGCCAGATCTGTTAGTGAAAGGCGGTGACTATAAACCAGAAGACATCGCAGGCAGCCAAGAAGTATGGGCAAATGGCGGGGAAGTTCGTGTCTTGAATTTTGAAAACGGTTGTTCAACTACCAATGTGATCAAAAAAATTCAAGGGTTATAACTCAAGGACGAAGAATGGAAAAAATCATCATTGATACGGAGCAATTTCAACGCACGATTTCACGTATTTCCCATCAAATCATCGAAAAGCATTCTAGTTTCGACGATGTTGTGTTGGTGGGGATTAAACGGCGAGGGGCAGAAATTGCCGAAATGTTGCAAAAACGAATTGCAGAGTTAGCTCAAATTGAGCTGCCAATGATGTCGTTAGACATTACTTTTTACCGTGATGATTTAGAACAGACTCACCAAGATCCCGTGTATTCAGGATCCGAGCATACTCTTTCCCTGCAAGATAAAAAAGTGATCTTGATTGATGATGTATTGTTTACTGGTCGGACTATTCGTGCGGCACTAGATGCCTTGCTTGATTTTGGACGAGCATCTAAAATTGAGCTAGTCATTTTTATTGACCGTGGTCATCGAGAGTTACCGATCCGTGCGGATTATGTTGGTAAAAACATTCCTACTGCACGCAGTGAAAAAATTCAGGTGAGAACACAACATTATGATGGTATTAATCAAGTGGCGTTAATGACGTAAATTTGAGCCAACATTGAACCTTTTGATGAAAATCGTTTCTAAACACCATTAAAATTATTATTCATTCTTTGATAGGAAGAAAAAATGAAATTGACCGTTGTAAAATCTCTCTTTATTGCAACTTTCGCATTGTTAGCTGTTGCTCAATCTACTCAAGCAGAAGAGCGTGTGTTAGCTACCGTTGATGGTTATCCAATTATGCAGAGCCAAGTTGATCGTGCATTGGGGAAAAAAGCGAAAACAGAGGCAAACCGTAAAGCTGCCTTAGATAGTGTCATTAACGAATTTCTAGTACAACGTGCAATTCAAGAATCAGGCGTGAAAGTAAATTATGCCTATGTTGATCAAATGATTGAAAATATTGCAGCACAAAATGGTTTAACCTACGGGCAATTTCTAGATGCCCTGGATTATCAAGGCATCACCTTGAATCAATATCGTCAGCAACTTGCAAATCAAATTATGATGGAGCAAGTTCGTCACCAAACCATTGGTCAAACGATTCAAGTTGAACCAAAACAAGTTCAAGCACTTGCAAAAGAGCTCATGGCAAAAGATAAGGCGAGCGGTAAGCTCAGTGCAACAAAAGGAACGCAATATCGAATTAGTCATATTTTGCTGAAAACCAATCCAATTTTGAATGATCAGCAAGCCAAAGCGAAACTAACTGCACTTGTTGCGGATATTAATGCGAATAAAATGACCTTTGAAGCGGCAGCAGAGAAACATTCTGTTGATTATGCTTCAGGGGCAGAAGGCGGTGATCTTGGTTGGAATTTCTTAGATATATATGATCCAGCCTTTGCTAAAGTCGCAAATAAGAGCAAACCTGGTGTAATCTCCGCACCATTTAAATCGCAATTTGGTTGGCATGTGTTGAAAGTGACTGATACACGCCAAAGTGACCGTACAGAAGACGCGTACTTACAAAAAGCCTATGAGCAACTGGTGAATCAACAAGCTCAAGATGCTTCGAAAGACTGGGTAAAAGCGTTAAAAAATCGTGCAGATATTCAATACGTACAATAATTAACTTGCTTACAATTCAACCCCGCATTTGCGGGGTTCTTTAGTTTATAAAATTTGTAAAAAATGGCGGTGATCTAACCGCTTGTATAGGAAATTCAATGAATTCAAACTCAAAAAAACATTTAGGACACACCGCTCGTAAACGCTTCGGGCAGAACTTTTTACACGATCAAAATGTGATCCACAATATCGTTGCTGCGATCAACCCACAAAAAGATCAATTCCTGCTTGAAATCGGTCCAGGTTTGGGAGCATTAACCGAACCTGTTGCGGACTTAGTCGATCAGCTCACCGTGGTGGAACTTGACCGAGATCTTGCCGAGCGGCTACGCCACCATCCATTTTTACAGCCTAAATTAACTATTATCGAACAAGATGCACTGCGTTTTAATTTCCGTGAGTATTTCGACGGTCTTGAATTAAATGGCAAAGGCGTGAGAGTGTTCGGCAACTTGCCGTATAACATTTCGACGCCATTGATGTTTCACTTATTCAAATTCCACGATCTTGTGCAAGATATGCACTTTATGTTGCAAAAAGAAGTGGTGAAACGCTTGTGTGCTGCCCCAAATAGCAAAGCTTACGGTCGCTTAACCATTATGGCTCAATACTATTGCCAAGTTATGCCTGTGTTAGAAGTGCCGCCAACGGCATTTAAACCTGCACCGAAAGTCGATTCTGCGGTGGTTCGTCTTGTGCCATATAAAACCTTGCCTCACCCTGTCAAAGATGTCTATTGGCTCAACCGAGTAACCACTCATGCGTTCAACCAACGCCGCAAAACGTTACGCAATGCGTTATCCACCCTATTTAGTGCGGAACAGTTAGAGGCACTCGGCATCGACTTAAACGCTCGTGCGGAAAATCTTGCTCTTGCAGATTATGCCAAACTTGCTAACTGGCTCTGTGATAATCCACCAGAAATGGAAAAAACAGAAATTGAAGATTTAGGTGAGGGCTAGAGTAAAATAGCTAAAAGCAAGCGGTCACTTCCAGCGAATTTTTTGCAAAAAATTGTGTGGAAGTGACCGCTTATTTATTTAGGACTAAGCTTCTTCTCTGTTTTCTTCTGTTTCGTCTTCTTCGATCTCGCAAATGCGTTCTAAGCTGACGACGCTTTCGGTTTCCGCGGTGCGGATAATGCGAACGCCTTGGGTGTTACGGCCGACTAAGCTCACTTCATTCACTCGGGTGCGAACGAGAGTGCCTGCATCGGTGATCAACATAATCTGATCGTTTTCTTCCACTTGTACTGCCGCCACGACTTTGCCATTACGTTCGTTCACTTTAATGGACACAACCCCTTTAGTTGCACGGGATTTTACCGGGTATTCGCTTAATGCGGTACGTTTGCCGTAGCCGTTTTGGGTTACGGTTAAAATTTCGCCTTGAGTATGCGGAATCACAAGCGACACGACTTTGTCGGTGCTTAAATTTACGCTGGTTTCGTCTGCTTCATCGCTTTCAACAGTTTCTACTTCCACTTCTTCGACATCCTCAGCAGAAATTTCGGTCGTGGCAAGTTTGATGCCTTTCACACCTGTTGCGATTCGCCCCATTCCCCTTACACCTGATTCGTTGAAACGCACGACACGACCTTGTGCCGAGAACAACATAATTTCGCTGTCGCCGTTAGTGATATCTACACCGATCAATTCATCGCCATCGCGAAGTTTTAATGCAATCAGACCGCTTGAGCGTACATTGCTGAACGCATCAAGAGAGACTTTTTTCACCACACCACTAGCGGTTGCCATAAAGATAAATTTATCGGCACTAAATTCGCCGTTTGGAATTGGTAAAATGGCGGTAATTCGTTCATTTTCTTCTTTGACCAACGGCAGAATATTGACGATTGGTGTGCCGCGTGCCCCTCGGCTTGCTTGTGGAAGCTGATACACTTTCAGTTGATACAAGCGACCACGGGTCGAGAAGCAGAGAATCGTGTCGTGGGTGTTTGCCACTAACAAACGCTCAATAAAGTCATCTTCTTTCATTTTCGTTGCAGACTTACCTTTGCCGCCACGACGTTGTGCTTCGTATTCAGAAAGCGGCTGATACTTCACATAGCCTGCGTGGGAAAGGGTAACGACCACGTCTTCTTGAGCAATTAAATCTTCTAAATTGATGTCGCCTGACGCCGAGGTAATTTCGGTACGGCGTTCATCGCCAAATTCAGCTTTGACTTTTTCCAATTCCTCACGAATGACTTGCATCAAGCGTTCTGCACTGTTTAAGATGTGTAAAAGTTCGCCGATCACGACTAAAATGTCTTTGTATTCATCGAGAATTTTTTCGTGTTCTAAACCAGTTAAGCGGTGTAAGCGGAGTTCCAAAATGGCACGAGCTTGGGCTTCAGATAAGTAGTATTCACCATTGCGAACGCCACATTCAGCAGGTAACTCATCAGGACGAGCAGCATCAACACCAGCGGCTTCTAACATCGGAGCAACATTGCCCAATGCCCACGGGCGAGAAAGTAATCCTTCACGGGCTTCGTCTGCAGTTTTTGAGCGACGGATCAGCTCAATCACGGGGTCAATATTCGCAAGAGCAATCGCTAAACCTTCTAAAATATGGGCCCGTTCACGGGCTTTACGAAGTTCAAAAATAGAACGGCGTGTAACCACTTCACGGCGGTGTAATACAAAGGCTTCGATAATCTGTTTTAAATTCAATACCTTAGGCTGGCCATGATCAAGTGCCACCATATTGATACCGAAGGTGACTTGCATTTGCGTCAGAGCATAAAGATTGTTCAACACTACTTCGCCCACAGCATCTCGTTTTAGCTCAATCACAATACG
The DNA here is from genome assembly GCF_011455495.1 of Frederiksenia canicola. NCBI lineage: Bacteria > Pseudomonadati > Pseudomonadota > Gammaproteobacteria > Pasteurellales > Pasteurellaceae > Frederiksenia > Frederiksenia canicola. The sequence goes on from NZ_CP015029.1 coordinate 1,123,339, forward strand.
CAATCCGTCTTTATCCGACTCATCACGCAACTCGCTAATGCCTTCAACTTTTTTCTCTTTCACCAATTCAGCGATTTTTTCGATCAATTTCGCTTTGTTTACTTGGTATGGAATTTCAGTCACGATAATCTGTTCACGTCCATTCGCCTTACTCTCAACGCTCGCTTTGGCTCGGACATAAACTTTACCTCGTCCTGTGCGGTAGGCATCTTCGATGCCTTTACGGCCATTGATGATGGCAGCGGTTGGAAAGTCAGGGCCGGGAATATGCTGCATCAATTCTTCAATACTGATTTGATCATTATCGATATATGCCAAGCAGCCGTTTAGCACCTCATTTAAGTTGTGTGGCGGAATATTGGTTGCCATACCAACGGCAATCCCTGATGACCCATTAACGAGCAAGGCAGGAATTTTTGTCGGCAACACATCAGGAATCATTTCTTTGCCGTCATAGTTCGGCGAGAAATCGACAGTTTCTTTATCCAAGTCGGTTAGCAATTCTTGAGTGATTTTCTGCATACGGACTTCGGTATAACGCATTGCCGCAGGTGCATCGCCATCAATGGAACCGAAGTTACCTTGACCATCCACTAACATATAACGCAAGGAGAATGGCTGAGCCATACGTACGATAGTATCGTACACCGCCGAGTCGCCGTGTGGGTGGTATTTACCGATCACATCACCAACGACACGAGCTGATTTTACATACGGTTTGCTGGCAGTATTGCCACTTTGATCCATCGAGAACAATACACGGCGGTGTACGGGTTTTAAGCCATCACGCACATCGGGCAACGCGCGCCCAACAATTACCGACATGGCATAGTCGAGATACGACGTTTTCAGTTCTTCTTCGATACTGATGGGGGTAATATCTTTGGCTAATTCGCTCATTGAAATATCCTAATCATGTTGCAGAAAAGCCCTTTTAAACGGGGCAAAAATTGGGCGAGAGTATAGCACAAAAGGCGGGCATTCGGGGGATTTATTACAGACAAGCGGTCGGTTTTCAGCGATTTTTTGCAAATCGTTTCGCTCTCGCCAAATTTGCAAAAAAATCGTAAAATCTGACCGCTTGTTATTTCAAACTAAAGGATGAAACCATGAAAAAAATCGAGGAATTGACTGAACAACAACGTGAAATTTGTATCAACAGTGGTACAGAACGCCCATTTACGGGCAAATTTTTAGATGAAAACCGCGTCGGCACTTATCGCTGTATACGTTGCCATAATCCGCTTTTTCGTTCCGACACCAAATTCGATGCCGGCTGCGGCTGGCCGAGTTTCTATGAAACCATTCACAAAAACTCATTACGTTATTTAGACGATTACAGCTTAGGCCGCCACCGCACCGAAATCCGTTGCGGTAACTGCGATGCTCATATGGGCCACGTTTTCCCCGACGGCCCAAAACCGACAGGTTTACGTTTCTGCTTAAATTCGGTTGCACTGAATTTTAAATGGGATGAAACGGGGGAAGAGATTGATGGGTAGTGTGGTCGAACTGTCGACAATCAATCATTTTTAACTAAACATTGTTATATAAGGAGCAAGTTATGCAATTCCCTATAGTGTCTATTGTATTTGTCGTTCTGGTTATTTTGGTACTGATCTCAACCATTAAAACTGTCCCGCAAGGGTATCACTGGACGATAGAGCGTTTTGGGCGTTACACCAAAACCTTAACTCCTGGCTTGAATATTGTCGTGCCTTTTATTGATCGTGTTGGACGTAAAATCAATATGATGGAACAAGTGCTTGATATTCCATCACAAGAAGTGATTTCAAAAGATAACGCTAGTGTGGCTATTGATGCGGTTTGCTTTGTACAAGTAGTAGATGCTCGTCGTGCGGCTTATGAAGTCAACCACTTAGAACAGGCGATTGTGAATTTAACGATGACCAATATGCGTACCGTTCTTGGTTCTATGGATCTTGATGATATGCTTTCCCAACGTGATTTAATTAACGGACGTTTGCTAGCCATTGTTGATGAAGCCACAAATCTTTGGGGTGTAAAAGTAACTCGTATTGAAATTCGAGATGTTCGCCCGCCGAAAGAGTTAGTGGAGGCAATGAATGCACAAATGAAGGCAGAGCGTAATAAACGTGCAGATATTCTTGAAGCAGAAGGGATTCGTCAAGCAGAAATCTTACGTGCGGAAGGGGAAAAACAATCCCGAATTCTTAAAGCAGAAGGGGAAAGAGCCGAAGCCTTCTTACAAGCCGAAGCTCGTGAGCGTGCCGCCGAAGCAGAAGCAAAAGCAACCAAAATGGTATCAGAAGCGATTGCCAGCGGTGATACTAAAGCGATTAACTACTTTATCGCACAAAAATACACCGACGCATTACAGCAAATTGGCATCTCAGAAAACAGCAAAGTGGTACTTATGCCATTGGAAGCAAGCAATCTAATAGGCTCTGTCAGTGGCATTGCCGAATTGCTTAAACATACCAAAAAGCAATAATCAACATTTGAATTATCTGAAATAAAGGAGGATAACGATGGAATGGCTGACTGGCTGGTCTATGTGGCTCATTTTAGGTTTCGTTTTGTTTATTTTAGAAACTGTGATTACAGGTGTTTTTATAATGTGGTGGGGTGGTGCGGCAATTATTATTGCGATTGTTGTCGCATTATTTCCTGACATTGCACTGAGTGTTCAATTCACATTATTTGCTCTCCTTGCTATCATTTTTAGCCTTGCTTGGTGGAAATTTCAGCAAACTAGAGATGATCAAGAAGATCAAGCAAATACGCTCAATGACCGAGAACACGCTATGCTAGGTATGCAAGGGGTGATTGTTGAAATTCTTGAAAATGGTGTAGTGCGTGGCAAGTTTGGTGACACGACTTGGCGAGTTATTGGAAAAAATTTGAAGGTTGGAGATAGTGTTCACGTTAAAAAGGTTGAAGGTATCACTCTATTTGTAGTTAAATTATAAATAAATCAAGCGGTCAAATTTGCAAGATTTTTTACAAATATGACCGCTTGTTGCCACTTTGGGAGCTCCTACCAGCTTATTGTCATTTCACTTCCCCAATCACATTTAAAATCCGTTTATCCGAAATCGGGTACTTCGTGCCAAGCTGTTGAGCAAATAAACTCACCCTTAATTCTTCAATCATATAACGAATTTCTCGTACTTCATCGCTGATCGGTTTGGATTTTGGCAGTTTAGCAAGCAGTTGTTGATAGGCGTTTTGCACTTGCTCAACCCTTAACATTTTGGCTCGGTCGGCGTTGCTATCGACGACTAATTTGTCTAAACGGCGATCGATAGCAGTGAGATAACGATGCAGATCTGCCAAGCGTTTGTAGCCCGTTTGGGTGACGAAATTCGGGTAAATTAAGCCGTTGAGTTGCACTTGAATATCCGACAAGGCAAATGCCATGGTGAAATCCAGTTTACCTTTTAAGCGTTTGCTAATTTCATAGGCAAGAGTGAGATTTTTCTCTACTTGCTTGGCAATTTCTACTGTTGTCTCGTTCAAATTAGCTCGCACAAATTCATGGAGCTGGTGGAATTTTTCTTCCGACCACACAAATCCGCCGAAATCATCAATCAACTTATCCACCGCACAGGCAATGCAGTCGTCAATCAGTTCCATCACTTTCCCAAACGGGGCGAAATATAAGCCGAGTTTGGCTTTGTTCGGCAATTTTTCGTGCAGATATTTGATGGGTGAAGGCACATTGAGTAACAACAATCGGCGTAAGCCTGCTTGCATTGCTTTAGCTTGCTCAAATTCCGTCTCAAATAATTTAATGCCGACGGACTCTTTTTCATCGACAATCGCAGGGTAGGCTTTTACCTTGAAGTGCTGTTTTTTCTGTTCATAGAATTGCGGTAAATCAGCAAAATTCCACAAATGCACGCCCGATTGCTCAATGCCATCATCGGCAATGTTCGACAGGGTATTTTGCACTTCATCTTTGAGTTTGAATTTCAACTCGTCCAAATTTTCGCTTTCGGCAAGGGTTTTATTTTTATCATCAACCACACGAAAGCCAATGCGTAAATGAGCGGGAATTTGGCTTAAATCCCACTGTTCTGGCTCAGCATAAACGCCCGTCATTCGGCGAAGTTCGTAGCTTAAACTTTCTAACAATGGCTTTTTAAATGGCTCGGCACGAGATAAAAACGCTTCGGCATAGTTCGGCGCAGGCACAAAACTACGGCGGATCGATTTTGGTAGCGATTTAATCAATGCGACTACAAGTTCATGGCGTAGCCCTGGGATTAACCAATCAAAGCCTTCAGGTTCAACTTGATTGAGCAAGGGTAGCGGAATATGCACTGTTACCCCATCGGCTTGCGAGCCAATATCAAATTGATAGCTCAATTTCAGCTTGAGTGAACCTTGATGCCAAAAGTTCGGGAAGTCTAACTCACTGACTTTGTTGGCGTTATCGTTAATCAGGAATGATTTCTCAAAGTTAAGCAGTTCAGGATCTTTTTGACTGGCTACTTTCCACCAGCTATCAAAATGCTTACTGGAAACCACTTCCGTTCCCACTCGTTGATCATAAAATTCAAATAGCACTTGCTCGTCCACCAAAATATCTCGGCGGCGAGATTTATGCTCAAGGGCTTCCACTTCTTTGATCAAGCGGTTGTTTTCTTTGAAAAATTTGTAATTGGCGTGCCATTCGCCTTCCACCAATGCGGAACGAATAAAGATTTCTCGGCTCACAAGCGGGTCGATTTTGCCATAATTTTGCAAACGGCTCGCTACAATCGGCACGCCATAGAGCAAGACTTTTTCATACGCCATCACCGCCCCTTTGGACTTCGACCAGTGCGGTTCACTGTAACTGCTTTTAATGAGATGCTGTGCGAGCGGTTCAACCCATTCAGGCTCAATGCGAGCGACCATTCGGCCCCACAATTTTGTGGTTTCAACAAGTTCCGCCGCCATCACCCATTTCGGCTGTTTTTTGAAAAGCACCGAGTTCGGAAAAATGGCAAAGTGGGCATTTCTTGCACCAAGATAAGACATCTTTTCGTTATCTTTCAAGCCGATATGGGAGAGAAGTCCTGCTAGCAAGGCAGTGTGAATTTGCTGATAATTGGCTTCATCACTGTTAATCCGTAGCCCCATTTCACGCACTGCAAGGCGAAGTTGATGATAAATATCCTGCCATTCACGCACTCGTAGGTAGTTGAGATAATCCTTTTGGCATAAACGGCGGAATTGATTTTTGCTCAGCTCTTTCTGCTGTGTTTGAATAAAATGCCACAGATTCACAAAGGCAAGGAAGTCGGACTCTTTATCCGCAAAACGACGATGTTTATCGTCTGCCGATTGCTGTTTCTCTTGCGGACGTTCTCTCGGATCTTGAATAGAAAGCGCCGAAACAATCATCATCACTTCGTGCAAACTACCATTTTCGTGAGCTGCAATGACCATTCGAGCCAAACGAGGATCGACTGGCAGTTGAGCAAGCTGGCGACCGATTGGGGTAAGTTCCCATATTCTGCCCCCGCTTGCGGGGGAAGTACCCTGCAAAGCAGGGGGTAGGGGGGAATTTGCAAAATTTTGCTTGGAAAAGACCGCTTGTTTGCCCCCTTCGGTTTCGCTACGCTCAACCACTTCCCCCGCAAGCGGGGGCAGCGTTTTCTGTTTTGAACGTGGACGGATCGCTTGCAACTCTTCCAACAACTTTATCCCATCTTGAATATGCTTATGATCTGGCGCATCAACAAAAGGGAAAGCGGAAATATCGCTCAAGCCGAGAGCGGTCATCTGTAAAATTACGGATGCCAAGTTCGTGCGTAAAATTTCAGGATCGGTAAATTCAGGACGGCTGTTGAAATCGTCTTCAGAATAGAGACGAATACAGATCCCTTCCGAAATACGTCCGCAACGTCCTTTTCGTTGGTTGGCGGAGGCTTGGGAAATTGGCTCAATCGGCAAACGTTGTACTTTGGTACGGTAGCTATAACGTGAAATACGTGCGGTTCCCGTATCAATCACATATTTGATATTCGGAATCGTGAGCGAGGTTTCCGCCACGTTAGTGGCTAAAATAATGCGATTGAGATTGCTTGGATTGAAAATACGTTGCTGTTCGGCTGCCGATAAGCGAGCGTAGAGCGGTAAAATTTCCGTATGGCGAAATTCTTGTTTTTGTAAGGCATCGGCAGTGTCTCGAATTTCACGTTCACCGTTCATAAAAATCAGAATATCGCCACGCCCTTCTGCTTGCAGTTCATCAACGGCATTGAGAATCCCTTGAAGTTGGTCTTGATCTTCTTCCTCAATAATCGGGCGATAACGTACTTCCACAGGGTAAGTTCGCCCTGAAACTTCAATAATCGGCGCATTATTAAAATGTTTTGAAAAGCGTTCTACATCAATGGTTGCCGACGTAATGATAACCTTTAAATCAGGGCGTTTCGGTAAAATCTGTTTGAGATAACCGAGAATAAAATCATTGTTAAGACTGCGTTCGTGGGCTTCGTCAATAATCAAAGTGTCGTATTGATTGAGATAACGATCGTGCTGAATTTCGGCGAGCAAAATCCCGTCCGTCATCAGTTTGACAAGGCTCTGTTCGCTCACTTGATCATTAAAACGCACCTTATAGCCGACCGTTGAACCCAATTCGGATTTGAGTTCTTCGGCAATACGCGTTGCCACCGAGCGAGCGGCGATACGGCGTGGTTGGGTATGCCCAATCAGCCCTTTCACCCCAAGCCCAAGTTCCAAACACATTTTCGGAAGCTGGGTGGTTTTACCTGATCCTGTTTCCCCCGCAATCACCACCACCTGATTTTCCGCAATCAATTTCAGAATTTCTGCACGACGTGCGGAAACGGGTAAATCAGGATATTCAATTTTTAGGGATTGGCTCTGTTGCTGACGAGCAAAAAAACGTGCCTTACAAGCGGTCAGATTTTCCTGAATTTCTGCAAATACCGCTTGGCGTGCACCTTCATCTTTAATATTGCCTGCACCACGAATACGACTTGCTAGAAAACGGCTATCGCTAATCGTGGTTTCCTTTAATTGTGTCATCAACGCTTTTTGATCGGCCGCAAGCGGTCGGTTTTGAGGCTTTTTTTGCAAATGTTTCATTAAGTTCTTCCTACCACTAACGACAAAATCCCCGCCGCAATTAACGGACCAACAGGAACGCCTTTAAAGAAGGCTACGCCAAAAATCGTGCCGATAAGCAAACCAGTCACTAAAACGGGTTGATTTGACATCAAACTCACCCCTCGCCCGCCGAGCCACGCCACTGCCACACCTGCGATAACTGCAAGCAGCATTTTCCAGTTTACAAAGGCTGCTAGGTCGGGCAGGGCAATTCGGCCGGAAACCAACGGGCTAAGTACGCCAATGGTGAGAATGATGATACCGATTTTTAAGCCGTATTTATCGACCCAAGGTAGGTATTGGGAAAGTAAGGTCTGTTGCATAATCAGTAAGACTGCGGCAGAAATAGTAACTGCACTATTTTGGCTGAACAGCCCAAGGAGAATAAGCACGACTAATAAAAGTGCTACGCTGTTGAATTGTAAGGACATTTTGTTGTATCTAAAAAAGCGAAAATCCCTTACTTGTTGGCAAGTAAGGGGGGAGAGTTATCTATTTGATTAGTTGATAAATTTGATGATGGTCATCAGTAATCCAACACCAGCTAAAATAAAGCCAGCCATCTTATACATTGATGCAGTAAGCCGAACTTCTAGCTGAGCTAGTTCAGATTTAAACTCATTTTTCAGTTCATTCTTCACTTCATTTAAGTCAGCTTTTGTTGCAAATTGGCTTTGGCTTTGTTCTAAAGCATCATCTAATGCTTCAGCGAAGGCTTCGGCAATTTCAGGAGGCTGATTGGCTTTCTGAAGTTTTTTGACGAAACGTAATTTATCAAATCGAATAGCCATTGAATTTTCCATTTTCTTCCCCCCTGTTTACGAATGTGCAAGGATAAGGTAGCACAATCAAATCAGGGGAGTTACGTTAATTTTGCGATCGCTGTCGCAAAATTTGTGATTAGCTCGCCACCATCACCATTGCAGGACGAATCACTCTACCATGGAGAGTGTAGCCTTTTTGTAGCACCACGCTAATATGGTTTGGCTCAATGCCTTCTGCTGCTTGCATTGAAATGGCTTGGTGCAATTCTGGATCGAAGGCTTCGCCGACATTGCCAACGGCTTCAACACCAAAGTTCGCTAAGGTTGAAACTAGGCCTTTATGCGTCAGTTCAACGCCTTCGGCAAGGACTTTCACACTTTCATCAGCACCTTCCAAGGCTTGTAAACCACGTTCTAAGTTATCCACCACGTTTAATAGTTCTTTGGAGAATTTTTCTAAGGCGAATTTATGGGCTTTTTCAATATCTTGTTCGGTACGGCGGCGGATGTTTTCGATTTCCGCACGGGCACGTAAGGCGATTTCTTGCTCACGTTTGTTGGCTTCTGCGATATATTCTTCTAACTCTTGCACGCGGGCGATAGCTTCTGCAAGCGGGTCGTTTTCTTCATTTTTTTGCAAATCGGCTTCAGGGGCGGTTTGCTCAACGGTTTCTTGTTCAGTTTCTGAGGTCATTTCTTGTTCTAATTCTTTTTCGGTTGGGTTGGTCATGGTAAATCCTTAAAATTGCAAAATGTTGAGCTAATCTGACCGCTTGTTGCCGTCAGAAATCTTGAATAGGCATTAATATAACGACAAATTAGGCGATTTCAAGGCATAAATCATTATTTTCAGGTGAAATCTGTTTTCTGATTTGAGTTTTCGCTATAATCGTCGCTAATTTTTTCTCAAGTTTTTAAAAGGATAATTGATATGATGCGTTCTCACTATTGCGGGGCTTTAAACCGCACTCACGTTGGTCAGCAAGTGATCTTAAGCGGTTGGATCCACCGTGTGCGTAACCTTGGTCGTTTTATTTTCATGCAAATTCGTGATCGTGAAGGGATCGTACAAGTCTTTTTTGATGAGAAAGATGAAAACATTTTCAAGCAAGCCTCTGCGTTAAGAGCGGAAGCCTGTGTGCAAATCAAAGGTGAGGTGATTGCTCGTGATGAATCGCAAATCAACAAAGAAATGGTGACAGGCGAAATTGAGGTTTTAGTTAAAGAGTTATTGGTCTATAACAATGCTGAAGTGTTGCCGCTAGACTTCAACCAAAACAATACCGAAGAACAACGTTTAAAATACCGTTATTTGGATTTACGCCGTCCTGAAATGGCGGAACGTTTAAAAATGCGTGCCAAAATCACCAGTTTTGTGCGTCGTTATATGGATGACAATGGTTTCCTTGATATTGAAACCCCGATGCTCACCAAAGCTACCCCTGAAGGTGCCCGTGATTACTTGGTGCCAAGCCGAGTACATAAAGGCAAATTCTATGCGCTTCCGCAATCACCACAGCTGTTCAAACAGTTGTTGATGATGTCTGGTTTTGATCGTTACTATCAAATCGTAAAATGTTTCCGCGATGAAGATTTACGTGCAGACCGCCAGCCTGAATTTACCCAAATCGATGTGGAAACCACCTTTATGACAGCCCCTGAAGTGCGTGCGATGATGGAAAAAATGATTCGTGGCTTGTGGTTAGATCGTCTCAATGTAGATTTAGGCGAGTTTCCACAAATGACCTTTGCCGAAGCAATGCGTCGTTTTGGTTCAGACAAGCCAGACTTGCGTAACCCGTTAGAATTGGTTGATGTGGCAGATATTCTAAAAGATGTCGAATTTAAAGTGTTCAATGAGCCAGCAAACAGTCCTGAAGGGCGTGTAGCAGTGCTTCGTGTACCAAATGGTGCAGAGCTAACTCGTAAACAAATTGATGAATATACGCAATTTGTCGGCATTTATGGGGCGAAGGGCTTGGCTTGGGCGAAAGTAAATGATGTTACAGCGGGCTTAGAAGGCTTGCAAAGCCCAATCGCTAAATTCTTAAATGAAGATGTGGTGAAAGCCTTACTTGAACGTGCGAATGCACAAAATGGCGATATTATCTTCTTCGGTGCGGATAACGAGAAAATCGTGACCGATGCAATGGGTGCACTTCGCTTAAAAGTAGGTCGTGATTTAGGTTTAACGGATCTGAATGCGTGGAAACCACTTTGGGTGGTCGATTTCCCAATGTTTGAGAAAGATGATGAAGGAAATTGGTCAGCAATGCACCATCCATTTACGGCACCAAAAGATCTTAGCCCTGAAGAATTAAAAGCCGATCCAAAAGGTGCGGTAGCAAATGCCTATGATATGGTGATCAACGGTTATGAGGTTGGTGGCGGTTCTGTGCGTATTTTCGATCCGAAAATGCAACAAACCGTATTCGGCATTTTAGGCATTAACGAAGAAGAACAAAAAGAGAAATTTGGCTTCTTATTAGATGCGTTAAAATTCGGTACCCCGCCGCACGCAGGTTTAGCTTTCGGTTTAGACCGCTTGACGATGCTCATTACTGGTACAGAAAACATTCGTGATGTGATTGCCTTCCCGAAAACGACTGCGGCAGCCTGCTTAATGACGGATGCCCCAAGTTTTGGTAATCCAAAAGCCTTGGCGGAATTAGCGATTCAAGTTGTTAATATGGATAAATAGTAACAATACTTTTGTAGGGGCAGGTAATATCTGCCCCTTTATTGTATTATGATATTGAATTAAATATTGTTTATTTTCACCTCAAAGCATTATGCGAAAAACGTTATTATTTCTATTTTTCTCTTGTCTACTATGTTCTAAAACAATTCTTGCTAAGAAAAATATTCCTTTTATAAGTGAAACTAAAAAATTAATTTATCAACAAAAATGTTTGCCTGATGAAGTAATTGCTAATTTGGAAAAAAGATGGGACACCCAATATTGTGTAACTATTGATGCAAACATTGTGCAAACTAGTCAGAAATGGATTAACCAACGCTTATATCAACAGGCATTTAATTTTATTAATCGCTATTTTTTCTCCCCATTAGATGATCTATCAATAGAAGAAAGGGAAAAATATATAAATGAACATAAAGATAAGCCACTTAGTATTCGAGATCATAATGCTGAATATAATGCGATTTATAAGAAATTAGAAAATATTTCACAATTAAGTGAGTTGATTCAGCGTTTTTTAGATGAAGAATATCAAGATAAATTACACCGCATTAAAAATGATATGGGCATTATGGAGTCGAATTATCGATTAGATATTCGTTACTTAGGGCGATTTAATCAACTAGTGATGTTTGAATTTGAGTCAGAAATTGAGGTTGGTGCATTAGATGGATTTAGCCGCTATTTTGTGTTTGATTTAGAGAAACAACAAGAAGTGAAATTAGATGATATTTTATTACCAAATGGCAAACAAAAATTATACCAATTAGCCAATAAGGCTTATGATGAATTTACGATAAAAGGCTTTAAAGAATATTATTCACATCCTGAACGTTATACTAATATCACAGAGCCTAAGGCTATTTTAGCGCATCATAAACAAATTTATTCAGCTAATGCAGAAACAGATAATTTTGTTTTGGTTAAGAAAGGGATTAAATTGGGATATCCTGCCCCACAATTAAGTTCTTTTGTCACAGGAAAGGTTGACATTACGGTTGATGGTGAAGATATTTATGAAATTCTAAAGCCTGAATATATTTGGTGAGAATAATATTTGCATGAATGGCATGATAAAATGAACAACATTACAAATTATAAAAATCCTCATTCCGTTCTTATTGTAGTTTATGCTAAAGATACGGGTAGAGTGTTAATGCTGCAACGCCAAGATGATCCTGAGTTTTGGCAATCGGTAACGGGCACGATTGAAACAGGCGAGACACCCTATCAAACAGCCATTAGAGAAGTGGGCGAAGAAATCGGTTTGCAAATTTTGGCGGAAAAGCTACCGCTTGTTGATTGTCAGCACCGCGTAGAATTTGAAATTTTCCCGCAATTCCGCTATAAATACGCCCCTGAAATTAGCCATTGCACAGAACATTGGTTCTTATTGGCGTTGGAAAATGAAATCATACCACAGCTAACCGAACACTTGGCGTATCAATGGTTAACAGTCGAACAAGCAGTTCGATTAACGAAATCTCCAAACAATGCTCAGGCAATTGGTCGCTATCTTGGCGATAAGTTGGTTGGGTAAATTTTTGAACTTTTATTTGAAATAGGAAACTAATATGGCAGGTCATAGTAAGTGGGCAAATATTAAACACCGTAAAGCGGCACAAGATGCACAACGCGGCAAAATTTTTACCAAATTAATTCGTGAATTAGTCACCGCGGCAAAATTAGGTGGCGGAGATGTCAGCTCAAATCCACGTTTGCGTACTGCTGTGGATAAAGCTTTAGCAAGTAATATGACACGTGATACGATCAATCGTGCAATTGAGCGTGGTGTAGGCGGTGGCGATGACACCAATATGGAGACCAAAGTCTATGAAGGCTACGGCCCAGGTGGTACAGCGGTGATGGTAGAATGCTTGAGTGACAATGCTAACCGTACCATTTCCCAAGTGCGTCCAAGCTTCACTAAATGTGGTGGTAACTTAGGTACTGAAGGTTCTGTGGGGTATCTATTCAGCAAAAAAGGCTTAATTTTAATTGCCGCAGGTGCTGATGAGGATAGCTTAATGGAAGCCGCAATCGAAGCGGGTGCGGACGATGTTCAGCCACAAGAAGACGGCAGCTTTGAAATTTATACTGCTTGGGAAGATCTCGGCAGTGTACGTGATGGCATTGAACAAGCTGGATTTAAAATTGAATCAGCAGATGTTTCAATGATTCCATCAACAACGGTTGATTTAGATGCGGAAACCGCACCTAAATTATTAAAACTGATCGATATGCTAGAAGATTGTGATGATGTTCAAAATGTTTATCACAATGGTGAGATCAGTGATGAAGTTGCAGCCTTACTTTAAGGCTGGTTTTGATTATTTAATACGAGGAAAACTTATGAATTTGGTGAAATTCCTTCCTACAATGGCAGCAGCTCTAGTTCTTGTCGCTTGTTCAACAGAAAATAGCATGTCTTCAACTAAACAAGAAGCCCCAATGAAAGATACTTCAACAATGATGAAGTCGGCACAACCAACATTTGAAACAGCGGCTTATTTCTGTGATGTGAAAGGCAAAAGAAACAAAGTGGTTTCTGCTACTTATGCTTTTGTTAATGGGAAAATCGATACTGCGACTGTTACTGTAGATGGGGTCGTTGTCGGGCACGAAATGAAATTAGATCCGTCTTATCAAGACGGAACTCAGTTTGTTGAAGGCAAAAAAGTATGGTCATTAGAAAGCGGCTTTACACAAGCAACCGCATCAAAAACAGTACCAATCATGTTTACGAGCAATAATCGTATCCTAGCTAAGAACTGTGAAGTAGCGAAGTAGTTCTTTAATGAATAGAAAATGGATCTCTAGTTAGAGATCCATTTGTGTTTTAGGAAGATGAGATGCCGATTATTTTAGGAATTGATCCTGGTTCTCGAATTACTGGGTATGGTGTGATCCAGCAATCAGGGAGGACTTTAACTTATCTGGGGAGTGGGGCTATTCGCACTTCGGTAGAAGACTTACCCACACGTTTAAAACGTATTTATGCAGGCATCAGTGAGATAATCACTCAGTTTCACCCTGATATGTTTGCTATTGAGCAAGTGTTTATGGCAAAGAATGCCGATTCTGCCTTAAAACTTGGGCAAGCACGAGGCACAGCGATTGTGGCGGCGGTTAATCACGATTTGCCAGTGTTTGAATATGCCGCTCGTTTGGTGAAACAAACAGTCGTCGGCATCGGCTCGGCAGATAAAATTCAAGTGCAAGATATGGTCACTCGTATTTTACAACTTTCTGCCAAACCTCAAGCGGATGCCGCGGATGCTCTAGCAATTGCTATTACCCACGCCCATTCTATTCAGCATTCACTGACGGTTGCTAAACAAAGCTCTCAAGCGGTCAGCAGTGAAAAAGAACAGATTTTAGCCTTAATGAAAACCCGATACAGCCGTGGGCGTTTTCGTTTGAAGCACTAAATTTGCAAAAAATTAGCGGGATCTGACCGCTTGTTGTTAAACCGCAGCGGTGACAATGATTTCCACTTTCCAATTTGGGTTAGCTAATTTGGCTTCGACTGCTGCTCGTGGAGGGGCATTGTGTTTGGCGACCCATTCATCCCACGCTCGGTTCATCTCATCAAATTCTGCCATATCCGCTACAAAAACTTGTGCCATTAAAATACGGTTTTTGTGTGTACCTGCTTCGGCAAGCCATTTGTCGATTTCGGCTAAAACCTGTTTGGTTTGCCCGTACATATCCTGAGAATCATCTTCGGGAATTTGCCCTGCGAGATACGCCACGCCATTATAAATGGCCATCTCAGACAGCCGTTTACCGACTTGAAAACGTTTAATCATGTGTATTCCTTGTGTAATTCTGCCCCTGTTTATAGGGGCTGAATGGATTATTTGACTTTTACAATCCAGCCTTCTGGGGCTTCGACATCGCCGAATTGGATACCAACTAATTCATCGTAAAGACGTTTGGTGATTGGGCCTACATCAGTTTCGGAATAGAAAATGTGGTAGTTATCGCCATATTGGATCGCACCGATTGGCGTAATCACTGCCGCTGTTCCGCATGCACCAGCTTCGGTGAATTGGTCGAGTTGATCAATATAGACATCACCTTCAATAGCTTCTAAGCCTAGGCGTTCTTTGGCGAGATAGAGTAGCGAATATTTGGTGATACTTGGCAGAATAGATGGCGAATCTGGGGTGATAAATTTGTTGTCTTTGGTGATCCCAAAGAAGTTTGCTGAACCCACTTCTTCGATTTTGGTATGCGTTTTCGGGTCGAGATAGATACAATCAGCGAAATTTTTCTCTTTTGCTAGTTTACCTGGGTAAAGACTTGCGGCATAGTTTCCACCCACTTTTGCGGCTCCTGTGCCTGCGGGGGCTGCACGATCGTAGTCAGAGACTAAGAAGTTAGACGGTGCTAATCCACCTTTGAAATAAGCACCCACTGGGCAGCAGAACACACAGAAAATAAATTCAGGGGCGGTACGAACACCGATGTTTTCGCCCACGCCAATCACAAATGGACGCAAATAGAGCGTAGCTCCTGTGCCATATGGAGCAAGCCATTCATCGTTGGCTTTGACGACTTCTTTACAGGCTCGAATAAATAATTCAGTCGGCACTTGCGGCATTAACAAGCGGTCACAACTGCGTTGTAAACGGGCTGCGTTTTGGTCTGGGCGGAATAAATTGACTGATCCGTCTTTACAGCGGTAGGCTTTTAGGCCTTCGAAGCATTGCTGCCCGTAGTGTAGAGCTGTTGAGCCTTCGTGAATATGTAATACATCATCGGTAGAGAGTTCACCGTTATCCCAAGCACCGTCTTTCCAACGAGCGATAAAGCGGTAATCGGTTTTGATATAAGAAAATCCTAAGTTTTGCCAGTCGATATTTTTAACCATTTGTGGTGTCCTTTTTGTCAAAATTTAGGACTGACTTTACCGAAACTGCTTTCGATTGAAAAGGGGAGAGTGAAAATTTTTCTTGAAAAAGTGTCTTTAGTTGGCGAGTGAGTGTAACTCTGTTAGAATGCACAAAATTTTGCAATAAAAAAACCGCCCAAAATGGGCGGTATTAAACCAAATGGTTCAAAATATACAGGAAGTGAAACGAGTAACTTTCATTACTCCAGTCTAGTTTCCTAGACCAATATGCAAACACAACATCATACTTAAAATTTATAATAGCTACTTCAAAAAGCGAACTATCACTATCCATCTAAGTACGGTGACATTTTAGAGAGATTTGAAGAGTACAACAAACGAGATTTTTTTATTTTATTTATCAAAAAAAATAATGTTATCGGATAATGATTAATCAATTCAATATGAGTATGAATAATAAAAAACTTCCCCCACTCAATGCCTTGAAAGCCTTTGAATCGGCTGCTCGCTATCTAAACTTTACGAAGGCAGCCGATGAGCTTTTTGTCACTCAAGCTGCGGTGAGCCATCAAATAAAATTGTTAGAAGATTTTCTCAATGTGCAATTATTCCACCGACGGAATCGTTTATTAGAACTCACCGAACTCGGTTTGCAATATTTTGATGAAATCCGACCGCTTCTTGAGCACATTGCGGCAGCAACAGAACGAATTAGGCTTAAAAATGGCCGTGAAATTCTCACTATTAGTGTGCCTCAAACTTTTGGAATGCATTGGCTTGTTCCTCGTTTGAATGATTTTCACCAACAATTCCCTGAAATTGAAGTGCGAATTAAGGGGGTGGATCAAGATGAAGGCTTGCTTGGCAAAGAAATTGATGTCGCGATCTATTACGGATCGGGTAATTGGCAAAATGTAGAATCAGTACGTTTAACCGAATCTCCATTAGTGATTTTAGCATCACCAAAATTCTTAGAGCAAAGTCCACTGAATAAACCAGAAGACCTGATTGGAAAAACATTGTTACATGTATTCAGTCGCAATAAATGGAAGCGAGTGATTGATAAATTTGAGCTTAAAGCGCAGATTGATGTTGATGAAACGGGTTCAATGTTTAGCCACACTTTTATGGCGTTGCAAGCAGCAATGCACCATCAAGGTATTGCTGTGGCGAATAAACTGGTGGCTCAACATGAATTAGAGCAAGGGAATTTGATCGAGCCTTTCCCAACAGGGTTAAATGATGAAAAATCATTTTATGTTGTCTATCCTACACAAGTCGCTAAAGTCGAAAAGGTACAGAGATTTGTGGAATGGATAATGGAGGAAATCAAATAATAAAAAGGCGTTTATATGTTTGATCAGGTTCAAATATTAAACGCCTTCTTAATCAATAGTAAGCAATTATTGTACGGCTGTACCTGTTGCACCAACTACGCCTTTCCAACTTTTTTCACTTGATTGTTCCAACGACTTTGAGGTACCAAGAAGGACTTCGCTATCAGGTCCATATAGTCTACCTTTGAATTCGCCTTCAATGCTGTCTTTGATGAATAATTTGCCATTGATTGTGCCTTCATAATCAATGTGTACTTGATTGTGTTGAGGCTTTAATTCCCAAATTGAATTTGCATAATAAGGGTCTGTTTTATCTGCAGCAATTGACATGGTAAATTGCTTGTTACTAGAGAGATATTGAGCTGAAACCTGACCAGTTAATGCGTTTCTTGGTCTATTATTATAGGCGTAATACATTTTTCCACTATATTGCATATTATTGTCAGGTCTCCCTGTATAAGCACTTGGATCAGCCGCAACGAGACCAATATAACGAGCAGTAGATCCAGCAGTAGTATTATCCATGAGTTGAGCATAACCATAGTAGCCAACAATGTCACCACGATTTGCTCTTAATGTATTTAACTGATGTTGAGTTAAATGGATGTTTTGGTTTTCTGGGGAGAGAACAATATTTTTTCCCTCAAGTGTTAATGAAACCAAAGTGCTGTTCTCATCCGTATTGATTGCTTCTAACCGCTTAAAAACATATTTGTCTGCATAGTTATACATATCATGCTCTCCCCCACATACACCTTCTTGCCAGCATTCATCATGCGAATAGCCATCATTAGGAGGGAAATGAGGTGTCAGTAGGCCACCTGCGTTATTTTCATTAGGTTGCCCTTCAAGGGTATTAGTTATTGTTTCATCTTCTTTAGCTTTTTGAGCTTCTTCAGCTTTTTTAGCTTCTTCAGCTTTTCTGGCTTCTTCAGCTTTTCTGGCTTCTTCAGCTTTTCTGGCTTCTTCAGCTTTTTTCGCCTCTTCCTCTTTTTTCTTTTTAGCTTCTTCTTCAGCTTTAGCCTTCTCTTCTGCAGCTTTCTTCTCCTCTTCCGCTTTCTTTGCTTCTTCCGCTTTCTTTGCTTCTTCCGCTTTTTTTGCTTCTTCCGCTTTTTTTGCTTCATCAGCCGCTGGATCATTCGTATTTACTTCTGGAGCTGGCGTGTTATTTGCTGCTTCAGGTGGGGCTTCAGGGTTATCTCCACAAGCACTTAACACCAGTGCAGTGAGTAGTGTGAAACTAAATTTCACGATTTTTTTCATTTTTTTCTCCTTTATAAGAAAATAGACATAAAAATTGTGCATTATTTTAGCAAATAATGATTTAAAATGATCTAAATTTTTTACATAAATCAACATTTATACAGATAAATTTAAATAGAAGGATAAGCTTTTGAAATATCAATGGATTTTATTTGATGCGGATGAAACATTGTTTTCATTTAATTCGTATTTTGGGCTAAAAGCAATGCTTAAACGTTATGAGATCGATTTTACCGCTGAGGACTATGAGACTTTTCAAGCTGTGAATAAACCGCTTTGGGTGGCGTATCAGAATAAAGAGATTACCGCAGAAGGTTTGCAACGCACGCGTTTTGAAAAATTATCACACCAGACTGGGCAAGATCCCTTGGTGTTAAATCAAGAGTTAATGGCCGAAATGGCGTTGCTGAGCTTGCCTTTAGATAATGTGAGAGAGATGCTGCAAGCGTTGTATGGCAAAGTGAAACTTGCGATTGTTACTAATGGTTTTAATGCGTTACAGCAAAAAAGATTAGAAAATACAGAGACGGCTCATTTTTTCGAATTTATTACGGTTTCGGAAAATGTTGGAGCGGCAAAGCCTGAGCCTAAAATCTTTGAGCATGCCTTTGGGCAGATGAGCGATTTTGATAAAAAACGAGTGCTAATGGTGGGGGATACCTTATCGTCAGATGTACAAGGTGGAATTAATGTTGGCATTGATACTTGCTGGTTCAACCCCCACGCGTTGCCAAATGAAACGACAATTCAACCGACTTATGAAATTCGTTCAATTTTGGAGTTAGTGAAGATCGCAAGCGGTCAGATCCCTTAAATTTTTTGCAAGTACAAATACTATGAAACTACAACAACTTCGTTATCTCGTTGAAATTGTTAATCAAAATCTTAATATCACTGAAGCGGCAGAGGCACTTTATACTTCTCAACCGGGTATCAGTAAACAGGTGCGTTTATTGGAAAGCGAGCTCGGTATTAATATTTTCGAGCGAAATGGGAAGCATATTAAAGGCTTAACGCCTGCGGGTGAGAAAATTATTGCCATTTCAAGAGAATTGTTAGTTAAAGCACAAAGTATTAAATCAGTAGCCGAAGAGCAGACATCGCCTAATCGAGGCATTTTACGTATTGCAACAACCAATACTCAGGCTCGCTATATGTTGCCTAAGGTCATTGAAAAATTTAAGTCAAAATACCCCGAAGTGAGTTTGCATCTGCACCAAGGTTCGCCAAGCCAAATTTATGATGCTTTGATGGCGGGAGAGGTCGATCTTGCGATTACGACAGAAGCACAATATCTGTTTGAAAATGCCATTTTACTGCCTTGTTACTTATGGAACCGTTCTGTGGTAGTCAAACCAGATCATCCATTAGCGAGCTTTGTGCAACAAAATCGGAAACTCACGGTCGAAGAACTCGGAAAGTATGATTTAATCACTTATACTTTTGGCTTTACGGGGCGTTCAGATCTTGATCATGCCTTTAATAAAGTGGGGATTTTGCCAAACATCGTATTTACCGCAACAGATGCCGATGTGATCAAAACCTACGTGCGTTTAGGGCTTGGCGTGGGAATTATGGCCTCTATGGCATATACTGAACAAGACGATGATTTAATGGCGATTGATGCCAGTCACCTATTTCAATCCAGTATGACTCAAATTGCGTTTAAACGAGGTAGTTTCTTACGTAATTATATGTATGATTTTATTAGCTATTTTTCACCCCATTTAACCAAAATGAAGGTGGAGGAAGCGGAGCAACTGCGAGATAACAATGCGATCTTGCGTCTGTTTGAAAGCACTAAATTAGAGGAAAAGTAATGAATTTACGGAATAAAATAGCCGTACTAGCGGTCACTTCCATGGGTTTTTTTGCAAATGTATCTGCAGAACAATTTAATATTAAATATAGTTCTAACTATTTAATGCCAGCCTATGTGAATTTTAGTAATGACGGCAAAAAATATGCAATTGAATCCAAAATTAATGTACCACTATACAATATTGTTTTTACTGCTCAAGGCTATGAGAAAAACAACCAGTTTTACTTATTAAGTTATCGTGATAAACGTAATGGAAAAAATTATGCAGTCGCAGAGTTAGACTCAAAAAATATTCAGTATGGAAAAGTGAAAGAACCTTTGAAAAATGAAGTGCTGACATTACCTACGTTTGATTTATTTACCTTAGCTTTCCAATTAAGTTATTATGAAAAGCTTCCGACGAGCTTTCAAACAACCAATGGAAAAAAATTGTATCCTTCAGAGAACGTGGTATTAAATCAATCGAAAAAAGCTGTGACAGTAAAAGATCAATTATTTGAAGAAATTACTTATAAATTTAAGACTGGCGATAAATATATTACGGTGAAGAAATTTGTCGGTGAAAAATTCCCACGTTATATTTCATATAACCGAGATGGTGATAATTATGAATTAACCTTTGATGGTTTTGTGAATTAAAAAAGAGGCTGAATGAAAATTCAGCCTTTTATTTTATAAGCCAAGTTCTTTTAATTTTTTATCCGCATCTACAATGCCATATTCTTTTGCTTGTAGCATGAGTTCAGCTGCCTTATTTAGATTTTGTGCGACGCCATGGCTTTCCATATAACTTAGCCCAAGAAAATAATAAGCACGTTTATCTCCTAAATCGACTGCTTTTTGGAAATACTTCACGGATTCACGGTAGTTGCGATCAACGCCTTCACCATAATAATATAGTATGCCTAATTGCGTTACAGCAGGGGGATATGATTGTTTTGCACTTTCATCGTAATAATCATAAGCTCGTGAATAGTCCCGCATAGCATAATAGATATTAGCTAAATTATGTTGGGAAATGGCATCGCCTTTTTTAGCTGATTTTTTTAGCCATTTTATCGCTTCTGCTTTATCGTTAAGCCCTAAATTATAAATGTCTCCCACAAGCCCTTCTGCTACAGCATCATTATTTTGTGCATAAGGTAACACGAGTTCTAATGCTTCAGTGGCTTTCCCATTACGAGTTAATTGTTCAGCTTTATTAACAATACTCATTGGAATAGTAGGACTGGCATTTTTATTTTTTATTGTAGAAGGCGATGTGCCGCAGGCAGACAATAAAATAGAAGCACATAAAGTAGTAACAAGTTGTTTTTTCATCATAACCCCCTTCTAATTTTCAATAATAATGAGATCTTTGAAATAAGTTTGATAATTTTTTGTTGGAATATAACCTTTTTCAATGTAGTTAGTAATGATGCCGTCTTTATCGCTTGCAAAGTAAATTTCACCACAATGATAGATCGGTTGGCGTTTGAGAATAACGTCGTAACCGTTATAAGTGATATAATCACCCATATAATCACAGTCTTTATATAAATAATAATAGTTATAAAGTAAGCCACTCGTATCAATTTTATGGAGTGAAATACGCTCTTGAACGAGAGAAATATGTTTTCCAATTAGTTGCGTTAAGGCAGGATTTCGGTATTCAAAACTAAATTGCGGATTCAAAATGCGGTTTCCACAACCAGATAAAATAAAAGCAGAAATAATCAATGTAAGAGCTTTGTTATACATAACAGATTCCTTATTGAATAGTAAAAGACTCGCTGATTCTAACAGTTTTTATGGGGAAAAAACTATTTCAGATCACGAAATAGAAAACAAATTAAACCATTAGTTGATCTGCCAGCCCACTTTGGCGTAGCACTTCACTTTTTACGCCTTGTTGCCAAATTTTTTCATTGCCGAATAGCGTGAATTGTGCTTTAGCTCGAGTAACGGCAGTGTAAAGAAGCTCTTTGGTTACTACGGGTGATATAGTGAGTGGCATCACCAGCAAGGTGTGAGCAAATTCTGAGCCTTGCGATTTATGGACGGTCATGACATACGCAGGTTCAAAATTAGGGATACGGCTAGGTGAAAGGCTGTGTATTTTGCCGTCTTGTTCACTATCAAAATAAACCCGCAATTTGCCTTGTTCATCAGGCAAAATAATACCGATGTCGCCGCTGAAAATATGGGACTGTGGGGCATTTTCGGTAATTAAAATAGGTTTACCGAGATAGCTATCTCGACTGTGGCGAAATTGCACTAGCCCAGCTTGTAATAACGCTTCAGCGATCGTTTGGTTAAGCCGTTCGGCACCGAGTTCGCTCACACGCAGAGCAGAGAGAAATCGCACTTGTTGAAAAGCCGTAAAAATCTGTTCAACACTGACACTATGCGGTGCTTTGGCTCGCTTTTTGACCAACTCTAAATAAGGACGGTAGAGTGCTACTGCTTTTTCAAGCACTACATTGACGCAATATTGTTGATGTTTGTAGGGATCGGCAAAGTGCGTCTGAGCAGGGTATTCGTAAAGCGTCAAGTCACTGAATGCCGAATTTGCAAAAGTTTGCCATGATCTGACCGCTTGCTGATCGTTAATTTCGGCAGCAAGTTGCCCAATCCCCGAGTTTTTATCAAAACGATAGCTGTGGCGAAGATGACAAAGTGAATCGCAGATCGGCGGGACTTTTTGTTGTATTGAACGAAGGAGAAAGCCAGTGGCTTTTGTGAGATATTGACTGTGAGCAGGACTGTAACCATAGGCAAGAAATCGTCCCAGCTCGCTCATGATTGAACCGGCTTCAACAGAGGCAAGCTGATCTTTATCGCCTAACATGACGACCCGAGTGCTTGGCTTTAGGGCATCAAACAGCTTTTGCATCACAAATAAGTCGATCATGGAGGCTTCATCAATGACTAAAAGATCAATGTGAAGCGGATTGCGACAGTGATGTTTTGGGGTATCGTGATGCGGCATGATACCAATTAAGCTATGAATCGTCGAAGCTTGGTTTGGCACGGCATTTTTTAAGCTTTCAGGCAAAGTCAGTTTAGCGAGATTATCGGTGATGGATTCTTTTAGCCGTGCGGCGGCTTTGCCAGTGGGGGCGGCTAACGCAATATGTAAAAGTGGCTGTTGCAGTTCAAGCTGTTTGAGCTGTAAGGCGGCAAGTAGAATGGCAACTGTACGTGTTTTGCCCGTACCAGGTCCACCCGAGATAAGGCTAAATTTTTGTTCTAATGCGGTGGCAACGGCGATTTTCTGCCAGTCAATTTCTGAAGCTTGTGGAAAAAAACGGTCTAAAATCTGTTTGTGCAGAGCGATTCTTGCAATATCTTGTTCAGAATGCGTCGAAACTTGTTGAGAAAGAGAGTGAGCAATGTGATTTTCGGCTTGCCAGTAACGATAGAAATAGAGCCGATCACCTTGGAAAAGCATTGGAGCGACGTGCAGAGAATCGACACTAAATGCAATGTGATGTTGTAAAACCGTTTGCCATGCAAGCGGTGAGATCCCGTCAATTCTTTGCAAAATTTGTGTTGCCAAGTGCTGATGTTTTCCGGATAGTCCAAATGGATTTTGGGCGGTAGGTGAATTTAACCGAATGCAGCTATGTCCTTGCATCACATTAAATGAGACCAATGCGGAGAGTAAAATCGCTAAATTTTGTTGTTGTGGCGAATAATTATAAGCCTGCTGTTTGTGATCAATGAATTTTGCAAATTGATAGTTGAGTTCTGAAATCAGATTTTCATCTCTGAGTTGGGCAAGTAAGGAAAGCATAGTTCTTGGTATTAAGAGGAAATGTTTCGCGCTGCAATGAGAGCAAAAAGAGATAAAAAAATCCACGCTTTACCGCGTGGATTTTTAGTATGCTAATTATTCAACACGCAATAAACGAGTCGTGTTTGTACCACCTTCTTTTAACTCATCACCATGAGTTAAAAGCACTAAATCACCGCTCATTAAATAGCCTTGTTCTTTTAATAAGCCAAGTGCTTTTTTCGCACCGTCAATAGTGCGGCTGTCTTGGTCATAGAAAACAGGTGTAACACCACGGTATAACGCAGAGCGGTTTAACGCTTGTTCATTGCGAGAGAGTGCGTAGATTGGTAAACCAGAACTGATGCGGCTCATTAATTTTGCCGTTTCGCCTGATTGTGTTAAGGCAATAATCGCACTTACGCCATCCATATGGTTTGCGGTGTACATCGCTGACATTGCAACAGCTTCTTCTACTTTCTCGAATTTTTGTTCCATACGGTGACGAGAAACATTGATGCTTGGCATGGTTTCTGCACCTAAGCAAACTTCTGCCATTGATTTTACGGTTTCAACGGGGTAGTCACCGTTTGCTGTTTCACCTGAAAGCATTACCGCATCAGTACCATCTAATACCGCATTCGCTACGTCCATAACTTCTGCACGGGTTGGCATTGGTTTTTTGATCATTGATTCCATCATTTGAGTTGCCGTGATGACGACACGGTTTAAACGACGTGAACGGCGGATCAATTTTTTCTGTACACCAACCAATGCGGCATCACCGATTTCCACGCCTAAGTCACCACGAGCTACCATGATGACATCCGCCCCTAAGATGATGTCGTTCATCGCTTCTTCCGTTGCGACGGTTTCAGCACGTTCAACTTTCGCCACAATTTTGGTGTCTAAGCCTGCTTCTTTAGCTAATTGACGAGCGTAGTTTAAGTCTGCACTAGATTGTGGGAATGAAACTGCTAAGTAGTCCACGCCAATCTTCGCAGCAAGTTTGATGTCTTCTTTATCTTTTTCAGTTAAAGCTGGAGCAGATAACCCGCCTCCTAATTTGTTGATCCCTTTATTGTTTGAAAGTGGACCACCTACAGTTACTTCGGTGAAGACTTTTGCCCCATCAATAGAAAGGACTTTTAATTGCACGTTACCGTCATCTAACAAAAGAATATCGCCCGGTACAACGTCATTTGGTAGATTTTTATAATCTAAACCCACAGACTCTTGGGTACCTTCACCTTTTGGTAAAGCTGCATCAAGGGTAAATTTATCACCAATATTTAAGAAAATTTTCCCTTCTTTGAAGGTTGAAACACGAATTTTAGGGCCTTGTAAGTCACCTAAAATCGCGACGTGTTTGCCTAAACGCTTCGCAATCTCGCGTACTTTTTCCGCACGGCCGATGTGATCTTCTGGCACACCGTGAGAGAAGTTCATACGAACCATATTTGCACCCGCGGCAATCACTTTTTCAAGCGTATTACCACGGTCAGTTGCTGGACCCATCGTACAAACAATTTTGGTTCTTCTGAGTTTACGGGACATTATTTAGTTTCTCCATTTGAGCTAATAGTTAAAATTAAGTGAAATCTTTTCATTAGGGCTTGCAGCCACAAAAAACACCCTGCATTATACGCCTAAATCTGTTTAGTTTAAATACAAGGGGAAATGAATTATGCGAATTTGGGTGATGCGACATGGTGAGGCGAGTTTTAATGCAAAAACTGACAATCAACGTACCTTAACCGAACATGGACAAAAAACAGCCTTTAAACAAGGGCAATGGCTTGCAAAAAGGTTTAGTGATCAACAGGTTAGTCTAGATAAAATTTTGGTCAGCCCTTACCAACGCACACAACAAACTCTCGAGCAAGTCTTGGCGGGTATGCAAGCGGTTAGTTCAGTGCAAAGTTTTGCAAATGTGGCTCGTGCAGTAGAGAGTTGGGATGGCATCACCCCAGGTGGACATTTAGATAATGTACTCAATTATCTTGATTTTTTGCGTAGCGAAGGGGCAAAGAATGTCCTGCTCATTTCTCACCTTCCCTTAGTCTATAACCTCACTCAAGCACTCACTCATTTTCAACATAGTGTCCATTTTTATCCCGCTGTGATCGCAGAGATCGATTGGCAAACGGATAACGGCAAGTTGATTGTGGCGGAATTTCCTTAAGTGAAAAAATTTACTTTGAGTAAATAGTTTATATTCTAGTTCATATATTGTTAAATGAAATAAGGGTAATATAATTTATCTATACGACTAAACTATTCAAAAAGGAGTGCCCTATGACCAAAATTGCTGTAATTGTTGGCAGCTTAAGCCAAAAATCTATCAACCGTCACGTTGCAAACGACATTCTCAAACATACCCCTGCCGACGTCGAAATTGTGCCAGTACAAATCGGCGATCTGCCGCTTTATACACAAGATTTAGATGCTGTCAGCATTCCGGCTTACGACCGGGTGCGTGAACAACTTGCAACCGCCGATGCGGTGCTGATTGTTTCGCCAGAGCATAATCGTAGCACACCTGCCGCAGTGAAAAATGTGATTGACATTGCTTCTCGCCCTTATGGTCAAAATAGCTGGCAAGGAAAAAAAGTGGCAGTGGTCACGGCATCTCCAGGGGCTTACGGCGGCATCAACTCAGGTTTACACCTTCGCCAAGTGTTACAAGGGGTCGGTGCAAACGTGCTTTCTGCACCTGAAGTCTATTTAAGCCGTGCAAGCCTTGAAATTGATGAACGCACTGCGGGCTTCTTAGCTAAATTCGCTACCCAATTTTTCCACTGGGCAAAATAAGGATACACAATGAGCGTTGATAAAATTCTAGCTAAAACCAAAGATGTGGGCGGTATTCCCGTTGCTCGTTTATTACCTCAGCCTGCTCGCCGGACCATCGGGGCGTGGTGCTTTTTAGATCATGCAGGGCCTGCGGAATTTGAGGAAGACTCGGTTGGTATGCAAGTTGGCTTGCATCCGCACATCAATTTACAAACGTTCACTTGGATGCTAAAAGGTGAAGTATGGCACCAAGACAGCCTCGGCTCACGCCAGTTGATTCGACCAAAGCAAGTGAACTTAATGACCGCAGGCACAGGCGATAAAGGCGGTATCAGCCATACCGAACAAACGCCTGAAGGCATTCACGATCTGCACGCAGTCCAACTTTGGATTGCTTTGCCGATGAACCAAGAAATTGCCCCGAATTTTGAACATTACCCAGAATTACCCGAATGGCAGCAAGATGGCGTAAATTATATTCTCACGACGGGCAGCTATTTAGGACGTACCGCACCGACCACACAATTTAGTCGCTTGGTTGGCGTTGATATGCAGTTTAGCCAGTCACAACCTTTTGAGATTGAAGTTCAAGAAGGCTTTGAATATGGCTTATTGGTGTTGAAAGGCAAAATCCGTGTAAACGGTAGCGAATATAATGCCGACGAACTCGCGGTGCTTTCCGATTGCGAGAATGCGACGGATAAATTGGAACTCTTTGCTGAAGCAGGTGCACATTTAATGCTACTCGGTGGCGAACCACTGCCGCATCCAACAGTAATTTGGTGGAACTTCGTGGCAGATAGCGTTGAACATCTCGAAAAAGCGGTGGAGGATTGGAATAACGGACATGAGCGTTTCGGCAGCATCGATCTTGAGGGTACGCCGTTAACACGCTTACCTTCACCGAGAGTGCCAAGCAAAATGAAGCGGACGTAATACCATACAAGCGGTCAGTTTTTAGTCGTTTTTTGCAAAAAATTGGCGGAAAGTGACCGCTTGTAAAGTTCCAGAAATCATTTGCTTTAATTGGGCTGACGTGTTCTAATGCCACTCAAGCTAAAAAGCTCGTTTTATCAGTTCGTTATTTTTTGCACTTCCGGCTCTACAAGTTTTAAATTTGTTCCTTGCAAGTCTTTTAATATCTATCTCTTAATTCAATTCTTAGCGTTACCGCTTGTTTCTAGATTGACAAGCACAAATTTAAAATTTTCAAAAAAGGAAGACAACATGTCTAAATTACAAGGCACCGTAAAGTGGTTCAATGAAACTAAAGGCTTCGGCTTCATCACTCCAGCGGATGACAGTAAAGATCTTTTCGTTCACTTCTCTGGTATCGTTGGCACCAATTTTCGTACTCTAAATGAAGGTGACAAAGTAGAATATAATCTACAAAGCTCCGATCGTGGTCCTTCTGCGATTGATGTGGTTGTGTTGAAATAATTCATAGCCAACATCTCCCAAAAAGAAAGCACCCATAGGGTGCTTTTTTGTTGCAAACTGTTTGGATAAACTGACCGCTTGTCAGGTTAGCGAAGCTCCCGAGCACCTTGGTTATCCACTTTGCAGATGTGAATAAAGCCTTCGTTGGTTTGCAAGTAATGTTTTTCCAAATAGGCAGAGAGTTTTTGGGCGTGTTCGAGATCTGGGGCAATGGCGAACATCGTTGGGCCTGATCCTGAAATACCGACTGCTAACGCACCGAGATCTTTACAGCCTTGGCGAACTTCTGGGAAGTTGGGCAAGAGAGCTTCACGATACGGCTCAGCAACTAAATCTTTCATCATCAACGCCGCTAATTGTGCCTGTTGAGAATGGCAAGCGTGGACGAAACTGCCTAAATAACGGGCTTGTGCGATCACATCTTGGCGAGTATAGCTTTTCGGCAAAATCGCACGGGCTTCGGCGGTGGAAACCTCAATGCCAGGGTAGGCAAGTACCCAGTACCATTCGTCAAAAAATGGCAACGGCTGGCAGATATTGCCGAGAGATTGGGTCATCAACTGTAAGCCGCCCAAATAGCATGGGGCGACATTGTCGTAGTGGATTGAGCCTGAAATTCGCCCTTCTAATTCGCCCATCATTTCCAACAATTCCATTTTGGAAAAGGGTTCATCGTGGAACTGATTTAAAGCGACTAATGCTGCCACGATAGAACAAGCACTGGAGCCAAGTCCTGAGCCGATCGGCATATTTTTTTCAAGGGTAAGGCGTAATTTTTTTACCGCCCCGCCACGCAATTTTAACCGCTCGCTAAACAGTACATAGGCTTGATAAACGATATTTTTCTGTAGCTCTTTCGGCAATTTCCGTACGAAGTAGCCGGCATTTTCTAGTTCAAACTCGTTTTCACACGCTTCAATTTGTACCACATCGCCGAGCAGAGAGCCATCAATTGGCGAAATGGCCGCACCGAGTGAGTCAAAGCCAACGCTCAGGTTGGCACTTGAGGCAGGAGCGTAAATGCGTAAAGCCATTAGTTCGCCCCTCCATGAAGAGTACGGAGAATATCCGCAAAAATGCCTGCCGCAGTCACGCTATTACCCGCACCGTAGCCACGCAGTAACAATGGAATTGGGTTGTAGTAGCGGGTATAGAAGGCGAGTGCGTTTTCACCATTTTTCACTTTGTAGAGCGGATCATCTGCGTCCACCGCTTTGATAGAAACTTTGCATTTATCGCCTTCAATCACGCCAACATAGCGTAATACCTTGCCACAAGCGGTCGCTTCCGCCACTTTTTTTGCAAATTCGCCGTCAAGTTCTGGCAACATCGCTAAAAATTCGTCAGTCGTTTTGCCTTCTGCAAAGCCTTTTGGCAGAACGCCTTCTACCTCAATATCGCTTAATTCAAGTGGTAAACCCGTTTCACGAGCGAGAATCAACAATTTGCGAGCCACGTCTTGACCAGACAAATCATCACGTGGATCAGGTTCGGTAAAGCCTTTCTCTTTAGCGATCAATGTGGCTTCCGATAAACTCAAACCTTCTTCTAATTTGCCAAAAATGAACGAGAGCGAGCCAGAAAGAATACCTTCAAATTTTTCGACTTCATCACCGGCAGCTAGCAAGTTTTGCAAGTTTTCGATTACTGGCAAGCCTGCTCCCACGTTCGTTTCATATAAGAATTTGTGTTGGCTTTGACGAGCATTTTCACGCATTTCTTGGTAGTAAGCATAGCTTGATGTGTTGGCTTTTTTGTTTGGCGTGACGACGTGGAACCCCTCTTTTAACGCACGAGCATATAAATTTGCCACCGATTGGGCCGTCGTACAGTCCACAAATACCGGGTTTACCATATGATGCAATTTGATAAATGAAAGCAACACATCGAAGTCAGACGGTTGAGTCGCTTGCTCTAAATCAGCCTTCCAGTTTTCAAGAGAAAGCCCGTTTGGGTCGAGCAACATTTTATTAGAGTTCGCTAACGCACATACACGGATTTCAATGTCCTTCTTTGCCAAGTATTCCTTTTGTTGTTTGATTTGCTCGATCAACTCGCCGCCGACACCGCCAACGCCGACTAAAAACATGTCAACCACTTTTTTGTTATTAAACAATGCATTATGGGTTGCTTTTACGGCTTCAATCGCTTTATTGAGCGGCACTACCGCAGAAATAGAACGCTCAGATGAACCTTGGGCAATCGCCACAATGCTGATGTTCGCTTGGGCAAGGGCAGAGAAGAATCGAGCAGCGATACCTTTTGACGTCCGCATACCATCACCCACCACTGAAATAACGGAGAGATCTTTGATGACATCAACAGGATCAAGCAAGCCTTCTTTCAATTCTTGAGCAAATTCAGCATTTAATGCGGATAACGCTTTTTCCACGGACTTCACAGGCACACAAAAACTGATGCTGTATTCTGAAGAGGATTGGGTGATTAAAATAACCGAAATACCTGCTTTTGACATTGTGGAGAACACACGAGCGGCCATACCAACCATTCCTTGCATACCGGAACCCGATACGTTGAACATCGCCACGTTATCCAGGTTGGTGATACCTTTCACTTTCAACCCGTCCGTTGCCACGTTGCCGTCAATGATTGTGCCTTTGGCATCGGGATTGTGGGTGTTTTTGATTAAGCACGGAATGTTGAGTGGCACAAGTGGACCGATAGTGCGAGGGTGGATCACTTTCGCTCCGAAGTAAGAAAGCTCCATCGCTTCTTGATAACTCATTGATTCTAAACAGATCGCATCGGGTACTAAACGAGGATCACAAGTGTAAACACCATCCACATCTGTCCAAATTTCGCACACATCTGCTTTCAAGCACGCCGCCAAACAGGCTGCTGAGTAGTCTGAACCGTTACGACCAAGTAATACCAATTCGCCTTTGTCATTGCCAGCCGTAAAGCCAGCCATGAGCACTACATTTTTCTTCGGAATCGAAACCGCATTCACGCGTTTAGTCGATTCTTCAATATCCACCGAAGACTCTAAATAGCTGCCGTGAGCCAGTAATTTTTCTACAGGATCAATGCGAGTGACTTCATAACCTTTCGCTTCAAACCATGCTTTCATCATTCCAATTGACAATTTCTCACCACGGCTATGCACCGTTGCACTGATATTGTCTGGGCAGAATTTATTTGTTGAGGCTTCCGCTGCAATATTGCAGATGTCTTGAAGTTCCGCTTGAATGAATGCGTGCAAGCCATCACGGTCAAATTTAGGATTTACGGCGTGTAATCCATTGATAATGTTATTGAAAATCTCGTTGGCTTCATCAAGATTGGCTTGGTAAGATTCGCTGGTTTGGGCTTTATCCACAATGGCGACAAGGTGATTAGTGATTTTGGCGGGAGCAGACAACACGGCTGCAGCTTGATCGCTTAAATGGGCTTTTTCGATGATATCGGCTGCCTGCATAAAGCGTTCTGCATTTGCTAAAGACGTGCCACCAAATTTAAGAACTCGCATAGTTTCTCCTGAAAATGTTGTGATATTGCAAATATGATACAAAAAAACCCGCTAAATAAGCGGGTTTTCGTGAAATTTTTCCGTTTTTTAGCTACGAACACCCGCACTATGTAACAACATAATGGTAATAATCGTAGTGATAATCGTGCTGAAACGGTGCATAAAGTCTTTGATTAAGAGTGAAAAACACGCAGAAGAATGTGCGAAAACGGTTGCTTTGTCAATGGTTTTTTCGCGTTATTGATAAAAATTTAGTTTTTTGCGTTAGATCAAAAAAATCTAGGTACATCGGTGATTTTTTGATAGGATAAGCGGTGAGTTTAGACTCAAATTTTACCAATTATTTTTGAGGATTTAAAAATGGCATACACATTACCAGAATTAGGCTACGCATACGATGCGTTAGAGCCACATTTTGATGCAAGAACAATGGAAATTCACCATTCTAAACATCACCAAGCCTACATCAACAATGCGAATGCGGCGTTAGAAGCTCATCCTGAATTACTTGAAAAATGTCCTGGCTCATTGATCCAAGATTTATCTGTGGTACCAGCAGAAAAACGCACTGCGGTGCGTAACAACGTGGGTGGTCACGTAAACCATACACTTTTCTGGAAAGGTTTAAAAACGGGCACAACGTTAAGCGGTGCATTAAAAGACACCATCGTGCGTGATTTCGGTTCAGTAGAAGCCTTCCAAGCCGAATTTGAAAAAGCAGCGACCACTCGTTTTGGGTCTGGCTGGGCATGGTTAGTATTAGAAGATGGCAAATTAGCGGTGGTTTCAACCGCAAACCAAGACAATCCATTAATGGGTAAAGAAGTAGCTGGCGTTTCTGGCTACCCAATCTTAGGGTTAGATGTGTGGGAACACGCTTACTACTTGAACTACCAAAACCGCCGTCCAGACTTCATCAAATCATTCTGGAATGTGGTGAACTGGGATGAAGCAGCAGCACGTTTTGAGAAAAAAGTATCAACTTGCGGTTGTGCAAAATAATTTTTGCAAGGTAAAAATGGTGGGCTCTCCCACCATTTTTTTGCAAAAAAATCAGCGGATCTGACCGCTTGTATGATTAATTTATGGTTGAATCCGATGACATTACATCATCTTCATTGCCAGCGATGACTTTCTTTTCATCAGCCCATTCGCCGAGATCGATGAGTTGGCAGCGTTTGCTGCAAAACGGGCGGTAAGGGCTTTCAGGCGACCAAATTACAGCTTTTTCACAGGTCGGGCAATTTACGGTTGTCATTTTCATTTCCTTTTGTTTGAGATAAGTGGAGATAGCGTTGATGTAACATTGCAACTTGTTGTTTTAATTGAGATAAATTTTCATTAAGCGGTAGGTTGTTTTCAATCACATCATCGGCAAAGGTTAAGCGAGTTTGGCGATCAACCTGAGCAGCCATGATGTTTTTAATCACCTCAATTTTGCTTTGATCCCGCCTTGTTGCTCGTGCTAGCTGAACTTCAGGGGAGACATCCACCACCAGTACCCGATCACAAAACTCAGTGAGCTGATTCTCAATTAACAGAGGCACAACCCAGAGGACATACGGGGCAGAGATTTGTGCAAGTTGCTGTAACATTTCACGGCGAATGGCGGGATGAAGCAAATTATTCAGCCAATTTTTTTCCGTTTCTGATTGAAAAATGCGTTCGCGTAATGTAGGGCGATTGAGCTCACCGCCGTCAGTTAAAATCGAGCTACCGAAATGGTCAGCGATTTGTGCTAACAAGGGCGAGCCTTTTTCAACCACTTGGCGAGCGACTACATCTGCATCAATCGTCGGTACGCCGAGTTCGCTAAATAAATCAGCAATGGTGCTTTTTCCGCTCCCGATGCCACCAGTCAGTCCAATAATGTAGGGCATTTTGTTTCCTTGGTCATTTTTTGTGGCGTATTTTAAATCCATTTGCAAAAAAATCCTAAAATCTGACCGCTTGTTTTTCCGCTTTGGTTAATGGCGTGTTAAAATTCCGCCAATTTTGTATTAAGTAAAGGAATCCCAATGGCGAAACAAAATCTTCTCAATCCGCAAGGAGAGCGAGTCGCGATTGTGGCGGGGTTGCGAACGCCGTTTGTATTGCGAGATGCGGAGTTTAAGTCGTCTTATGCCACGGATTTAGGCACGATGGTGACCAACGAATTGTTGAGCCGCAGTGCGATTGAACGCAGTCAGCTTGATCAGCTGGTGTTCGGGCAAGTGATTCAGCAGCCCGATATTCCTAACCCAGCACGCGAAATTGCGTTAGCGTTGAATATGCCTCATTTGCAAGCCTATACGCTAAGTAGTTCTTGCTTGTCAGGTTTGCAAGCTTTGGTTAATGTGGCGGGCAGTATCGTCAGTGGTTCAATTTCGGCGGGAATCGCTGGTGGGGCGGATTCCATTTCTAACGCACCTTTTAGCATCAGCCCCCGTGTTATTCACAAATTGAAAGGCATTTTTAACGCCCCAACGCTTGAGCAAAAATTCGATCTGTTCCGCCGTTTTTCGTGGCGGGATCTCAAACCCCATGGCGTCAATTTAAAAGATTATATGACCCAGCTCTCGGTGGCGGAAATGTCCGAGCAGATGGCTCAACAGTTTCACATTACCCGAGCCGAGCAGGACGAATTCGCTCGCCATTCTAATCAAAAAGCGGCAGACGCATGGAAATTAGGGGTGTTGAAAGGTGAGGTGATTCCTTCTTTCCCTCGCCCTTATACGGATTTTGTGGTGTCTGACAGCTTAATTCCAGCCGCTACTCGCCAACGTTATTACGACAATGCGGAACCGATTGTGGCGAAAAGTTATGCGACTGTGACTGAAGCTAATATGCCCAAGGCAGTGGATGGTGCAGCGGCAGTGCTATTAATGCGAGAAAATCGAGCCAAAGAGTTAGGTCTGAACCCGCTCGGCTATATTCGCTCTTATGCGATTACAGGTAACGATATTTGGCAGAATATGTTTATGGGGGCAACGGTTGCCAGTCATTTTGCTTTAGAGCGTGCCAATGTTGAGCTGCAAGATATTGATTTGATTGATATTCACGAAACGTCTGCCAGCCAGATGTTAGTGAATATGCGGCTGTTTGAAAGCGATGAATTTGCAAAAAATCAGCTCAATCGTACCGCTTGTATCGGCAAAATTGACCCTAATAAACTCAATCATTTAGGCGGCTCAATCGCCTTCGGCAACCCACGAGCAGCGACTAGCCTGCGAATTTTAATTCAATCTCTCAACGCCTTAAAACGCAACGGTGGCGGGATGTCGCTTGTTGCATCAAGTGGTTTAGGTGGATTAGGGGCGGCAATGGTATTGGAGAGTGAATAAAAAAGATGAACAACGAACAAGCCCAACCTTCTACATTTAATGTGGAAATTGACGAGAATCGCATGGCGATTGTGCGGATTGATGTGCCGAATGAAGCATCAAACTGGTTGCCTGAAGATTTTGTGTCTGACTTGCGTGATGCCCTTGGCACGATTTTGTATCAGCAAGCTCGAGGTGTGATTTTTTTGTCGAGCAAACCAAAGTGCTTTATAAAAGGCTATAAATTAAGTGGCTTGCGGGATAAAACCGATGCCCAGCTACAAACTATCTCCCAAGAAGCCCAAGCGGTGATGCGAGAGATCAACACGCTCAAAATGCCTGTGGTGGCCGTGATTGATGGCGACTGTTTCGGGATTGGCTTAGAGTTGGCATTGGCGTGCGATTACCGTATTGCGAGCGAAGACGTATATACCAAATTTGCGATGCCGCAAATTCGCTCGGGCATTTTACCCTTTGCAGGGGGCACACAGCGTTTGCCACGTTTAATCGGCTTATCTAAAGCCATTCCGCTACTGCTTTCCGGGCAAAAAATCGGGGCGGAAAAAGCCTTGAAATTAGGCCTAGTAGATAAATTGATCCCCGCTAGCAATCTGTTTGAAACGGCTTATCAGTTGCTTTTGAATAACGAAGTGCAAAAGTTTGACCATAAACGACCGCTTGCACGCTGGGCGGCTATCCGTAAAAATCTTGAAGGCAATTTGTTTATTCGTCATCGTTATCTTGATCACATTGAAAATCGGGTATGGAACAAAGCATTTGGCAATTATCCCGCAGTGGCGAAAATGTTGGAGTTGTTCAAACTGCCACGTTTTAAAGAAGGATTAGCCTTTGAACAGCGTGCTCTTATTGAGCTTAGCCAAACGGAACAAGCCCAAGTACTGATCAACTTGAAACAGACTGAACGCAAAATGAAAGCGAGTTATCGTGGTCGCTCACAAGGGCGAGATGTGGCACAAGTTAGTGTGCTTGGTAGTGGTTTTATGGGGGCGGGCATTGCCTATTTGACGGCAAACAATGCTCAGCTTCCTGTTCGGATTAAAGATATTCACCCCGCAGAAATCCAAAAAGCCTTGAAAACCTGTTATGACTTGATGCACAAGGCAGTGCGTCACGGCAAGTTGTCTCATGGGGAGATGATTCAACGAATGAATTTGATCACGGGCGGTGATCGTTTGGTTGCGGCACAAACTACTGATTTCATTATCGAAGCGGTTTATGAAAATCTCGCATTAAAGCAACAAATGGTGCAAGAGAGCGAAAATTATTACAGTGATAATGCCATTTTTGCGACCAACACATCGACTTTTGCTATTCGTGATATTGCCTCCGTAGCGAAACGTCCTGAAAATGTCATCGGTTTTCACTATTTCAGTCCCGTGACCAAACGTAAAATGGTGGAGATTATCCCCCACGAAAAAACCAGTGAAAAGACCATTGCTACGGCAATTCACTTCGCCATTCAGCAAGGCAAAATTCCACTGCTAGTGGCAGATCGTGAAGGCTTTTTCATTAACCGTATTCTCACGCCATATTTACTGGAAGCGGTTCAATGTTTGGTAGAAGGTGAGGGGATTGAATTTATTGATAGTTCATTGCAGGAATTTGGCTTTAAAACAGGGCCGTTGGCAATGATTGATGACATTGGCTTGGATGTGATCGTCAAATCGAATGCTGCAATGGTGAATGAACTTGGCAGCCGCTTTAAACTGCCCGAAGCGGTGCAGCTGTTAATCGCCAACGAACGTAAAGGTCGCAAAAACAAACGGGGTTTTTATTTGTATGATTCAAATATTCAGCGGACTCAAGAAGATAAGAGTATTTATCATGTCATGGAAACCATTATGCGAAATGAAATGGAAGGTGAAGATATTGTCCGCCGTTGTGTACTGCGGATGATTAACGAAGCCTGCTGGTGCTTGCAGGACAATGTGATACAATCCACCGACGAAGGGAATGTCGCTTCGGTGCTTGGATTTGATTTCCCAGATTTCCGTGGCGGAATTTATGCGTATATCGAAAAAATTGGTGCGGTAGAAATTGTTAAGCAGTTGCATAAGCATGCTCAACTGTATGGAGAGCGTTTTAGTCCTTGCCAGTGGCTGCTTGAGCGTGCAGTAACAGATGAATCACAACCGCTGCGGTGATACAAGCGGTCACAAAGTGCTATTGCGTTTTGAACGTTGTCTATCAACAGAAGCTGAAGTGTGAGCAAACCTTGTAGGACGTTTGTGAATATTTTCGCTAAATTTTTTACACATGTGATATTTAACTTTAACGGGGCCTGCCCCCAAATTATGGAGAACATTCTATGAAATTATCAACCATCGCCCTTTCTGTGGCAGTTATTCTCGGTGCAACTGCAACAGGTGGAAGCTGGTACACTGGAAAACAAGTTGAGCAACGCTATCAAGAACTTGTTGCACAAGGTAATGAGAGTTTAAAACAGCTTAGCCAACACGGTATCAAAGCTGAAATTAAAAATGTGAATTTAGAACGCAGCTTCTTTACATCTGATGTTACTTATAGTGTTGAAGTAGAAATGGATAATAAAACCCACGAATTTAAGGGTAATGATAAGATCTATCATGGTCCATTGCCATTAAATCGTTTAATCAAAGGTAATGTTATACCTGTAATGGCAAGTATTGATTCTAAAATTACCTCGTCTGAATCACTTAAAGGGATGTTTGAACAGCCTGAAATATTAGTGGGGCACTCCAATTTGAGCTATTCTTCAACAGTTGATGGACAGTTCAAAACCGCAGCATTTAAATCTGAAGACTCATCATTTAAGGCGAGCGAAATCGATGCTGAGTTTGAGATTGCTAAGCAAGGGGAAGGCAAAGTAAATGTCACTATTCCACATGTGCAACTTATTGATCCTGAAGGAAATGTTGATATTACCTTTAATCAAGCAGAGTACCGTGTTAGCTTCCCACAAGAATCTCGAGATTATCCTTACTTAGCTTTAGGTGATGTCGATGCTAAAATTAAATCCTTAATGGTGAAGAGTGTTGAGGATAATAGTGAATTTGAGGCGTTCGAAATTAATGATCTTGTTGCTAAAGGGAAGAATACAGTTGCCAACGATTTTTATGAAGGCGTAGCTGATTTTTCAACTAAATTAGCATTAGTTGGTAAAGATAAAAACCGTGTTGAATTAGGGAAAATGACGGCAGACATTTTTATGAAAAGTGATGCTAAAGCAACCGATTCATTAATGAAACTGGCTCAATATGCCCCAGAAGAGCTACAATCGGTAAATCCACAGAAAGATATTGAAGCACTAACGGCGAAAGAAATTAAATTCCATTTAAATAATCTCTCATTTGAAAATGAAAAAGGAAAGCATACACTTTCATTAGTACTCAATAGTAAACCATTTGACCTAAATACCTTGTTTGGACTTGGATTCGAACCAATATTAAATGTTTTTGCTCAGTCAAAACTAGAGGGAAGTCTGAACATTGTAGCGTTTGAAGAACTGATTAGACAGTTAAATCTGATGAATACGTTTAGTAAAGAAGATGCGGTGCGATCAGCAAAAGCGGCAACGGATGAATTAATTGCAAATGCACAGAACAGCGGTTTGGCAGTAGTGGATCCTGACAATATCAAGGTAAAAATTGAAATTGATCAAGGTAAAGTTAAGCTCAATGGTAACGAAGTACCTGAACAAGATCTACAAAGTGTGTTATTTATGCTTATGTTAGGATTAGGTGGAATTGGGCAATAATTCTACGAAGTGATAATAAGGGCGAACATCTGTTCGCCCTTATTTTTACCATCCCAATGCTTGATGTGCCACTTGATTGCGTAAAAATGGGCTATGGGAAATCGCAAAAAGTCCGAGGTTTCTCACCGCTTGTATCGGCAGAAATTCGCAGCCGAAAATCAAAATCAGCCCGCTGGTTGCTCGCATAACTCGCTGCTGATCAGCATGGCGTTGGCGGTCAAATTCTGCTAATAAATAATACTCACCAATATCCTTACCTTGATTAAACGCCTCGCCCACCAAGGTTGCTAATGCGAACAAATCCCGCATACCTAAGTTGAAGCCTTGTCCTGCCACTGGGTGCAAAAGTTGTGCGGCATTGCCGACAATGGCCAATCGGTGATGAATATGCGATTCAGATTTTTGTGAAGAAAGTGGATAGACAAACCGCTTGCTAACTCGCACAAACTTGCCAAGTTTCCAACCAAATTGGTGTTGAAGAGCCGTAATAAATTCGCTATCAGTCATTGACATTGCTTCACTCGGATCGTGCAAGCACCATACTAACGACATCGTTTTCTCGGTCAAAGGCAATAAGGCAAATGGACCTTGTGGCGTGAAACGCTCAAAGGCTTGGTTGCGGTGCGGTTCGGTAAGTTCCACATTCGCAATAATCGCTGATTGCTGATAATCCTTCACCATTTCCGTTGCAACACCGCACTGTTTGGCGATGTGTGATTGCATGCCGTCCGCAGCGACAATTAACGCACATTCCAGTTGTTGCTGGCTCGATAGTGTCAGTTTGCAATGGGCTGGCGAGCTTTCGATGTTCTCCACGGTATCGGGACAGAAAAGCTGAATGTTCGGTTGTTCTGCTAACAATTTTGCCAGTAATTCGCCTGTTTTCGCCAACTCTACCACCACGCCAAGTTTATCTAACTTCAACTCTTGGGCGGAAAGTATCGCTTTACCAAAATGGTGGCGATCAGACACGTGAATTTGCTCAATGGGGGTGGCGATTTTGCAAATTTGTTCCGATAACTGACCGCTTGCAAGCGGTCGGATCTTCGCCATTTTTTGCAAACTGCCATAGGCTAACGCAATTGAGCGAGCATCAAATCCTCCCTGTTCGGCGTAGTTCGGTTCGTTTTTCTCGACAATCGCAATTCGCATTTTGTGCTGGGTGGCTGAACTTAACGCAAGAGCAAGTACCGAACCTGTGATGGCTCCGCCGATGATAGCGATATCAAAATGCATAATTTTTCTCCATTATTCACCCTTTCCCACAAGCGGACACGGGTTAATTAATATCAATTAACGAGTGAGTGTCGTTGTTCGCTACTAATAACCGCCCAACAGGGATCAATTCCACATTCGCACTATTTGCTATTTTTTGTACGGAACTGACCGCTTGTGGCCGCACAGCAATCAGTAAACCGCCTGAGGTTTGCGGATCGCATAAAATTGCTTTTTGCTCGTCAGTCATCGGCGAAATCAAATGTCCGTAGCTGTCGAAATTGCGTTGGGTTCCGCCTGGTACCGCACCTTGAGCGATATACGCTTTCACACCGTCTAAAGTTTGAATTTGGTCGAAATCCACTTCGGCACGTAAGTTTGAACCTTGGCAAAGCTCGGTTAAATGCCCAAGTAAGCCAAAGCCCGTCACATCAGTCATGGCTGTGACATCGGGCAGTTTGGCAAATTCCGCCCCAATGCTGTTCATTTGGCACATCACATCTCGGGCTAAATTCTTGTGCTCTGGGCGAAGTTTGCCCTGTTTTTCAGCCGTGGTTAGCACGCCAATGCCAAGGGGTTTGGTTAAAAACAATTCACAGCCTGCTTCGGCGGAGGCGTTTTTCTTTACTTGTTTGGTTGAAATTATTCCCGTTACAGCTAAACCAAAAATGGGTTCTGGTGAATCAATCGAATGCCCACCTGCTAACGCAATCCCTGCTTGTTGGCATGCAAAACGCCCGCCTTCGACAATCTGTTGAGCGACTTCGGCAGGTAACTTATTGATTGGAAAGCCTAAAATGGCAATCGCCATGATCGGCTTACCACCCATCGCAAAGATATCGCTGATGGCATTGGTTGCGGCAATTCGTCCGAAATCGAAAGGATCATCAACAATCGGCATAAAAAAATCGGTAGTGCTGATAATGCCCACACCGTTACCGATGTCGTATACCGCCGCATCATCCGCACTTTCATTGCCGACCAATAAATTGGGATCCACAAAAGGCTGTAGTTGTGATTGTAAAATTGTCCCTAACACCTTAGGCGAAATTTTACAGCCTCAACCGGCACCGTGGCTGTATTGCGTCAGGCGAATCGGTTCTTGTTGCATAAATGTCCTTGAATCAGTTGCTCACGAATGGGCGGATTGTACTCCGATTTGCAAAAAATTGGTAGAAACTGACCGCTTGTAAAGGGGCGTAGGTGCATTTGGGGAATCTATGCTACAATCCCGCTACTTTTTCCAACCATCAAAATAACATGCCAGTAATCAATCAATCCGCCCTTGTGCCTTACAGTGCCGAACAGATGTATCGTCTAGTAAATGACTACGAACGCTATCCTGAATTTTTGTCGGGCTGTGTGGGTGCGAAGACGTTAAGCCTAGGCGAAAATGAATTAAATGCCGAGTTGGTGATTCAAAAATTAGGCATTAGCCAACGGTTTAGTACCCATAACACGATGATTCCTAACGAAAAAATTACAATGGAATTGTTGAATGGGCCTTTTCGTTATTTAAAAGGAGCATGGATTTTCCAACCTTTTGATGAACAGAGTTGCAATATTTCATTACAACTCGATTTTGAGTTCTCTAGCCCAATGATTGCAATAGTGTTTGGTAAAATTTTCAATGAATTAACGCTCAAAATGGTCAATGCCTTTAAACAGCGGGCGAAGGAGATTTATGGTGTCTGAGCAAAAAATAGTGGTGGAAGTGGTTTACGCTTACCCTGATAAAGCCTTTCTGAAAAAGCTCTATTTGGATTCGCCCGTATCGATTCAAAATGTGATTTTGCAGTCGGGAGTGTTGGAAAAATTTACCGAAATTGATCTGCGTGAGAACAAAGTTGGGATTTTTAGTCGTCCTGCTAAATTGACGGATTTAGTCGAGAATGGTGATCGTATTGAAATTTACCGCCCGCTGATTGCTGATCCGAAAGAGATCAGGAGATTGCGAGCGGAACAACAGAAAAAAAGCTAACGGATACGCTCAAATCCTTTCTCAAGATCTGCAATCAAATCATCCACCTCTTCCAACCCGATATGCACTCGAATTAGCGTGCCGGTCAATTGGCGTTCAATCGCAGGGCGAATGCGAGCCAGTTCATGCGGCTGGGTTGGCATTATCAGCGATTCATAACCGCCCCACGAATATGCCATCGTAAATAGCTCAAAGTGGTCAAGGAAATTTGCCAACTCGCTGTCAGATAACGTTTTGCAAAGTTCAAAGGAAAACAGACCGCTTGATCCACTGAAGTCTCGCACGAAGTTTTGATGACCAAAACAACTTGGTAGAGCAGGGTGGTAAACCGCTTTCACTTCGGGGCGTTCAGCAAGCCATTTGGCAATTTTGATACTGCTTTCGTGGTGTTGTTTTAAGCGAACGCCTAACGTTCGTAAGCCGCGGGCGGTGATGTATGCCGAGTCGGCATCGACCATTTGCCCCATCAAGTAAGAATTTTCGCGTAGCTGATCCCAACAGCGTGCATTTGCCACCGCGGTACCGATCATCACATCGGAATGTCCAACGAGGTACTTTGTGCCTGCTTGAATCGAAATATCAATACCGTGTTGTAACGCAGGGAACAGTACGCCCGCCGCCCAAGTGTTGTCAATCATAATGATAATTTCAGGGTTGATCGCACGTACCGTTTTAACCATCGTTGGAATATCAGGCACTTCCATCGTCAGTGAACTAGGCGATTCTAAAAACAGCACTTTGGTGTTCGGTTGGACTAACGCAGCGATGGCTTCGGTAATCATCGGATCATAATAAGTCGTTGAAATACCCATTTTTTTCAAAATTTGATTGCAGAAATCTTGGGTCGGTTCGTAAGCAGCTCCCGTCATCAACACGTGATCGCCTTGTGCAACAAAGGCTAAAATCGCATTGCTCACCGCCGCAGCACCGCACGGGTAGAGATAACAACCCGCTCCGCCTTCCAGTTCACACATCGCATCTTGCAGTGCAAAATGGGTCAAGGTACCACGGCGACCATAAAATAATGCCCCTTTGTAGCGGTTTTGGGTGGCGGTTTTTTTGTCCGCAACGGAGTTAAAAATCAGCGAAGATGCCCGCTGAACCACAGGGTTCACTGAGCCTTGTGTATAGCGAAAATGGCGTCCTGCGTGGACGAGCTTGGTGTCTAACTTATTGTGTTTGCTCATTTTTATTTTCCTTTACCATTTTTTATTTTTTGGATTAACAAATTCCACACCTTGATCTTTATAGCCGATTTTTTCCAGCTGTAATAGGTAACGCTTGGCGGGTAAACCACCACCGAATCCAGTTAAAGTCTTATTTTTCCCGAGTACACGATGGCAAGGGATTAAAATCGAAATGGGGTTACGCCCTACAGCATTGCCTACTGCTCGCATTGCATTTGGCTTGCCGAGTTGTTGGGCTATTTCGCCGTAGCTGGTGGTGTGCCCGAATGGGATTTTACGCAGAATTTTCCACACCGATTGCTGAAACGCCGTGCCTTTCGGTGCAATAAAATCAAGCACAGAAAAGTCGAGCGTTTCGCCTGTAAAATAGCGGTCTAGTAGCTCATCGGTTTTGCAAAAAGTTTGCCAGATCTGACCGCTTGTCGCATCGGCTTGCTGCCATTTTTTTGCCGTGGTGGTGAGCTGTTCTTGCTCAAATTCAATGCCAATTAAACCGCTTTGGTCAGCAATACAGAGCAATTTTCCAATGGGGGAGGTGTAAAAATGATAGAAAATAGACGACATCGGAACTCCAATAAAAAAGGCGTGTGAACCTTAGTTTACACGCCTTTTGTGAAAAAGAAATCTTAGAATTTATAGTTTACGTTTAAGCCGTAAAGGTTTGCTTTTGATTTCACTTTGAATACACCAGAGCCTTCTTTAAATTCATTATTGCTTCCACGTAAGTGAGCATAACCAATATCTGTTGAGAAGTTAGGTGTGAAACGGTAAGTCGCCCCAATTGAGTACCAAGTACGATCAGTATCTGGAATTGAGATTGATGGGTGATTTATACTTGCACTTTCATCGTAAGCAAGACCTGTACGAAGAGTAAGCACTTCGCTTACATCATAAGTAAAGCCTAATGCGATGCGAGATGAATCAGTGAAATGTTCTTCTTTACTAAATAAACGGTTTCCTTTTTCGCTGTACGCATCCAAGCGTTCTAATTTGCTCCAATCAGTGCGTTTATAACTATAGTGTGCAGCTAATTTTTCGGTGAGCTTATGGTAGCCTGAAATTTCCCAGAAACCAGGTAAGGTAAGGTTTAAACGACCATTTACATAGCTTCCACCTGTTGCTTCTGTGATAGGTAATGCGACACCAGTTGCTGCAAGTTGGGCTAAATA
This sequence comes from Frederiksenia canicola, assembly GCF_011455495.1. Lineage (NCBI taxonomy): Bacteria > Pseudomonadati > Pseudomonadota > Gammaproteobacteria > Pasteurellales > Pasteurellaceae > Frederiksenia > Frederiksenia canicola. The sequence continues at coordinate 1,167,297 of NZ_CP015029.1, forward strand.
CGCATTGTAAGCCACAGGGAAATCATTTTTATATTCGCCTTTAAATTTGAGTTTAACTGGTGAATGGTAAGCGAAGCCTAAGCGATTGTTTTCGTTAATTTCATACACCAAGCCTAAATTCCAACCGGCACCCCAGGCGTCGCCTTTAATTTCAGAAACAACAGTTTCGGCTGGCATATTTTTGACTTGCTGAGCCACTCCTCTTAAGGCTGCTGCTTGTTGAGTCGCACCTGCTTGGCTTAATTGATTTGCTTTTTGATTAAGTAATGCTGAAATGCCATGCCCTGCAGCACCTAAATGACGAGAAATTTTGGCATCGGCATAAACGGCATTTACTCCTGCACCGAGACTAAAACCGTAGCCTAATTTGTAAGCACCGCTAAAGTTGAGATTTAATGCAGTTAAATCGGTTTCGCCCCCGTACACACCCGCCGTATAATCTGTATCGAATTTAGATTTTAAGCCGTAGTTCACATTTAAGCCGCCACCTAATGAAAAGCGATCATTTACAGGGGCAACGACATATAAGTTTGGTACTAATGCAGTTGGGATAATATTTTTCTGGGAAGCTCTGTGACCTTGGAAGGAACCGTCCACATCAACATCGGCATTAACAACAATACCACCACCAGACACTTCAATACGGTTGAATTTTGTCATTAACGCTGGGTTGGTGGAAACGACGGTCGCATCATCGGCAACAGCAGCATTACCAGAGAATGCTATACCTAAACCTGAAGTAGAACCTTCAGCAAGCTGGAATGCGGCGGCAGAAGCCCCAGCGGCAGAAAATGTGAAAAGTGAAGCAATTATGGTTTTAGTAAATTGAGTCATAAGGTAATCCTTTTGGTTGAAAACAAGCGGTCAGATCTGACAAAATTTTTGCAAATTGCCGCTAACTATCAGTAAAAATTGACAAAACGGACGGATTTTACGGAGCAGTAATCAGTGAAGCAATTAAATTTTTATGATTTTGCAAAGTGTTCAGACCAGTTGAGTTGAACTTTTTGCCAAAAGTCCGGATTGATTTGCCCTGAATGGCTAAGAAGAGTAAACTATCATCCAGTTTATTTTTAAAATTAAGTGAGGCAAAAATGTCTGAATGTAAAGCAAATGAAAGCCCAATGTGCTGTTGTGTGGACGTCGGTACCATTATTGATAACAGTGAGTGTGCAGTCGATTTTTCACAGGTGTACGCAACGGAAGCCGAAGCCAAAGAGGCATTAGCTTATCTCACCAGTAAAGCTCGTGCTGCGGAAAGCGAGCCGTGTAAAATCACTAGCGAAATCAAAGCAGTCGGAAATGGCTATGAATTGAACGCTTGTTTTGATTTTAGTTGCCAAGCAGAAACCATGATTTTCCAATTATCTACTAGATAAAATCTAAGGTGGGTTAAGTCCTGCTTTGTAATTAAATAGCTTTAAGCAATTAAAGCTATTTAATTTATCGGTGCAATCTATTGTAATAAAGCGTAGAATACTTGACTGAATTAGTCGGGTATATCAAAATTTAACCTATTTATAACATTCTTTCTTATATAAGGTTGGAGTATGAAACTCACTTCAAGAGGTCGCTATGCGGTAACGGCGATTTTAGATATTGCCTTACACGGTAAATCAATGCCTGTCAGCTTAATCGACATTTCTGAACGTCAAGCGATTTCGCTCTCTTATTTAGAACAGCTGTTTGCTCAACTTCGTCGTGAAGGCATTGTACAAAGTGTGCGTGGGCCAGGCGGTGGTTATCAGTTAGGGAAGTCCCTAGACGAAATCAACGTGGGAATGATTATTTCGGCTGTCAACGAAGGTGTTGATGTCTCTAAATGCAAAGGCAGCGGGAATTGCAGTAACAACCACCAATGCTTAACCCATACGTTGTGGGAGCGTTTAGAAGTGCAAATTGAGCATTTTTTACACCAAATTACCTTGGCGGAGTTAGTCGAAGAGCATCGTGATCACAACTGTGTAGATGCCCACTGTCACGATCATCGCCATTAACCTGTTCAAAATAAAGCCTTAGGCTTTCACATTTGCCTTAATTTTAGGAGTAACAATGAAATTACCAATTTATTTGGATTATGCAGCCACTTGTCCTGTAGACGAGCGTGTTGCGAAAAAAATGATGGATTATATGACCAAAGAAGGCGTCTTTGGTAACCCGGCTTCTCGTTCACACAAATTTGGTTGGGAAGCAGAAGAAGCGGTTGATGTCGCACGTAACCAAATCGCCGAATTGATCGGTGCTGACGCACGTGAAATCGTATTTACTTCAGGTGCAACCGAGTCGGATAACCTTGCGATCAAAGGTGCAGCGCACTTCTACCAAACTAAAGGTAAACACATCATTACCGTGAAAACAGAACATAAAGCCGTATTAGACACTTGCCGTCAGTTAGAGCGTGAAGGTTTTGAAGTCACTTATTTAGATCCAGAAGAAAACGGCCTAATCGACCTAGCAAAATTAGAAGCGGCAATTCGTCCAGATACCATTTTAATTTCGGTAATGCACGTCAATAACGAAATCGGTGTCATCCAGCCGATCGCTGAAATTGGCAAAATCTGCCGTGCGAAGAAAATTATTTTCCACGTGGATGCTACTCAATCTGTAGGTAAGATTCCAGTAAACGTACAAGAATTAAATGTCGATTTAATGTCGTTCTCAAGCCACAAACTTTATGGGCCAAAAGGTATCGGTGGTTTATACGTTTGCCGTAAACCTCGTGTACGTTTAGAAGCGATTATCCATGGTGGTGGCCACGAGCGTGGTATGCGTTCAGGCACATTACCGGTTCACCAAATCGTAGGCATGGGTGAAGCGTATCGTATCGCTAAAGAAGAAATGGCAACTGAAATGCCACGTATTAAAGCCTTGCGTGACCGTTTATACAACGGCTTCAAAGATATGGAAGAAGTTTATGTAAACGGCACAATGGAAGAAGGTAAACGTGTTGATAGCAACTTAAACATCAGTTTCAACTTCGTAGAAGGTGAATCAATGATGATGTCATTGCGTGATATTGCGGTTTCTTCAGGCTCAGCCTGCACATCAGCAAGTTTAGAGCCATCTTACGTTCTACGTGCAATCGGTCGTGATGATGAATTAGCCCACAGCTCAATCCGTTTTTCACTAGGTCGTTGGACAACAGAAGAAGAGATCGACCATACCATTGAAATCGTGAAAAAAGCGGTAATCAAATTACGTGAACTTTCTCCACTTTGGGAAATGTTCAAAGAGGGTATCGATCTCAACTCTATTGAATGGTCGCATCACTAAATTTGCGGGGCGTATGCAATACGCCTGACTAATGGTAATTTTTTAAAAGGTGAGTGTATTCACCGAATAAATGTGGGAGCATATTAACTCCCCAAAAGCAAGAAGGAATTCAAAATGGCATATAGCGATAAAGTGTTAGATCACTACGAGAATCCACGTAACGTAGGTTCATTTGATAAAAAAGCAACTGATGTTGGGACAGGTTTAGTTGGTGCACCGGCTTGTGGTGACGTGTTACAACTTCAAATCAAAGTTAATGACAGCGGCATCATCGAAGATGCATGCTTCAAAACGTACGGTTGTGGCTCTGCAATCGCATCAAGCTCACTCATCAGCGAATGGGTAAAAGGTAAATCTTTAGATGAAGCGGCGGCAATTAAAAACAGCGAAATTGCTGAAGAGCTTGAACTTCCACCAGTAAAAGTTCACTGCTCAATCTTAGCGGAAGATGCAATTAAAGCCGCTATCGCCGATTACAAAGAGAAAAACGGTAAGTAATCATAACAAGCGGTCACTTTTCGCAAAACTTTTGCAAAATCTGACCGCTTGTGATTTATAGTCAATTTTAAAATTGTTTGAAAAAACAACTTTCAAATTGATTATATTCAAGTAAGGAGAAAAAATGAGTGTAACCCTCACAGAAGCAGCAGCAAATCGAGTCAGAACCTTTTTAGAGAACCGTGGTAAAGGCATCGGTTTAAGGCTAGGGGTGAAAACATCGGGCTGTTCGGGGTTGGCTTATGTGCTTGAATTTGTGGACGTGTTAAACGAAGACGACAAAATATTTGAACAACACGGTGTGAATATCATCGTAGATGAAAAAAGCTTGGTTTATCTCGCTGGCACCGAGCTAGATTACGTCAAAGAGGGCTTAAACGAAGGCTTTAAATACAACAACCCGAACGTGAAAAACGAATGCGGTTGTGGCGAAAGTTTCAACGTTTAAGGAGAAAACGATGACTAATCCTTTTGCGTTATTTGATTTGCCTGTGCAGTTTCAGGTGAATTTTGATGAAGTTTCCGCCCGCTATTTAGCGTTACAGAAATCCCTGCACCCTGATAATTATTCCGCGAGTTCCGCTCAAGAACAGCGGCTTGCAGTACAAAAATCGGCAGAAATTAACGATGCGTTGCATATTCTAAAAGATCCGATTTTGCGAGCTGAAGCGATCATTCATATTCATACGGGCGAACAACAAGATATCGAACAAAAAAGTACCCGCGATATGATGTTCCTCATGCAACAAATGGAATGGCGTGAAACCCTTGAAAATATTGAAACTGCAAAAAATGAAGAAGATCTTACCGATTTCACCAATGACATTGTCGCAGAAGAAAAAGTGATTTTAGCTCAACTTGAAACCGCCCTAAACGCTCAACAATGGGCAGAAGCCTTAGCGATTAACGATAAACTGCGTTTTATCAAAAAATTGCAAGTCGAAATTGAGCGAGTGGAAGAAAAACTGTTTGATTTCTAAGGAGAATAAACGATGAAAACCTTAGACGAATTAGTCGATCAACATCCTGCATGGAATATTGTCAAAACGTGGTTTGATTCAGCGAATAACCAATATGAAGTATTAGATCCCGATGTGGAAAATGCAGGTAATGAATTAGTGGGAATGCAACTTTCTACCGCAACACCACTTGGATCAATGATTTTTTATACGGGTGGGTTGCTAGTCGATCACGGTTGGTTACGTATTTTAGGCTCTGGCAACAAAAAATTACCTCGAGGCTTTTTTGAATGGAATTTCGGCAAAACCTTTGAGCAATCAGGCGAACGTCCGTTCCATTTATTGATCGCTGATGATGTCATCGGCGGTTATTTTGCGATTAATGGCGGTGGCTTAGGCGAAAAAGTTGGACTAGTGCATTATTTCCACCCGAAAAAACAGAAATGGGAAAGCATCGGTTTGAACTACTCGCAATTTCTCGGCTGGGCATTAACGGCAGATCTCGCCAGTTTCTACCACGATCTACGTTGGAATAATTGGCAAGCAGACATCGAAAAAGTTGGCGGACATCAAATTATCAACCCAGAAACCCAAAAACTACAACCGATCGAGCGCCATTACCAAACGACTTTCGCTCCCAATGATTTTGGGTATTCGGTGAACTAAACGTCGAGTAGAGTGGGTCTTAACCCATCATTGAAATGGGTAAATTTTTGAAAAATATGACCGCTTGTGGTGGTCATTGGTGGGGGAAGCCCCACCCTACAGAGAGATATAAATAACAATGGCATTACTTCAAATCGCAGAACCTGGGCAAACCGCCGCACCGCATCAGCATAAATTGGCGGTCGGGATTGACTTGGGGACGACAAACTCGCTGATTGCCACAGTGCGTAGCGGGCAAACACAGGTTTTATTGGACGACAAAGAGCGAGCCCTTGTGCCATCAGTGGTGCATTATAGAGAACAAGCGAAAACCGTTGGTATAGATGCCTTCGCACAAGCAAGCCGTGATCCGAAAAATACGGTGGTGTCGGTCAAACGTTTGATTGGGCGTTCCCTTGCCGATGTGCAGCAACGCTACCCCAATTTGCCTTATCAATTTATGGCCAGCGAAAATGGCTTACCATTGATTGTGACCGCACAAGGTAATAAAAGTCCGATTGAGATTTCTGCCGATATTTTAAGCCACTTAAATCAACTTGCGGAGCAACGTTTAGCAGGTGAATTATCTGGCGTGGTGATTACCGTTCCTGCCTATTTTGATGATGCTCAACGCCAAAGCACTAAAGATGCAGCACGTTTGGCGGGGTTGAATGTGTTACGTTTATTGAATGAACCAACTGCAGCAGCGATTGCCTACGGCTTAGACAGCGGACAAGAAGGCGTGATTGCGGTCTATGATTTAGGCGGCGGCACTTTCGATATTTCGATTTTACGTTTAAGTCGTGGTGTGTTTGAGGTGTTGGCAACTGGTGGTGATACGGCTCTCGGTGGCGATGACTTCGATCATCTATTAGCAAACTGGATTGCTGATCAGGCAGGTGTACAGCCGCAAACTGCAGGTGAACAGCGTGAGCTGCTTACCTTAGCGAGCCAAGCCAAAATTGGCTTATCGCAAGCGGTCAGTTTCCCGTTACATTTTGCAAATTGGTCGGGTGAAATCAGCCGTTCGCAATTTGATGCGTTAATTCAACCGCTTGTTAAACGCTCACTAATGACTTGCCGCCGTGCGTTGAAAGATGCTGGTGTCAATAGCAGCGATGTGCGTGAAGTGGTAATGGTTGGTGGATCAACCCGTGTGCCATTTGTGCGTGAACAAGTGGGTGAGTTTTTCGGTAAAATACCGCTAACCTCGATCGACCCTGATAAAGTTGTCGCTTTAGGTGCGGCTATTCAAGCGGATATTTTGGTCGGTAACAAACCCGATGCAGATATGTTGTTGCTCGATGTGGTGCCACTCTCGTTAGGTATTGAAACCATGGGCGGTTTAGTAGAGAAAATCATCCCACGCAACACGACGATTCCCGTGGCGAAAGCCCAAGAGTTTACCACCTTCAAAGATGGGCAAACAGCGATGACCGTTCATGTGGTGCAAGGCGAGCGTGAGTTAGTTGATGACTGCCGTTCACTCGGGCGTTTCACTTTGCGAGGTATTCCGCCGATGGTGGCGGGGGCGGCACATATTCGCGTCACTTATCAAGTCGATGCCGATGGTTTGCTAAGTGTAACCGCGATGGAAAAATCGACCAAAGTGCAGGCGTCAATCCAAATCAAACCATCTTATGGTTTGACTGATGAAGAAGTGACGGAAATGATCCGCTCATCAATGAGCAATGCGAAACAAGATATGGAAGCCCGCCAGTTAGCCGAAGTGCGAGTAGAAGCCGATCGAGTAATTGATAGCGTGATCATTGCCTTGCAAGAACACGGTGCGGAGCTACTGAGTGTTGATGAGTTTAATGCGATCGAAGCGGTATTAGCCCGTTTGATCGAACTGAAAAAAGGCGAAGATCGCGGTGCGATCCAGCAAGGAATTAAAGAGTTAGATATTGCAACTCAAGCGTTTGCAGCCAAACGAATGAATGCATCAATTCAAAAAGCATTAGCGGGTAAGGCCGTTGATGAAGTTATTAAATAAGAGGATTTTATGCCAAAAGTAGTTTTTCTTCCCCACGAAGAATTTTGCCCAGAGGGTATGGTTGTAGAGGCAGAGCCAGGTGAGAACTTGCTTGAAGTGGCTCACAATGCGGGCGTGGAAATTCACCATGCTTGCGACTGTTCTTGTGCGTGTACCACTTGCCACGTTGTGATCCGCGAAGGATACGACTCCCTTAACGAAAGCTCAGAGCAAGAAGAAGATATGCTCGATAAGGCTTGGGGCTTAGAAATCGATAGCCGCCTTTCTTGTCAATGTGTTGTTGGCACGGAAGATTTGGTGGTCGAAATTCCAAAATATAACTTGAACCACGCAAATGAGGCAGCACACTAATGAAATGGACAGATGTGCGAATGATCGCTGAAAATCTATATGATATGAATCCAGATTTAGACCCAACTACCGTTCGCTTTACCGATATGCACCGATGGATCGTTGAAATGGACGATTTTGATGATGATCCAGAAGCATCAAACGAACATATTTTAGAAGCAATTTTGACCATCTGGTTAGAAGAGTACGAGTAAACAGAAACGGGCGAATGCCCGTTTTTGTTGCAACAAGCGGTCAGTTCCAGTGATTTTTTTGCGAGTAGGATGTGCAAAAAATGGCAAGGAACTGACCGCTTGTTAATTAGAAGGATGAGCCAGGTTGCTGCAAAAAAGCAATCTCTTCAGGCGTCGATTGGCGACCTAAAATTTCATTGCGGTGCGGATAACGTCCGAAGCGGTCAATAATTTCTTTATGGCGAATTTCATAGTCAAAAGTGTAATCATCGTCTAATGCTTTGAATAGTTCGACCGCTTGTTGATGAATTTTTGCCGATTCCGAGTGCATATACGGCATTAAAATAAATTTGCGTTGAATCGCTGGCAAGGTTTGATAATCAGGGTGTTTCACCGCTTCTTGAGCTAGAGCCATCGCCATTGGGTCTTGAGCAAAGGCCCGTGGTGTATCACGCCATAAATTGCGAGAAAATTGATCGAGCACGATAATTTCCGCAAGGCGACCTTCAATCGTCTCCCGCCAATCGTCTAGTTCACTTTTCGCTGCCGCTTCAGCTACGGCTTCAAAGCGTTCACGGATCAAGTTATCAAACGCATCGCTTTTGCCAAACCATTCGGCAGGGGTGATTTCGCTAAACCAAAAATCTAAAATCGTTTGTGGGGCCATTATTGCTCCTGCTTGAGTTCGTGTTTAAGTTGATGAATCGCCGCTTGGCGGCGTTTGTCTAATTCTTTACGGATCTCCGCTTGCTGAAAACCGTCCGCAATAACCGCTTGTACGCTCACTTCACTTGCGGCTTGGTAATACTGTTTGGCAAGTTCGGCTTGTGGATATTCACGATCTTCGAAACCTAATCGCCCTTTGCTATCCGCTTCGCACACCAATAAAAAGTCGAAAAAGCGTTCAGGTTTTCGCCATACGTCCAATTTATTGAATAACTTCAAGACGGTGTTAGAGCGAAGCTCGGTCATTTTGTGCGTGTGTGTATGAAATTCTGCCACCAATTTAGCAAAATCTTTGGTGTGGGTTGGGGCTTTCAAGCGGTTGGCAAGCGTTGCTGTTGGGGCGACACCTTTTTGCTCGTGTCCGTAGTGATGGGGCAAGATATCTTTGGGCGTCAAGGCTTTGCCGAGATCGTGACACAACGCTGCGAATAGCATGCTTTCAGGATCGTGGGCTTGGCTGGCAAGCTTTTTTGCCTGTTCCAACACCAATAAGGTATGTACGCCCGAATCAATTTCAGGGTGGTGTTTTTCAGGCTGTGGTACGCCAAAAAGTGCATCCACTTCTGGAAATAGCACCGCCAGCGCCCCCACTTTTCGCAGCACTTGGAAATAAATATGAGGGGAATTTGTCGCAAAGGCTTTTTGGGTTTCGAGCCAAACTCGCTCGGCAGTGAGATGTGCCAGCTCGCCACAAGCGGTCATTTCTTGCATTAATTTTACTGTTTCATCGGCAATGTGGAAGCCAAGGGAATGAAAACGTGCCGCAAAGCGAGCAACTCTCAACACTCGTAGTGGATCTTCACTAAATGCGGGTGAAACGTGGCGAAGCAGACGATGTTCTAAATCCGCCAAGCCGCCATAAATATCAATAATCTGACCGTTTGCATCTTCAGCAAGAGCATTGATGGTCAGATCACGGCGAATCAAGTCTTGTTCAAGAGTGACTTCGGCAGTGAAATCACAAATAAAGCCGTTATAGCCATTGCCCTGTTTGCGTTCGGTACGAGCGAGGGCGTATTCCTGTTTGGTTTTAGGATGCAAAAAAACGGGGAAATCGTTGCCCACCTGCTGATAGCCTTGTGCCAACAATATTTCGGGCGTGGCTCCCACCACTAACCAATCTTGATCTTTGACGGGCAAGCCAAGCAATTTATCCCGCACCGCACCGCCAACTAAGTAAATTTCCATTGTTGAGTTCCTAAAATTTTCGGTATTGTCCCATAAATCCGATTGAACAGGAATCTTGCGAATCCCTCTTTTATATCAGCGAATGGATCATACATGGCCCGTCCAAAACAAGCGGTCAGATTGTGAAAAAATTTTGCAAAAAATCATCAGAATCTGACCGCTTGTTCGCTTATAAACGTTCTTTCACGCCGCCTAAGGTGTCGCTCAATTTTTCGGTGAACAGGCGCAATTCTTCCGTCATCAGCAGGAAGTCTGCATCGAAACGTTGGGCGATATCTTCTTTCAGAATGTCATCATTTTTCTCCCGAATTTCATCGGCAAATTTTAGGCGGGTGAGGGTAGCATCTTCGTTGAGTACAAAGCTGAAATGATTTTCCCATTCCAACGCCAAACGCGTCACAAATTTACCCGAATTTAAGTGAATGGCAATTTCTTCGCTTTCGAGATCTTGTCGTTTGCAACGGATAATGCTGTCAGTCTCAAACGATTTTAGCTCCGCTTCTTCTAATAATGTTAGCCAATGCGGTGTTTCGCCCTTGGCTAGCCAGGCGGTCATTGCATCAATGGGTGTTTGAGCGAAAGAAATCGGTACCACTGGCAGCGAACCGAGCGTTTTACGCAGCAATGCTAACGTATCTTCCGCCCGTTTGGCTGAAGCCGCATCAACATAAACCAGTTGGCGATCTAAATCGAGCCAGATTGCCGTAAATTGATGTTTGCTGAATGCTCGTGGCAACAACATCGCAATCACATCGTCTTTAATGGCCTGTTTTTCGGTTTTCTTCAGCTTACGATTTTCTTTCTGTTCTAAGGTGTCGATACGGTTTTCGGTCTCTTTTTTAATTACCGTGGCGGGTAGGAGTTTTTCTTCTTTATGCGACACAAGCAAAAATTGTTGCCCGACGCAGAAATGGAGTAATTCGCTGCTTACAAGCGGGTTTGACCAACCGAATTTGCTCATATCGCCCTGTTGGCAAGGGTGAAAACGGGTGTCTTGCAGTTGTTGTTCTAATGTGTTGCTGTCGAGTGAAAGGGGACTGGTGAGCCGATAAATCATGGCATTTTTGAACCAAAACATTTAGGAATTCCTTGTGATAGCGTAGAATAGCGGGCATTTTACGGTATTTAAACGATTTGCAAAATGTTAAATTCTGCCCTTACTTACGGTGTAGGCAGAATTTCATCATGAGGAAAATAGGATGCAACAGAAGAAAATTGCGTTTATCGGGGCGGGGAATATGGCGTTTGCGATTATCGCAGGCTTAGTCAAAAGCGGCTATCCAGCAGGATTAATGACCGCTTGCAATAAAAGCAACCAAGCACGCCGAGAGCAGTTACGAGCAATGGGACTGAATGTGGATAGCACCAATCGCCACGCGGTCGAGCTGTCGGATGTGGTGATTTTGGCGGTGAAGCCACAAATGATGGCAGAAGTGTGTAGCGAGTTTGCCGATGTTGATTTTAGCGAAAAATGGGTGATCTCTGTGGCAGCAGGCATTTCCGTGGCTCGTTTGGAACAGCTTTTGCCAACAGCGAAAAATATCGTTCGCACGATGCCGAATACACCCTCATTAATTGGCGAAGGCATGGCGGGATTATTTGCAAAAAAATCGGTGGAACCGACCGCTTGTCAGTTCGCCGAAGCCTTGCTTTCGGCCGTCGGCGGCTGTTACAGGGTTGAAACAGAAACTAAACTAAATCATATCATTGCGATCACAGGCAGTAGTCCAGCCTATTTCTTTAGATTTATGGAAGCGATGCAGCAATCGGCCGTCGACATGGGCTTTAGTGAGCAAGATGCCCGCCAACTGGTGCAAGCGGCAGCACTGGGGGCCGCAAAAATGGTGGTGGCAAATCCTGATTTGCCGATCGCCACTTTGCGAGAAAATGTGACCTCCAAAGGCGGTACGACGGCACAGGCTTTGGTGGTATTTGAGCAAAATGACTTAACCAAAACCGTTGATCAAGCGATGCACGCCGCAATCAAGCGAGCTGAGGAGTTGGAAAAATTACTATGATGAAATTATCCCTTTTTCAATTATCTCCTTTTCAATGGTCGGCATTTAACTTCTTCGGCTTTTATGCCGCTTTTGGCGTGTTGTTGCCGTTTTTGCCCGTATGGCTGAAATACCACGGCTACGACACCGATATTATCGGCTTGCTGATTGCTTTGGGTTATCTATTCCGTTTTGTCGGGGCGATGTTTTTCTCACGTTCGGTGAAAAATCCTAACCAGTTGATCCCACTTAACCGCTTTCTCACTTGGGCAACGGTGGCCGTGCTGTTTGTGGTGGCGTGGGCAGTTGGTTCGATTTGGCTGTTATTACCTGCGATTGCAGTGTTCCATATTTTTAACGGTGGCTCAATGCCGATTGCTGATACCATTTCATCGACCTATCAACAGCAAATTGGAATGGACTACGGGCGGTCGAGATTGTTTGGCTCGGTGGCGTTTGTGGTTGGTTCAATTTCCACAGGCTATTTAGTTGGTTGGTTAGGTGAAAGTGCGATTATCGGGATTCTAATCGGCTGGCTAGTGTTTCTTGGTGTGGGGATTAGTTTCAACCCAAGCCAAAAATTTGTGGAAAATAGCAAAAACGACAATCAATCTGCTAGCGACGTGGGCTATTTGACATTGATGAAAGTACCAACGACGTTGAAAATGTTGATTGCGATTTCGTTAATTCAATCTTCGCACGCCGCATATTACGCCTACAGTACGCTTTATTGGACAAGCAGCGGTATTTCAACTACCCACACCAGTTTTTTATGGGGAGCAGCCGTTGTCGCAGAGATCACTTTTTTCTTTTTTGCGAATAAGCTATTTAAAGCGTGGAAAACGCAACACTTGATCATTCTTGCTGCCTTGGGGGCAATGGTCCGTTGGGCAATTTTGGCATCGACTAATCAGTTTGCTATCCTGTTTGCTGCTCAGCTATTGCATGCCATTTCTTATGCAATGGGGCATTATGCTATGATCCGTTATATTTCCACACAACCCGTTGAACACAATGCCAAACTGCAAGCTCTCTATTTTAGTTGGGCAAGCTGTGGGGTGATGGCGTTGTTTACCTTTATTGCTGGTTTGGTTTATCAAATTTCCCCTGCATTTAGTTTTTGGCTAATGCTGATTTTCGCTCTGCCAGCGATTTTTATCGTACCGAAAAAGTTTGAAAGTAAAGTCTAGGCTTACAAGCGGTTAATTTTAGACAGGGTTTTGCAAATTTTGTTTTGGAACTTACCGCTTGTTTCATTTTTTCCTTGTAATTTTAGGGATTTTTGCTACATTCCAAAGGTTATTTTTCCATTTAAACAGAAGGTTGAAAATGAACCAACTTGATTTAATCAAATCCTCGATCAAATCCATTCCTGATTATCCAAAAACAGGCATTATTTTCCGTGATATTACCTCATTATTAGAAGTACCGGAGGCTTTCCAAGCCTCTGTTGATGCGATTGTTACTGAGTTTAAAGGTAAAGGCATCACCAAAATTGTTGGTACCGAATCCCGTGGTTTTATTTTTGGGGCACCAGTGGCGTTAGCCTTAGGCGTACCGTTTGTGTTAGTACGTAAACCGAAGAAATTACCGCGTGCGGTGATTTCGCAATCTTATACCTTGGAATACGGCGAAGATACGTTAGAAATCCACACCGATGCGATCCAAAAAGGCGATAATGTATTGATTATTGACGATTTATTAGCAACTGGCGGCACCGTTGAAGCAACCGCAAAACTCATTCGCCGTTTAGAAGGTACCGTTGAAAATGCGGCTTTTGTGATCTGGTTACCAGAATTAAAAGGGGCAGAGCGTTTAGCTGAAGCGGGCATCAAATCTTTCACTTTAGTGAGTTTTGACGGTCATTAATTTTCACGAAAAGTAGGTATCCTGTGTCCTATCAAGTTCTTGCACGCAAATGGCGACCACAACGGTTTAACCAAGTGGTTGGGCAACAACACGTTTTATCCGCTCTTGAAAACGGTTTGAGAGAAAATCGGCTACATCACGCTTATCTTTTCTCGGGCACGCGTGGCGTGGGTAAAACATCGATTGCCCGATTATTTGCCAAAGGCTTGAATTGCGAAACGGGGATTACCGAGGATCCTTGCGGTGAGTGTGCGAATTGTAAAGCGATTGAAGAAGGGCGTTTTATCGACTTAATCGAAATCGACGCCGCATCTCGCACCAAAGTGGAAGACACCCGAGAGCTACTTGACAATGTGCAATATAAACCAACGGTTGGACGTTTTAAGGTCTATCTGATTGACGAAGTGCATATGCTTTCTCGCAGCAGCTTTAATGCCTTGCTGAAAACCTTGGAAGAGCCGCCGGAGTACGTCAAATTCCTGCTTGCTACCACGGATCCGCAAAAACTACCGATTACGATTTTGTCGCGTTGTATGCAATTTCATTTGCGTGCATTAGATCAAACTCAAATTCGTGATCACCTTGAGTTCATTCTCAATCAAGAAAACATCCCTTATGAATTAACCGCTTTGGACAAGCTTGCCAAAGCGGCACAAGGCAGTATTCGAGATTCTCTCAGCCTGACCGACCAAGCGATTGCCGTTAGCAATGGCAATATTACCTTGCCAATTGTCAGTACAATGTTGGGGCTGATTGACGATCATCAGCCTGTTGAATTGGTTCAAGCCCTTGCCCTTGCCGATGGCGAAAAAGCGATGAAAGTGATTCAATCTGTCGCCAAAAAAGGCGTAGATTGGCAACAAATGTTGAGCGACGTGGCAGAAACGTTGCACCAAATTGCGATGTTGCAACTGCTGCCACATCATGCCCAAGAAGATAGCCCCTTGCATTTTTTGGCTCGCCAACTGCCGCCTGAAGATGTGCAATTTTTCTATCAACTGATGCTTACGGGCAAAAAGGAGCTACCTTTTGCTCCTGAGCAACGTGTTGGCGTGGAAATGACCGTTTTGCGTGCTTTGGCGTTTCACCCGAAAAATGCCGATAAAATCGTCAATCCAACTCAGCCTGCTATGAGCCAACAAACGCAGCCGGCATCAAATTCTACTCAGCAGATCGCCCAGCTGCGTGAGCGGTTGAGCCAAAATCAGCCAACGCAAACACAAGCTCAGATTCCGCCGCCTACACAAGCGGTCAGATCCGATGAAAAATTTGCAAATCCTGCCGCAAAACCGACCGCTTCGCAGCTTGTTCAAACGTCTGAAACGCAATCGGATAATCCAACAGATACACTGACAAAAGCGAATATGGCATTGCGTGCGTTGAGCAAGCTCGATGCCACTTTAGCAGGTGCCGAAAAAAAAAAGCCTGACCCCGTAGTCCTTCCACAAGCGGTGAAGAAAACACAAAATTTGCAAGAGCGTTTTGCGAAATTGGGTGCTCAACCCACTCACCAGCCATCTGCAGAAACTAAAAATGAGCCGCAGAAAAAAGAGGAGGATTACCGTTGGACGTGGCTGAATCCTGAATTAGAAACGCAAGACGACGCACCAAAACCGTCCGATATCAAATTAGCGATCTTGCAAGAACGCACCCCTGAATTAGTCAAAAAAACCATCGAATTGGCATGTGAGCAAGATGAATGGAGTAATATTGTTGGACGGTTACAGCTAGGTGGGCTTACTCGCCAAGTCGCCTTAAACAGCTATCTCGCTAGTCGTCAAGAGAACGAATTGCAGCTTGTATTGAAGCCTGCCATGGCACATTTACAAAATCCAGAAACCTTGCAGTTTCTTGGCGAAGCACTAACTAAACTGGGCTTAAAATATCAATTAACCTTAGGCGAAAGCAGTGAACACAAAACTCCGCTCGAAATTCGCCGTCAGATTTTTGAAAATCTCACGCTAGATGCAAAAAATGCCTTGTTTGCCGATGAAAAACTACAACTACTACGTGATGCATTCGATGCCGAAATTGATGAAGCAACAGTAAGGGCAGTGGCGGAGTAGAAAAGAAATTCTTTTTTATGACCTTTTAGCAGCGGATCTCTGTGTCCGTTTGCAACAAGCAGTTGAATGTAGCAAAGATCTTACTCATATGTTTACGGGCGGACATATAGGTCCACCTCTACAAATAAGAAATCAATTAAATATGAAAGCCCTAGAAATCAAAAACTTAGTAAAACAATATCAAACCGGTGTGCAGGCATTGCGGGGGATTGATCTGACCGTGGAGCAGGGGGATTTTTACGCATTGCTTGGGCATAACGGGGCAGGGAAATCGACCACTATCGGTATTATCAGCTCGTTGGTGAATAAAACGAGCGGATCGGTGAAGGTATTTGGTTACGATTTAGATACGCAAAAAGTTCAATTAAAACAACAAATTGGCTTGGTGCCACAAGAGTTTAATTTCAATCAATTTGAAAAAGTAATCGATATTCTGCTCAACCAAGCGGGCTTTTACGGTATTGATCGTTCTTTAGCGTTGGAACGAGCACAATATTGGCTACGCAAGTTGGAGTTGTGGGACAAACGTGATGCCTTAACCCGTGAGCTGTCAGGTGGTATGAAGCGGAGGGTGATGATCGCCCGTGCGTTAATGCATAGTCCGAAATTATTGATTTTAGATGAACCAACTGCTGGGGTGGATATTGAACTTCGCCGCAGCCTTTGGGATTTCTTGCGTGAGCTTAATCAACAAGGCACAACCATTATTTTAACCACACACTATCTGGAAGAAGCGGAAACCTTGTGTCGTAATATCGGGATTATTCAACAAGGGCAGCTGATTGAAAATACCTCAATGAAAGCTCTGCTTGCCAAGCTCGAAACGGAAACTTTTTTGCTAGATTTAGCGGAAAATCGACCGCTTACAATTGAAAATTACCCCTTCGAATGGCTTGATGAAACGACTTTAGAAGTCGAGGTGAAACGCCAACAAGGGCTGAATAATTTGTTCCAACAGCTTACTACCCAACAGATCGAAGTGTTAAGTTTACGCAACAAATCAAACCGTTTAGAAGAACTATTTATGCGATATAAGGAAAGTAAATGATCGGTTTTTACACATTAGCGACAAAAGAAACCAAACGTGTGCTACGGATTTGGCGACAAACTTTAGTGCCACCCATCATCACCACAACGCTCTATTTCCTGATTTTCGGCACACTGATTGGCAAACGCATTGGCGAGATGAATGGCGTAAGTTATATGCAGTTTATTGCCCCTGGGCTGATTATGATGTCGGCGATCACTGCGGCTTATACCAATACCGCATCGTCTTTTTTCTTGAGCAAATTTGTGCGTAATATCGAAGAATTACTCGTTTCACCACTCTCAACTCATACCATTATTTGGGGCTATGTAGCGGGCAGCATTATGCGTGGGATCTTTGTTGGGGTGCTAGTCACGGCGGTGACATTGTGCTTTATGTCGTTTAATATTCATTCGTGGAGTATGATTATTTTAACGATGCTGATGACCACAATTGCTTTTGCATTAGGTGGTTTGATCAATGCCGTTTTTGCCAATACTTTTGATGATATTGGTATTATCCCGACTTTTGTTCTTACACCGTTGACTTACCTTGGCGGCGTGTTTTATTCGATCAATCTCTTGCCTGAATTTTGGCAAGGGGTATCACAATTTAACCCGATTGTGTATATGATCAGCGGCTTCCGCTATGGCTTTCTCGGTATCAGCGATGTGTCAATTTACTATACCTTCGGCGTGCTAGGATTGCTAATCATTGTGCTTTATTCATGGGCGTATTATTTGATCGAAAAAGGAGTGGGATTACGTTCATAATTGCAAAATGTTAGGCAGAACTGACCGCTTGTAGCTCGAAGAACGAAGTGCTTCGGGCTACAATGCTAACAACACAATCTGTTCTGGGTCGATACTTACCCAAATTTTTTCGCCTGCGACTAATGGCATTTCATGATGGACAGTTGCAAAACATTCCACATTGCCTGCCTCTAATGCCACCTCATTGGTTTCCCCTTTTTGAATAATTTCACAAACTGTTGCGATAAAACGGTTTGGTAGATTTGGTTCTTGCGTGTGCAATGTTAGCCACGGGGCTTTAATCATCAACATCACTTCTTTGCCTTCAGCTAATTGCAACCGTTGGCGGCTTGATTCGGTGATACAAGCGGTCAGATTCTCAGGGAAATTTGCAATTTCGATCATCACATCACAATGTACGCCTTTTTCATCAAGGCGTTTCACTTTGCCGAAAAACTGATTTCTGGCACTACTTTGCGGGGAAAATTTTGCGGTAGCAGAGAGCAGACTATCGAGCGGAATTTGCTCATCTTGCAAAATTTCAAACGCTTTCTCTTGAGTTTTCGCTAATAAATCATAGAGTTGCAGCAGACGCTCGGCATAATGTGTTAGCTGCGTGCCACCGCCATTTTTTCCACCAGCGTTGCGTTCTAACAGCGGTTTCGGGCTGATAGCATTCATCGCTTCCAAATGATCCCATGCACTTTTATAACTGACATTGGCATTTTTTGCGGCTTGATTAATTGAGCCACTTTGGCGAATTTCTTTAAGTAGTCGCACTCGTTTAGGATCGACAAAAAGTTGTTGCTGTAACTTAATCGTTAGCAAAATTTCAGTTTGTTGCATTGTTCACTCCGCATTTTTGTAGATATTCTAAAAGCATACTCGCTTTTTATCATTATATAATTTATTATATATCGAGATTTTAACCCTTTCTTGGAGTACTAAAAATGAAAAAAGCGTTACTTAAATTAACACTAACTACCGCATTTGGCTTGGTTTCTACTGTAGCACTAGCGGAAAACATCACGGTTTTTGCTGCTGCGTCAATGACCAATGTATTACAACAAATCGGTGATGAGTACAAAAAACAACATCCCGAGGACTCTTTAACTTTCTCTTTTGCTGGATCGTCAACATTGGCGAAACAAATTGAGCAGGACGCACCAGCGGATTTATTTGTTTCTGCTGATCAAAAATGGATGGATTATGTTGCACAAAAACAACCGCAAAAGACCAAAAATATCAGAGTGTTAGCTGAAAATGCCTTAGTGTTAATTGCACCTAGTGCAAGCACTTTGAACGTGGCTAGTGTGAAAGAGATCAATTTTAAATCTGTGATTAGTGAGAGCTACTTAGCGGTAGGCGATGATAACGTGCCGGTTGGTCGTTATGCGAGAAAAGCGTTAGAAAACTTAGGGTTATGGGCGGATGTGGAAAATCGCTTATCGAAAGCGAAAGATGTGCGTGCAGTGCTTGCCTACATTGAACGGGGAGAGCTGCCGTTAGGTATTGTCTATTCAACGGACGCTAAAATTAGCGATAAAGTGAAAGTAGTGGCAGAGTTCCCACAAGAAAGCTATGGCAAAGTAGTTTATCCTGCCGCAACGTTGAGTGAAAAAGCCGAAGCAAAACGTTTTCTTGACTACCTTTCAAGCCCAGTTGCTCAAATGGCATTTGAAAAAGCGGGTTTTAAACTTGTAAAATAGTTTACATTAAGCAGGGGGGGCTTGACCCACCATGTCATTTTAATCATTTTTGGTGGAGCAAGACCCATCCTACTATTATGTTTTTTTCGTTTACCTCCCAAGAACTCAATGCCATTTTTCTTAGCCTGAAAATTGCATCGGTCGCGATTCTTTTGGCGTTGCCTTTTGCGATTGCGGTGGCATGGCTGCTTGCTCGTAAAAATTTTTGGGGCAAAAATTTGCTCAATGGCATTATTCACTTACCGCTTGTCTTGCCGCCAGTCGTTATCGGTTACCTTTTGTTGGTACTGATGGCAAAAAAAGGGGCGATCGGGCAGCTACTCTGGCAATGGTTCGGTTTTTCGTTTAGTTTCTCGTGGCGTGGTGCAGTGCTGGCGTCAATGGTAATGGCATTTCCGTTGATGGTGCGGGCAATCCGACTTTCTTTTGAAAATATTGATCCAAAACTTGAACAAGCCGCTCGTACGTTAGGGGCTAGTCCGTTGAAAGTCTTTTTCACGTTGAATTTACCGCTCTCTTTTGTTGGTATTGTCTCAGGGGCAGTATTGGGCTTTGCTCGTTCTCTTGGTGAGTTTGGAGCAACTATTACCTTTGTCTCGAATATCCCGAACGAAACCCAAACCATTCCCGCTGCACTTTACACCTTCATTGAAACCCCCGATGGCGAGCTGGCAGCTGCACGGCTCTGTTTGGTGGCGATTGTGATTTCGTTAATTGCCTTGTTCTGTTCCGAGTGGTTGGCACAAAAACAACAAAAATATAAGTAGGTGAAAATGTTACAAATTTCGGTGCAACAACAGCTTGGCGACTTGCGTTTATCTGTGGATGTTGAGATTGCGAACCAAGGCGTGACGGCGATTTTTGGCAAGTCGGGAGCGGGGAAGTCGAGTTTAATCAACTTGGTTGCGGGGCTTTCTACCGCTCAAACAGGGCGAATTTTACTCAATAATCGAGTATTATTCGATAGCCAACAACGCATCAATTTGCCGCCTGAAAAACGCAAAGTGGGCTATGTATTTCAAGAACCACGCCTATTCCCCCATTATCGTGTTGAGAAAAATCTCAACTATGGCCGCAAGCGGTCAGATCCTGCCTATTTTTTGCAAATTGTTGAACTGCTTGGCATTGGGCATCTGCTTGAACGTTTCCCAAATAGTTTGTCAGGCGGGGAAAAACAGCGAGTGGCAATTGGGCGAGCGTTACTGTCTGAACCCGATATTTTATTGATGGACGAACCTTTGTCCGCCCTTGATCTTCCTCGTAAAAAAGAGTTGCTTGATTTTCTCAGTCAACTGGCGAAAAACGTGCAGATCCCGATTTTGTACGTCAGCCACAGTCTTGATGAAGTCGTACGCTTGGCGGACAGGCTATTGCTGCTCGACAACGGGAAAGTCGCTGCGTTTGATCGGGTAGAAGCGGTCTGGAATAGCCCCGCTTTTGCGGATTGGCAGCCCGACTCGCAGCAAGTTAGCCTACTTGAATTACCGATTGTTGCGGAACAGTCGGCTTATCAAATGTTGGGGTTAGGCATTGGCGGGCAGCAGATTTGGATTAATCAGCAGTCCCGTTATCAGCTCGGCGATAGACTACGGATCACAATCGCCAGCCGAGATGTGTCACTCACCAAAAATAAACCTGAGCAAACGTCAATCCGCAATATTTTGCATGGCTCAATTTGCAAAATTTCCCGTAAATCTGACCGCTTGGATCTCGCTATTCAAGTTGCTGACCAGCAAATCTGGGCAAGTATTAGCCCATGGTCTTTTGATGAATTACAGCTTGCTGTCGGGCAACTAATTTATCTGCAAATCAAAAGCGTATCAATTTAGCCGATTTTTTCAGCGAGTGACCAACAAAAATGGCAGAAAGATAGCTTTTCCTGCCTTTTCTCGTTATAATCCTGCGCGTTTTTCATTTCTTAAATGCATCTTGCATTCCAATCCCCCCTTAGCTCAGTCGGTTAGAGCAGGCGACTCATAATCGCTTGGTCACTGGTTCAAGTCCGGTAGGGGGGACCATCAAGCCTATCATAGCCTTTCGAAACTTATCTCAAACCCCTTGATATACAGGCTTTACAGCATTTTCTATTCTTTTTTCTTATCGTTTTTTTATTGTGTTTTTACGCACTTAATTAGAAATTTTAGTTATACCATTAGACGTACCATTTTCACTGTATCCACTAACGTTGTTGAAAATTTGATGTAGATCATTACACAAAACGTCTCTATGGTTGTTTGAGTGATTTTCGATTGCCAAAAGACGGAAAGAGTGTGTTATAATTTAATTGCCTTTTTCGTAATACAAGATGTAACGAAAGGAACGAGTTTTGTTTAACTTTAAATATAGGTAAAAATCTATGGCAATTAAAATTGGTATTAACGGCTTCGGTCGTATCGGTCGTATCGTATTCCGTGCAGCTCAACTTCGTGACGACATCGAAGTAGTAGGTATCAACGACTTAATCGACGTTGATTACATGGCTTACATGTTGAAATACGATTCAACTCACGGTCGTTTCGATGGTACTGTTGAAGTTAAAGATGGCAACTTAGTAGTAAACGGCAAGTCAATCCGTGTAACTGCTGAGCGTGATCCTGCAAACTTAAACTGGGGTGCAATCGGTGTTGATGTTGCTGTTGAAGCAACTGGTTTATTCTTAGATGATGCAACTGCTCGCAAACACATCACTGCAGGTGCGAAAAAAGTGGTTTTAACTGGTCCATCTAAAGATGCTACACCAATGTTTGTAAACGGCGTAAACTTTGATAAATATGAAGGTCAAGACATCGTTTCTAACGCATCTTGCACAACCAACTGCTTAGCACCACTTGCTAAAGTTATCCACGAAAAATTCGGTATCAAAGACGGTTTAATGACCACTGTTCACGCAACGACAGCAACACAAAAAACTGTGGATGGTCCTTCTGCAAAAGACTGGCGTGGTGGTCGCGGTGCGGCACAAAACATCATCCCATCTTCAACAGGTGCAGCGAAAGCAGTAGGTAAAGTATTACCAGCATTAAACGGTAAATTAACAGGTATGGCGTTCCGCGTTCCTACTCCAAACGTTTCTGTTGTTGACTTAACGGTAAACTTAGAAAAACCAGCAACTTACGCTGAAATCTGTGCAGAAATCAAACGTGCTTCAGAAAATGAAATGAAAGGTGTGTTAGGTTACACTGAAGATGCAGTAGTATCTACTGACTTCAACGGTTGCACAGAAACTTCTGTTTTCGATGCAGCTGCAGGTATCGCATTAACTGATACTTTTGTTAAATTAGTTTCTTGGTACGACAACGAAACTGGTTACTCACACAAAGTGTTAGACTTAGTTGCTTTAGTACACAACTATAAAAAATAATCTAAATTGATAGATTAAATGCAAAACGCCACTCAGTGAGTGGCGTTTTTTGTGCTTACAAGCGGTCAGATTCGAAGAACATTTTGCAAATTTTTTGTCGGAACTGACCGCTTGTCACTAGAATTGTAAGATAGCTTGCTTAGCCAATTCTCTCGCTAATTTGTCGATATGCAACACATCAGCAATTTCTCGAATGGCAATTGGAGCGATATTTTCGACCACGCTGCGATTGACTCCCACAATATCCGTAAAACGAATTTGCTCATTTAAAAAGGCTTCAACAGCAATTTCATTTGCGGCATTCATTGCAGTGGTCGCATATTGCCCCGCAGTGAAGGCATCAATCGCTAATTTTAAATTCGGATAGCGAGCGAAATCGGGTTCGATAAAGGTCAGCTCTTTCAACTTGAAGAAATCAAGGGGAGCAACACCTGCGTTGATGCGGTTTGGGTACGCTATGGTGTGTGCGATTGGTGTTCGCATATCAGGATTGCCCATTTGTGCCAGCACGCTGCCGTCAATGTAACGCACCATCGAGTGAATGATCGATTGAGGGTGAATGATGATCTCCATTTCGTCCGCCGTGGCATTAAATAGCCAGCGGGCTTCGATATATTCTAAACCTTTATTCATCATTGTGGCGGAATCGACGGAAATTTTACGCCCCATTGACCAGTTTGGGTGAGCGACTGCTTGGGCGGGCGTGATTGTTGAAAATTCATCTAGCGGTTTAGTACGGAAAGGTCCCCCCGAACCTGTCAAAATAATTTTGCTGATACCAAGCTGAGCAAGTGGGCAGAAGCCGACTTGATTTTGTGCTTCAACAGGCAGTGATTGAAAAATTGCATTGTGTTCGCTATCGACAGGTAATAACTTCGCCCCTGATTTTTTGGCTTCATCAATAAATAGCTGACCGCAAGTGACAAGCGATTCTTTATTCGCCAGTAGCACTTGCTTGCCTGCTTTGACGGCAGAAAGAGTTGGTAACAGCCCAGCAGCGCCAACAATTGCCGCCATCACTTGATCGACTTCAGGGTGTGCCGCTAACTCACAAATTGCTTGCTGACCGCTCACCACTTCTGTTGGCAAATTGAGCGAGCGTAAATTTTCCGCTAATTGTTGAGCTGCGGTTGCATTTTCTAAGGCTGCAAAACGTGGATGAAAACGTTGGCATTGCGCTGTCATCAACGCTACATTTTTCCCACCAACTAACGCAAAGGCTTGATATTGCTCAGGATTGTGTTCAATCACCGATAAGGTGCTAGTCCCAATTGAGCCTGTTGAACCTAAAATTACTAATTTTTTCATGTTATTCCTTTTACTATTGCTGGCGGATTAAGTGCCCACCCGTTACATATTGCAACATATAATTTAAATTTTATTTCTTGTTAGTTCGACAGCCGCTTCGCTTCAATCACATCGTCTAACTGCAAAAGGCGAGCAGTGAGTTTGCTGAGTAATTGGATATTATTCAGTTCGATTTCTACATCCATTGTTGCGATACCTCGCTTGGTATCGGTACGGCTAGAAACACCAAGCACGTTCACTTTTTCATTTGCCATAATGCCGCTCACATCACGCAATAAGCCATTGCGGTCGTTAGCGATAATTCGAATCACAAGGCTGAAGCCAGTAGCGTAGGTTTCGCCCCATTCGGCTTCGACTACCCGTTCTGGACTGTTGCTTTGCAGCTCAAACAGCTGCTCGCAGTCGGATCGGTGAATAGAAATCCCTCGCCCTTGGGTGATATAACCCACAATGTCATCTCCAGGGATCGGTTGGCAACAACGGGCGATGTGGTGCATTAAGTTGCCCACACCCTCCACCACCACAAAGCCTTTTTTCTGTTTCGGAGCGTTTTGGGCTTTGTGGGCGACCTGTTTTAAAATCGCTTCATCGGCTTGTTCTGCGGTCGGCTTGATCAGCTTGGTTTGCAAGTAGTGCGAAAGCGGGCTTAACCGGATATCGCCGCCGCCAATGCCTGCGTAGAGATCATCTAGCTGTTTTAAGTTGTAACGTGGCAGAGCGTATTCTTCGATCTGTTTTTGGGTGAAATTGAATTTCGCCATTTCCGCTTCAAGCATCTCCTTGCCAAGTGGGATATTTTTCTCACGATCTAACTTTTTGAACCATGCCACCACTTTCGAGCGGGCTTTTGGCGTGTTGATAAACCCTTGGTTTTGGTTCAGCCAATCACGGCTTGGATTGGGATTCTTCTGGGTGATGATTTCCACCTGATCGCCCATTTGGAGTTGATAAGTGAATGGCACAATTTTGCCTGCCACTTTTGCCCCAATGCAGCGGTGTCCAATTTCACTGTGGATTGCATACGCGAAATCCAGCGGGGTTGCTCCTTTGGCGAGATCGACCACTTCGCCCTTCGGTGTAAACACATAAACCCGATCGTCAAACACTTGTGAACGCATTTCCGCCACCATATCGCCTGAGTCAGCAATATCTTTTTGCCAATCAAGCAACTTACGTAACCACGTGATTTTTTCTTCGTAGCCAGAACGCCCCGCCGCTGTCCCTTCTTTATATTTCCAGTGGGCTGCCACGCCAAGTTCGGCATCATCGTGCATTTTCTGGGTTCGGATTTGCACTTCGATCGCTTTCTCGCCTTCGCCTAGCACAACGGTATGGATTGATTGATAGCCATTCGGCTTGGGATTGGAAATGTAGTCGTCAAAATGCTCAGGCAAATGACGATATTGGGTATGTACAATGCCGAGAGCGGTATAGCAATCTTCCAAAGTAGGTACAATCACTCGCACCGCTCGTACATCGAATAACTGATTGAATTTCAGATGCTTTTTCTGCATCTTTTTCCAAATGCTGTAAATATGTTTTGGGCGACCGTAAACCTGCACTTCGGTAAGCTGTTCCTTTAAACAAGCGGTCAGATCAAACACAAAATTTGCAATATATTGCTCTCGATCTAAACGGCGTTCACCGAGATCATATTTGGCGATTTGGCGGTAATCCTGTGGGCGTAAAATGCGGAAGCAGTAATCTTCCAGCTCCCATTTGAGCTGCCCGATGCCCAAACGGTTTGCAAGTGGAGCATAGATGTGCGAACACTCTTTGGCAGCAAGCACCAGATCTTCTTCGCTACGGCTGACATCTCGTAAATAGACGATTCGCTCCGCCAATTTGATCACGACACAGCGGAAATCGTCTACCATCGCCAGCAGCATTCGGCGAATATTGTCGATTTGCACATCGGAAGCATGGCTGGCGTTGAGTTGGCGGACGTTGTCCATTTCCAATACGCCTTTGACTAAGTTCTTGATTGAGTTGCCGAATTTTTCTTTGACATCGGCAAGATCGATAATGTGATTTTTGACTAAGGGGAAGAGTAGCGCCGCGACGAGACTTTCATCATCCATACTTAAACTGTGCAAAATTTCAACCATTTCAACACCCGACCAAATCAGGTGGAACTGCTCAGTATCAAGTTTTTCTTGGACATAACGCCAGGCAACCAGAAGTTGATCGAATGTAATTGGTGGCATTTGCAAACCCGCACTCCAACTTGCCAACTCAAAATTGTTAGGATCAAGCAGGTGTGAATGACGAATTGCAACCATAAATTCCTCCAGAAAAACGTAGGTCAATGGCTTTTTAACCCAGTCTATTAATGACAAAAAAGGAGGTTTATTATAGCGGAAAACATTTGAAAAGGGGGCGGATTTCTTCGTCTTAAAAAGCATCGCTGATCAATTGCAAAAAATGTCTCGGAACTGACCGCTTGCATTTTGCGATAAGTCAAACCTATCAAGACAATCATTTGCACCACGGGAAGCGATTGATTAGAATAGCCAACTTTACGAGTTGAGCTCGTTTTCTTTTTGTGGGTAGCAATGACAATTTTAGCATTAGGCATCAATCATAAAACGGCATCGGTGAATTTGCGAGAAAAAGTGGCATTTGTGGAAGACAAACGCCAACAGGCTCTTGAACAAATTCGCGCGCAAGGACTTGCCGAAAGTGTCGTCATTCTTTCTACCTGTAACCGCACCGAACTCTATTTTCACCAGCCCGATGTCCCACCGCAAGAAGATCACCCCGATAACCAAGCGTGGCGGGCACAATGTACCGAGTGGTTTGAAAACATTCATCATCTCGAACACGATGAACTCGAAAACAGTCTCTATTTCAAACAGAATATGGACGCTGCTCGTCATTTGATGAGTGTGGCGTGCGGGTTAGATTCATTGATTTTGGGTGAGCCACAAATTTTGGGGCAAGTAAAACAAGCCTATCAAGACAGCGAAATTTTCTACCAAGCCCAAGGCGAGACAATGTCCACTAACCTTTCTCGTCTCTTCCAAAAAACCTTTGCCACGGCGAAACGGGTGCGTTCTGAAACAGAAATCGGCAGCTCGGCCGTGTCGGTCGCCTATGCCGCTTGTGGCTTAGCTCGCCAAATTTTCGATAATTTTGACAAACTACGTTTTCTGTTGGTCGGGGCGGGCGAAACCATTGAACTGGTCGCTCGTTATTTGGTACAGCACGGGGCGAAGAACATGATGGTCGCCAACCGTACTCACGTGCGTGCAGAAATGATGGCAGAGCGAGTCGGGCATCCGATGCAAATTTTATCCTTAAGTGCATTGCAGCTCGGTCTAAACCAAGCTGATGTCGTGATTAGTTCAACGGGTAGCCCTGACCTATTGATTAGCAAAGAGATGGTCGAAGCTGCCCAAAAGGAACGCCGCTATGCTCCGATGTTACTGATTGATATTGCCGTACCACGTGATATTGATGAAAAGGCAGGTGAGTTAGATAGTGTCTATTCATATAGCGTGGATGATTTACAACATATTATCGAGCAAAATCTTGCTCAGCGTCAGCAAGCGGCCGAACAAGCGAAAGAGATTGTTGTTGAAGAGGCGAAAGATTTCTTTGTATGGCTGAAGCAGCAACAGTCGAGTAATTTGATTAAGCACTATCGCCAAAATGCGGAAGCCATTCGTTTAGAACTGCTTGAAAAAGCGATGAACGCTTTGCAACAAGGGCAAGATAGTGAGAAAGTGCTGAATGAATTAAGTTATAAACTCACTAACCAACTGCTCCATGTTCCAACTCAAACACTACAGTCATTAGCTAAAGACGGAAATGTGAAAGGCTTACAACGTTTTTCACAGGCATTAAAGTTAGAAGCGTGATTTGCAAAACTTTTGAAGGATCTGACCGCTTGTTGCAATAAAAAAACCGTTCCAATGGAACGGTTTTTTTTATGGGTTAGAGATTGGAGGCTTCGATCAAGCGTTTGGTATATGGATCTTGCGGATTTTCGAAGATCTGATTTACATCACCGCTTTCTACCACATCGCCTTTGCTCATTACCATGACACGATCACTTAATGCCCGCACAACGGCCAAGTCGTGGCTGATGAAGATATAGCTCAAACCATATTTCTTCTGTAAGTTGGTTAATAGCTCAATCACAGTGATTTGGGTTGAGCGGTCAAGGGCAGAAGTTGGCTCGTCGAGCATGACAAATTTCGGCTCTAAAATGATCGCACGAGCAATCGCAATCCGTTGGCGTTGTCCACCAGAGAATTCGTGCGGGTAGCGGTTGATCATAGATGGAGATAAATTCACTTCCTCCAACATTTTCATCACTTTTTGACGGCGTTCTTCTTTGCTCATATTCGGATAATGCACCGAGAGCCCTTCGCCGATAATTTCACCGACGGTTAAACGTGGCGAAAGTGAATTGAATGGGTCTTGGAATACCATTTGCATATCTTTTTTCAACGCTTTCAACTCTGCTTTGCTGAGTGTGTCGAAAGATTGTCCATTGAATTGCAATTTGCCACGGTATTCCAAAATTTGCATAATCGCACGGCCAAGGGTTGATTTGCCAGAACCTGATTCACCTACGATACCGAGAGTTTCGCCTACTTTTAAATGCAAGGAAATATCTTTTACCGCATTGAACACTTTTTTAGGTTTGCCGAATAAGCTGCGTTTTAGTACATAGTCTACGCTGATGTTATCAGCAGTAATGATATTTGCTGCATCATCTGCTGGCGGATTTTTGAGATTATCTGGAATTGGGGTAAGCAATTCAATGGTGTATGGATGTTGCGGTTTGGTAAAGACCTGTTCGGTTTCGCCTCGCTCGATGATTTCACCATATTGCATGACACAGACATAATCGCTGTATTTATGCACTAAACGTAAGTCGTGAGAAATCAGGATAATCGCCATTCCCATATCTTCTTGCAATTCGTGCATTAAATCCAAAATTTCCGCCTGAGTTGTTACGTCAAGGGCGGTGGTTGGCTCATCGGCAATCAATAAATCAGGTTTATTGATGATCGCCATTGCGATCATAATCCGTTGTAACTGACCGCCGGAAAACTCGTGAGGGTAGCATTTGAGTTTTTTCTCTGCATCAGGAATTTTTACTTTTTGCAGCATTTCAAGGGTCAGTTTATCTAATTCGGCTTGGCTGATTTGCGGATTGTGGGTGCTAACCGCTTCCGCCACTTGCTCTCCGATAGGCATAAACGGGTTGAGCGAGGTCATTGGCTCTTGGAAGATCATCGCCACACGATCGCCACGCAGCTCACGCAACTGTGCTTCATTTAGTGACAAAATCTCTTTTTCTTCAAAGACGATAGACGAGTTTTTGCCGTAGCTCGTGATATTGTTTGGTAACAACTGCATAATCGCCATTGAAGTGACCGATTTTCCTGAGCCTGATTCACCCACAATCGCTAATGTTTGCCCTTTTTCAATACTGAAAGAGACATCACGCACTGCATGAACAATTTGTTCGTCAGTTTTGAGAAAAACATCTAAATTTTTTACATCTAATAATTTCATTGGGTTCCTTCCTATTTATCTTTTGGATCGAGAGCGTCACGTAAGCCATCACCGATAAAGTTAAAACAGAACAGGGTTAAACACAGGAAAAATGCTGGGAATGCAAGCAACCAAGGGGATGTTTCCATTTGTGCTGCGCCGTCACTTAACAATGCTCCCCAACTACTCATTGGTTCCTGTGTCCCTAAACCTAAGAAACTCAAGAAAGATTCAAACAAAATCAAAGCAGGCACTTCCAAAGAAGCGTAAACCACTACAATACCTAATACGTTTGGTACGATATGTTTCCAAATGATTTGGCGACGTGGTACACCGCTCACGATTGCGGCTTCCACAAACTCTTTGTTTTTTAAACTCAAGGTTTGACCTCGCACGATACGAGCTAACCCCAGCCACGCAATCATCCCGATTGCGACGAAAATCAAGAAAATGTTTTGTCCGAAGAAGGTTACGAGCAAAATCACGAAGAACATAAATGGGAATGAACCGAGAATTTCGATTAAACGCATCATAACCATATCCACTTTGCCACCTAAGTAGCCAGAAATTGCACCGTAGATTGTGCCGATCACCACAGCAATTAATGCCCCTGCGATCCCTACCATTAATGAAATTCGTCCACCGATTGCAATACGTACCAATAAGTCACGTCCAGATGCGTCAGTACCGAAATAGTGCATTGATTCAGCATCAGGTGCCATACTCATCATATTCCAATCGGTATCTTCATAGGTAAATGGCATTAACATAGGGGCGAAGGTGATAAATAACACTACGCAGAATAAAATGATTAAACTGGCAACCGCCGCTTTGTTACGGAAGAAACGACGACGAGCATCTTGCCAGAGACTACGACCTTCAACGGCTGCTTCCGTTGCTTGAGCGACAAAATTTTCTGCCGCTTCTTGAGATTTTTTACTATTAACTAACATCACACGCTCCTTATGAATAACGAATCTTCGGATCGATTACGGCATAGAGAATATCGACTACCGCATTGAAGAAGATTGTTAATGAACCCACGAGAATGGTTAAGCTTAACACTAAGGAATAGTCACGGTTTAACGCACCATTCACGAAAAGCTGACCGATACCTGGTAAGCCAAATACGCTTTCGATAACCATTGAGCCCGTGATAATTCCCACAAATGCAGGACCTAAATAGGTAATCACAGGCAACAATGCTGGGCGTAGAGCATGTTTGAAAATAATTTTACGCATTGGTAAGCCTTTAGCTTTGGCCGTACGAATAAAGTTAGAATGTAACACTTCGATCATTGAACCACGAGTGATACGTGAAATCCCTGCCACATAACCGATTGTCAATGAAAGCACAGGCAACACCATATAATAGATCTGACCACCGTTCCAGCCACCTGCTGGCAACCATTTGAGATAGATCGCAAAGAAAAGTACGAGAAGTGGGGCGAAAACGAAACTTGGCATAATGACGCCTGTCATCGCGAATGACATCACGATATAGTCCCACCTACTATTTTGTTTCAAGGCAGCAAAAGTCCCCGCACAAATACCAATTGTCACAGCAAATAGAAATGCCACAATCCCAAGTTTGAATGAAACGGGAAACGCTGAAGCAATTAAGTCGTTTACGGTTTGGTCTTTATATTTGAAAGATGGACCAAAATCGCCTTGTGAAAGATTTTTCAAATAGATGAAATACTGCTTATAAAGCGGTTCATTTAAGTGATATTTCGCTTCAATGTTCGCCATTACTTCTGGCGGATACGCACGTTCCGAGGTAAATGGGCTACCTGGGGCAAGCCGCATTAAAAAGAAAGAAAAGGTAATTAGAATAAACAACGTTGGAATCGCTTCCATTATTCTTTTTACAATAAATTTCAACATTGGCAAATTCTCCAAATCCACACGAAAAAAAGAAAAGCAAGCGGTCAGATCGCCTCATTTTTTTGCCAATGTCCATATGCAAATTTTTGAGATGATCCGACCGCTTGTAGAGATTATTGTTTAATTAAATACAGATTTCTTAAGTAAATGTGATCTTGTGAATCTTTACCTTCGTAGCCTTTTACGTAAGGTTTTACTAAACGGGTATTTACGTAGTTATAAATTGGTACGATAGGGTAGTCTTTTGCTAACACTTCTTCTGCTTTCGCGTAAGCTGCCATACGGCCTGTCGCATCCGTTGCTTTGTAAGACTCAGCAAGTGCATCATCGTACTCTTTGCTTTGGTAGAAAGAGGTATTATTCGATGAATTAGATAAGAAGTAGTTTAAGAATGTGGTAGTATGATCGTAGTCTGCTGCCCAACCTGCTCGTGCCACGTCAGATTTACCTTGACGGCGAGTGTCTAAGAATGTTTTCCACTCTTGGTTTTCAAGTTTCACGTCCACTAAACCTTTGGTATTTTGTTTCCATAAAGATGCTACAGCAATAGCAATTTTCTTATGGTTTTCATTAGTGTTGTAAAGCACAGTGAATTTCAATGGATTCGCTTTGCTAAAGCCAGCTTCTTCTAGCAACTTGATTGCTTCTGCATTACGCTCTGCCATGGACTGAGTAGAGTAGGCTGGTTGTTTGATATCAGCACCTTCACTAACATAAGTTGGGGTAAACACATAAGTTGGAGTTTGACCTTGAGCTAATACTTTATCGGTAATGACATTACGATCTAACGCTAAGTTTAACGCTTTACGCACGTTTATGTTATCAAACGGAGCCTTTTTATTGTTGAATTCGTAGAAATAGGTCGAAAGTGTTCTTACTACAAATAACTCATTTGGAATTTCCGCTTTTAATTTAGGGAATAGCTCTGTTGGCAAGCCGTAGTTAGTAACATCGATTTCTCCTGCACGGTAGCGTTGAACATCTGTTGTCGCAAGTGGAATTGCTAAGAATGTTGCTTTATTGATAACAGTTTCTTTATCGTTCCAATAAGTAGCGCTACGCTCAAATTCAATTTTTTCATTGATAACGTGATTGGTTATTTTATATGCACCATTACCCACGAAATTCTCTTTTTTTACCCACGCATCGCCTAGTTTTTCAACTACAGATTTTGGCACAGGTAAAACAGATTGGTGAGTTGTCATACCTACTAAATATGGAACAGGGCTGCTTAAGGTAACTACGAAAGTGTGATCATCAACGGCCTTTACACCTAGTTCTGATGGTTTTTTCTTGCCTTCGATAATGTCTTGTGCATTTTCGATTTGCATATAGTTCAAGTAGCTTGAATAAGGCGCCGCCGTTGCAGGATCAGCTAAACGTTGCCACGCATATACAAAATCATGTGCAGTTACAAGTTCACCGTTTGACCATTTCGCTTCTGGGCGAAGTTTGAATGTCCAAGTTTTGTAATCAGGAGTGTTTTCCCAAGACATTGCAACAGCTGGGATTACATTGCCGTCAGAATCTTTAGATGCTAAACCTTCTAATAATTGGTAAGAGATTTGAGACTCTGGTACACCTTCTGTTTTGTGTGGGTCAAAACTTTGTGGCTCCGCACCGTTATTGATGATGATTTCTTGTTTATCCGCAAGTTTTGTACCTTCGGGCACTTTTGCTGCAAATGCAGAAACAGATAAGCCAAATGCAATGGCAGATGCCAATAGGGAACGAGTGAATGTGGTTTGCATAAAAATTCTCCTATGAGTGATAAGTTTTACTGATTTCTGCGATTATTATCGGAAAATCGGTTGTTTGTAAAGTTTTTGTTAAACGTAAAATGAAGTAATTTTCTATTCTGAGACTTAAGTCACGAAATTTTGCTCAAAATGAATAAAAAACGGACTGAATTATAAGCCAAAGCGGCATATTTTTGCATAAAAAAGCAATAAAAATGCAGAAATATGTGATTTTCTGCATTATTTACTTGTTAAAATTAATAAATTCAATGAGTTAAAGTAATGATGAAATAATAGGAAATGTAATGTAGTGTAATTTTGGGAATATGATACTTAAATTTCTATTTTGCTCAAGCCAAAATGGGCGTAGGTACGAGAGGTCGCAATTCGCCCACGGGGGGTGCGTTGTAAAAAACCTTGCTGAATTAAGTAAGGTTCGAGAACGTCTTCAATCGTATCCCGCTCTTCGCCGATAGCCGCAGCTAAATTATCTAGGCCCACAGGCCCACCATCAAAGCGTTCGATTACCGCCCACAGCAGCTTTCTATCCATAAAATCAAAGCCTTCAGGATCCACATCTAGCATTGTGAGAGCTTGTTTGGCGATCTCGGAAGAAATCACACCATCGTTACGCACATCGGCAAAATCCCGCACACGACGCAGCAAGCGGTTCGCAATTCGTGGCGTACCACGAGAACGACGAGCAATTTCATAAGCACCGTCCGCTGATAAGTTCAAATTCAAACAATCGGCACTGCGTTTAACGATCGAAGTTAAATCTTCCACCGAATAGAATTCCAAGCGTTGCACAATGCCAAAACGGTCCCGCAATGGCGAGGTTAGTGAGCCTGCACGAGTAGTTGCCCCTACCAAGGTAAACGGTGGCAAATCAAGTTTGATTGAGCGTGCGGCAGGGCCTTCGCCGATCATAATATCCAGTTGATAATCTTCCATCGCTGGATAGAGCACTTCTTCAATTGCAGGTGACAAACGGTGGATTTCATCAATAAAAAGTACATCGTAAGGCTCTAAATTAGTGAGCATTGCCGCCAAATCCCCCGCTTTTTCAAGTACAGGGCCAGATGTAGTTCGAATGTTTACGCCCATTTCGTTCGCCACGATGTTGGCAAGGGTGGTTTTACCCAAGCCAGGTGGGCCGAAAATTAACAGGTGATCTAAGGCATCGTTACGCAGTTTGGCGGCTTTGATGAAAATTTCCATCTGCTCACAGACAGACGGCTGCCCAACATAATCCGCTAACATTTTGGGGCGAATCGCTCGGTCGATCGCTTCTTCATCACGCTTTGGTGTGGCACTAATAATTCTATCGGCTTCTATCATGGGAATTTATCTTACAACGAATTTTTCAACGCTTCGCGAATAAGCTGTTCGCTGGTCGCATCGGTTTTATTGACTTTCTTAATCATTTTTTCTGCATCCGCAGGCTTATAGCCTAAAGCAATCAATGCATCACGGGCTTCGTCAGCAGGATCAGAGCGGTCGCTTGCCACAATATGATGTGAGGGGTGTTCGACAAAGAAATCGCTTTGTGCGATACCTTTGAATTTACCCTTGAGTTCGACTAATAAACGTTCCGCTGTTTTACGCCCAATACCTGGAATTTTAGTCAATCTCGCTAATTCTTCCTGTTCAACAGCGGTCGCAAATTGTGAAACAGACATTGCAGACAAAATCGCTAATGCTAATTTCGGACCGACACCATTGGTTTTGATCAATTCACGAAACAACGTGCGATCTTGCTTTTGAGCAAAGCCGAACAGCAAATGAGCATCTTCACGCACCACTAAATGCGTGAAAATTGTTGTTGGTTCATTGACTGCGGGAAGGTTGTAAAAACTGGTCATTGGCAGCAGCAGCTCATAGCCAACGCCTTGTACATCAAGCACCATTTCTGGTGGCGATTTTTCAAGAATAATGCCGTGAAGTCGTCCGATCATCGTAGAAATTAGGATAGATGAAAAGCCCGTAGCATAACGGAAAACTGGATAAAAGAACAGAACAAGCGATCACTTTTGCAAAATTTTCTCTGGAACTGACCGCTTGCAGGTAAAAAATAACCCGCAAGTTGCGGGTTATTTAAGGTTTAAATTAGTCTTTTTTCCTTGCCACGACTTGGCTTAACACCACCAGTGTGAGTGAGAAGATAATCATCAAGGTAGCAAGAGCATTCACTTCTGGCGTTACGCCCGTTTTCACTAATGAGAAGATTTTGAGTGGTAACACTTCATAACTTGCACTGGTCACGAAAGAAGAAACCACGACGTCATCAAGTGAAATGGTAAAACTTAATAACCAACCAGAAACGATTGCTGGCAACAATAATGGTAATAAGATTTTACGCAAAATAGTCAGTTCGCTTGCACCTAAATCTTTCGCTGCTTCAAGCATTTTGCTGTCGAAGTCTTTTAAGCGAGACGATACGGTAATCACCACATATGGCAAACAGAAGGTAATATGGGCGAAGAGCAGCGACCAGAAGCCAAGCGAAACGCCAACCAACATAAAGAGAGCCAATAATGATACTGCCATGACAATATCAGGCGACATCATCACCACGAATAACATACCGCCAACGGCTTGTTTACCGCGGAATTTGTAGCGATAAAGTGCAATAGACGTTAATGCTCCGATGATGGTTGAGAGCGTTGCCGCAAAAAAGGCAATACTCACGGAGTTTAATGCTGCTTGGATCAACGTATCGTTGTTGAATAAACGTTCGTACCAGTTCCAGCTGAAACCTTTCCACGATAACCCATAGCGGTCAGCATTAAACGAGTTTACCACCAAAATAATAATCGGAATGTACAGATACGCGTACACCAAAAACATAAATAAGCTGTTAAATACGCGTCTCATTATTCTAACTCCACTTTCTTATTCATCAGTTTATTTGCACGATAGTATACATAGAGCATCAACGCCATCAAAATGGTGAGTGCAATACTGATAGCCGCACCGAATGGCCAGTTACGAGTAACAAGGAATTCGCTCTTAATGATATTACCCACAAGCAACACTTTCGCACCGCCGAGTAAGTCAGCAACGTAGAACATCCCCATCGCAGGCAATAATACCAACAAACAGCCTGCCACAATCCCCGGCATCGTGAGTGGAATAATGACTTTCACAAAACGTTGGAACGCATTCGCACCTAAGTCTTTTGCGGCTTCGAGTAAACGACCATCAATTTTTTCGATAGACGAGTAAAGTGGCAAAATCATAAATGGCAGTAGGATATAAACTAAACCAATAATCACCGCAATTTCTGTATTTAAAATACGAATTGGGGTATCAATAATCCCAAGCCAAAGCAAGGTTTCGTTTAAGACTCCTTTTACTCCAAGGAAAATTTTCATCCCGTAAATACGGATAAGTGAGTTAGTCCAAAATGGCAACACCACTAAAAAGAGTAAAAACGGACGATATTTTGTAGGTAATTTTGCAATCATAAAGGCAAAAGGGTAGCCTACGACCAAGCAAATCACAGTTGCAATTCCCGCCATATAAAGCGAGTTCCACAATACTTTTGAATAAAGTGGATCAATTAAACGACTATAGCTATCTAATGAAAAAGTGAATTCAATTAGATTACTTGTGTCTTTGGTCATAAAACTGGTGAAGAGTACCAGCAGATTCGGGATCAGGACGAAGAAAATCAACCACCCGAAAATTACTGAAACAGTAATGTTTTGGAATTTATTCGTTGTTTTCATCGTTGATTACAACCTCCCAGCCTTCATGCCATGTTAATGCCACTTTCTGACCTATAGAGTGGTCAATATTCGGATCGTCTTCGTTAAAGAATTCGCTAACCAATACATTCATACCATTGTGATCAAGTTTAATGCTTGACTCTAACGTCATTCCTTTATAGTTACGATCAATAACGTGTCCGATGATCGCTTTTGAACCTTCGTTTTCATCAAGTTCTTCGATCACAATATCTTCTGGACGTAATAAGACTTTGAGTTTTTGATTCGGATGAACAGGCATATCAGTGTAGATTTCACAAATACGGCCTTCTACATTTGCTTTTACGGTTTTCTCGCTAACACGTTCAATCACGGTAGCATCAAATACGTTGATTTCACCGATGAAGCGTGCCACGAATAAGTTTTTCGGATCTTCATAGATCTCTCGTGGTGAACCATCTTGTTGGATTTTTCCTTTATTCATCACGATGATACGATCAGACATCGTCAAGGCTTCTTCTTGATCGTGGGTAACGAAAATAAAAGTAATACCAAGCTGACGTTGCAATGCTTTTAACTCATTTTGCATCTCTTTACGCAATTTATAGTCAAGAGCAGACAGTGATTCATCAAGTAACAATACTTTTGGTTTGTTCACTACGGCACGGGCAATCGCAATACGTTGTTGCTGACCACCCGATAATTGAGATGGTTTACGGCTTGCCATTTCTTCTAAACGTACCATACGGAGTGCATCCATTACGCGAGGCTTGATTTCTGCTTCAGGCACTTTTTGCATTCTCAAACCAAATGCCACATTTTCAAAAATGGTCATATGTGGGAAAAGTGCATAACTTTGGAAGACGGTATTGACAGGGCGATTTTCTGCGGGCACATCAGACACGTCTTGACCATCCAGAATGATCGAGCCTTCAGTTAATTCTTCAAAGCCTGCAATTAAACGTAAAACCGTTGTTTTACCGCAACCAGATGGACCTAAAACAGTCAAAAATTCGCCATCGTTGATGGTCAGATCTAAGCCATCAATAATGGTTTTATCACCATAACGTTTTGTGATAGAACGAAGCTCAATAATTGGTTTTTGATCTAACTTTTCCATTTATTTTTGTTTTCCCCCTAGGGTAATGTTGAGAAAATGCAAAAAATCTGAATAAAAATTCAGCTCGACCTGCGTAAAGATTACGCCATAAAAATAGCTTGCCATAATATAGTGAATGACGTTGGAATGAAAGGGAAAATTTGAAAATTAGGGAAATAGTTTGCTTTTACAAGCGGTCACTTCCTATCAATATTTTGCAAATGTAGACGGCTTATTGTGGGATGAGTTATAAGCCGTAAATCGGGCTTTGGCAGGCATTCTTTGTTGAATGCGTTCTCGATTGATGGATAAGGCCGCTTCAGTAACCTGATAGTCTAGCCATAGAGCGGGATCGTCAGGCAAATTATCAGGCCAAATATACTGCACATTAAACCCACGTTTTTTACATTCTTGATGCAGCAAGTCATAGCGTTTTTTTAAAAAGGTCAGCTTATTGAAGAAAAAGCGAACATGGCCTTCACCTAATTTGTAATCGGTTGGCTGACCTTTTAAATGGAATTTACCTTTGGCGACGGCATTCGGAATACGAGTGAGTTCTCGATGTTCTGCCAATAGATGCTGATCGCACAGTTCCTCAACGGGAACAACATTAATTCGTGTCATTTTTATTCAGGGCAAGCGGTGGGAAACCACCTAAGTTTTTCAATTTATTGACCATTGTACAGAACAATTCCGCGGTGCGTTCAGTGTCATAAAGTGCGGAGTGGGCCTGTTTACCGTCAAAAGCGATACCCGCCATTTGACACGCTTTGACCAACACCGTTTGTCCATACATAAAGCCTGCTAGCGTTGCGGTATCTAACATCGCAAAAGGATGAAATGGATCTCGCTTAGCGTTAATGCGTTTGACCGCCGCTTGTAAAAATGCCTGATCGAAAGTGGCATTGTGTGCCACGATCACCGCTCGCTGACAGCCGCTATCTTTGACGGCTTTGCGGATCATTTTGAACATGTCCACAATGGCGACATCTTCAGGAATTGCCCCGCGGTTTTGACAGTCAATATTGATGCCATTGACTTTCAACGATTCAGGGTTGATATTCGCCCCTTCAAATGGCTTGATATGGCGATGAAACTGCTGGTCTTGTTGCAAATAGCCGTTTTCGTCCATTTTGAGTGTAATTGCTGCGATTTCGAGCAACGCATCGGTTTGTGCATTCAGCCCGGCAGTTTCAACATCAATCACCACCGGCAAATAGCCACGAAAGCGGTGTTTGAGCAAATTGTAATCGGTTGTTGGGTTTTCGGTTTCTGTTGTCATTGGAATAAAAGCGGGCGTATTTGCTACGCCCATTTGCAAAAAATAAGTTGGAACTGACCGCTTGTGAGATTAGCCTAAGGCTTTTTGAGCATCTTTGTTTTCGATAAATTCGATTTTGTAACCGTCTGGATCTTCCACAAACGCAATCACCGTTTTGCCGCCTAAAACAGGTCCCGCTTCACGAGTGACTTTTCCGCCTGCGTTACGAACGGCTTCAACGGTTGCGTAAATGTCGTCCACACCGATTGCGATGTGTCCATAAGCCGTGCCGAGTTCGTAGCTTTCTACGCCCCAGTTATAAGTGAGTTCCAACACCGATGTTTCGCTCTCATCGCCATAGCCTAAAAACGCTAAGGTATATTTATATTGCTCATTTTCGCTAGTGCGTAGTAAACGCATACCTAAAATTTCGGTATAGAATTTGATTGAACGCTCTAAATTCCCAACTCGCAACATCGTATGTAAAATTCGCATGGTGAAATCCTCTAATGTTAAAAATTGGGGCGTATTGTGGCATAATCTTGCTTTAAAGTCATTTTTAACCTTGATAAAAGCCATGTCATCACATCACGATACCTCTTCAAAATTAGAAATTGCAACACATGCATCCTTGCCGTTGCTGGCGATGTTGTTTATTCAGATGTATTTAAACCACTTTTTTGCCCCGCCGAGAACGATTTTTATTTCGCCCTATATGTTGGCGTTTTTGGTGGTGACAGTTATTGGTCTGGTTGCTTTATGGAAAGGACAAATTTGCCCTGGGCAGCGGGGAAGATTGGTGGCAATTTTGCCATTTTTACTGATTTTTGCTTTGGGTAATTTGGCATATAGCGTTGCATTTACCCCGAAACATTCACCAGCCTTTATTGTAATGGCAGTATCCATTTTATTGCCCGTGTTGTTTCGGATTCTGCCTGATGATGAACAGCTCAAAAATGTTGTGATTTATTGCGGCTTGGCAATGGCGGGCATAGGCATATTGCAATATTTGTTGATTTACTGGTATGAAATTCCATCCCTGTTTAACGGCATTCGGGCGAATAATTTTGCCCAACTGCTATTAGGGACTTTGTTGGCAGGCTGGTATCTGATATTAGCCAAAAGCCGTTTGGAAGGCTTTTTGAAATTGCTGGTGTTAGTCGCATTAATTGCCTTGATTTTAAACTATAGCTGGACGGCGTTTGTGCTTTATCAACAGCTACAAATCATGCCTGATATGGTGATTTTCCCTTATTTCACTTTTTTTGCGGTGCAATTTGTGATTTTTACTTTGTTGGCGTGGTTGTTGCTCGGAAAAAGTGGCAAAAATATCAAAAATCCAACGGCTTGGACTGCTGCGATGTTCTTAGCGATGCTCTTTCCTTTCACGAATATTTTATAAATGATGATTCGCCGCACGCTGCTCATTCTCTCTGCAGTACTTGCTCTTCTGATGGCGAGTGGTGCGGCGTTGCTCACGGGCGGTCAGTTGGCTCAAACGATCAACTGGCTGCTGCCGACTGGCTGGCAAGTGGAAATCCCTGAGCCACTTTCAACGGAGTGGGAACGTGCCACGTTACCGCATTTTTCCCTTTCGTATCAACAATGTCCGCTGCTGCAAGTGGATCATTTCAAGCTGCAATGGAGTGAGCCGCAGCAGCTTTCTCTCGCCAATGC
This sequence comes from Frederiksenia canicola, assembly GCF_011455495.1. Taxonomy (NCBI): domain Bacteria; kingdom Pseudomonadati; phylum Pseudomonadota; class Gammaproteobacteria; order Pasteurellales; family Pasteurellaceae; genus Frederiksenia; species Frederiksenia canicola. The sequence continues at coordinate 1,208,085 of NZ_CP015029.1, forward strand.
GACGCTCGACTATCATTGTTTACAATCGTTGCCAAGTAGTGATGGCCAAAGTGAAGCATCCCCCGATGCTATTCAAACCATTCTAGCATTACTGCCAGATGGTGAAGTGGTGGTTGAACAGTTGGCGTGGGCGAATTTACCAGTGGAAATGCCTCAGCATCTCAAACCGTTGTTGGAAACACCAAGCGAAATTCGGTTTGCAAAAAATGACGAGAAACTGACCGCTTTCATTCATCAACAAGCGGTCAGATTAGAGGCAAATTTTGCAAATGGACAGCTTTCAGCCAAGATTGATTATCAGCCGAGCGAACAAGAAAAATATCAACTGGTGTTGTCTGCGGACGTGGGGAGCGACATTATGCAGTTGCCGAAAACATTACAGGCGGAGTTGTCCTCATCGCAGTTAGGTACGGCAAATCTTTCTTGGCAAGCCAATCCTGCGGGTAATTTGCAAGGCAATCTGAAAATTCAATCACAACTTCAGCCTGAAAACCAGCTCAATTTCCCTTTTACCTTTGATTATCAGAGCATCATGATTGAACAAGGGCAGTTTGATTGGCGGGTGGAGCAGGAAATCGCCTTGCGGGGATTTTTTACGGGGAAAATCACACCAAATCGTTTTGTCCTCAACGAGTTTTTCCCGATTAAAACGGCTTTGCGACTGAGTTTGCTCTCGGAAAATGATCGAGGTAAAGGCAATGTGGTGCTGAATAGCCCCGATGGCGAGTGGCTAGCGGAGCGCTTTAATTTGCCGATTAATATTCACGGCAACGTCAAGCAGGGCAACTTTATTTTGTATAGTGCTGTGCCGCTGGCGGTGAATGGCACATATTCTGATCCGACTTTGCGTTTTTTGCCCTCTGCGTTGCTGCGAATGACAGGTAAAGAACGGTTTCTGACCATTGACGATTTACGTTTCCCTTTGGCAGGCATTCGGGTGGATAAAAATGGCATTAACGGGCGATTGCAAGCGATTTTCCGTGGTGAAAGCCCTGATTTCAAAAAGATTGAATTACATTTAGATGGCTATGCGAAGGATTTCAAAGCGGGAACTGGCTTTATAAATGCTGAGCCAACATCGAGTGTATCAGATCGTTGGCAGTGGCGTTTTTGGGGCGGCTCAACGGTGAACGCATTGAATAGCCGAGCCAAAATTGCAGGGCGAGGCGATTGGCAAGGGATAGATATTCAACTGAGCGAATTTAGTGGGCAATTAGATAAAGTTCGGCAAAATGGGGTGAAAATCCCTGAAGTTGAGTTGAACTTGCTCGAACCAATCCGCTATCGTTATCCATATAATCAGCTTACTGGCGGCTTGGAACTCACTACCAACAAAGTGGAATTTACCTATGGCGGAGCGCTGGAGCAGCCGGCTGCAGCACTCAATTTCAGTGGGGAATTGGAAAATCTGAATTTAAAAGGCGAAGTCAGTGCAGGTAAGCTCGGACCTATTCGCCTGTTTGCTCGCCGAACACTCACTCAAGAGGCAAGCCATCTCGCAGGTAAACTTTATTGGCTAGAACAGCCTGCCAATGTGTTTCAGTCGCTTTTTCCGTTTCGTTCGAACTGGCTGATTACCCATGGCACTATTCGGGGAGAAACTGCCTTTAGCATTAACGCAAAAACAGGGATAGTGGCTGGTGGACATTTTGCTATTCGGAATGGGGCGATTTCTCTGCCAAATGGCGAGCTAAAAGGCATTGAGTTTTCCTTGCCTTATCAATATAAAAATAACGAGTTTGATATTGGGGTGAAAAAGGCGTTAGATGTGCGAATTGCCGAGATCAATGTTGGAATTCCTATTCGAAATGCACAAATGAAGGTGCAAGGGCATTACCCTTATAGCAGAAAACGTCCGCTCTTTTTACGCCAACTTTCTTTTGATTTGCTTGGCGGAAATTTAAGCGTTGAGAGCCTTGCTTTGCCACAACGTCGTGAGGCCTATCTCAATTTGCGGGATATTCAATTTGAACAAATTCTCAATTTAGCTCAATATCATCAAATCGATTTAAAAGGTGAATTTAATGCCACATTGCCGTTTTGGCTGAATGGAAAACCTTGTTATATTTGTCGCGGTACTTTCGCACAAGCGGACAGTTCTCGCCTAAACTTTACATCGCAGCTTCTGGATGCGATGAAAAAAAGTGGTTACACCGAGCAAATTCTGACTTATCTTGTCAATGATAGTACGATTGATGATCTTTTTGGGGAAATCCAGCTCGATGAAAAAGGAAATATGCTCTTACAGTCTTCATTAAGAATGCACTTAAATGAACACCAAAAAGCGAAAATTAACCTAAATTACAACCATAAAGAGAATATTTTTGAATTGTGGAAGCTGATTAACTCTGGATCACAATTTGAACAAAATATTGAACATTCTATTTATCAACAATTGGATAACCGATGAAAGCAAAGCTACTTTTATTTGCAATATTTGCGGCGAATCTGACCGCTTGTACCCCGAAAATTCAGCTCGAAACCCCTAAAGAAGGGATTACGATCAATATGAATGTTGTGGTGGACCATAAAATTGAAGTAAGTATGGATGAAAAGTCAAGAACGATGATTAAGACAGTCGATATGGATAAAGAAAAGTAAGATTATTTTGAATATTTGTTTGCCTATATGTGAGACGTTATTTTTCTTTGATAGGGAGGTTCTTTACTATCACAAGATTTTTTACTCTTAGTTTACAATCTTGATCGCTTTTTATTGAGTTGATATGAATGATTGAAGTGTATGTAGATCCAGTTTCCCCCCACCTTAGACAAATGTATAGCTGAGTGTAATATTTTATGTGCTCTTCAGTGGTTATTTTTAGGGATTGTGACCTGACAAATTTTTGAAAATAATCACATTACATTATTTACAAAATCATAACATTTAGCGATAATAAGAATACTTATCATTTATTAAAGTGAGGTTATCTTATGTGCTCATCGCTTAAAAAAACAAAATTAGCTCTCCTTTTCCCTTTATTGCTTACTGCCTGTGCAGGAAAGGGAAGTTTTGATTCCGCCGTTGTGAAAAATGATGATCCTTCGGCTTTATCTCAAGGTAATGCATCAACGGAGCCGAATGCAAAACCTAAAGAAAATACGCCTCCAGACAGTAATACTTCTGAAAATATGTCTCCAGAAGAAGCTAAAAGAGTAAAAGGGCTTGGTTTTGGGGTGGCTATTCCTAGACGAAATATTGCTCAACATGATAAGGAAGGGAATCCTTTGCCACCATATTATAAAGGCGAAACAATAGGCACTGCCGAACCCTATGTCGAAATTTCAAATCCACAAAGTACGAATGATGAACCTTTTAGACTACGGGAAAGTGATGGATTTGAGAACATCTTGTTAGATGTTCCTTATTCAAGACCACCAGAAAGTGAAGGCGATGTTAGTAAGCCACATGTATTGTATGAAGGCAAAAAAGGACGAATTTATTATCGAGCGGAAAATACAGCCAAAGCTCTCCCTGTTAATCAAGTGGTTAGCTATAAAGGGATTTGGCGTTTTGTGACAGATGCTCGACCTTTTACCAAGGATGGTCAGGTAAGGGATGGTTATAAAGATTTTGAGGGAAGAGATGGATATGTAGGGAGTTCTGATGGCGGATCATCATACGATGAATATATCGCACCTAATAGTGGTGGAGGTCACTTTAGTGAATTTACCGCCGATTTTAATACGAAGAAATTAACTGGGAAGCTTATCAAGGCTAACACTAAGGATATTGCTACATCGGGTATAGATCGTTATGCGATTGATGCGGATATTAAAGATAACCGTTTCTATGGCAAAGCAACCGCATTGGATAAAAGTAACAAAGGTGTTAAATATTTTTATGCTAACTCCGATAAAGTGGAAGGGGGGTTCTACGGTATGAATGCCAATGAACTCGCAGGTAGCTTCTTAACCAATGATAATTCTGTCTTTGCGGTCTTTGGTGCTAAGAGTGAGAAAATGACAAACGAGATTATGGTCGATGCTTTCAAGGTTAATATTGAAGAAAATGAAGATATCGTGAAATCAAATCTTAACACCTATTTCGATATATCTAAATTGGTCATTGATGGTCAAGAAGTACCGCTTGCAAATGGTGAAACAACCTTATCATCAGGCGATAAAATATCGGTTTCTGCTTGTTGTGGCGATTTGAAGTCAGTGAAGTTTGGTACTTTCATACATAAAAGTGAACGTCATGTGCCTATTGAAGAGGAGGAAGAAGACAACTTTGATGATGAAGAGGCTCTAGCGGATTCTAATGAAGAATTGGCTGATAATGAGGGGCCAGATGAAGGGACAGAAAATGAGAACGATGAAAATATCTCAAATCTAAAACCAGAAGAGGATCTTGTTTACACGAAATTTGGTAAGCATCTCTTTATTCAAGGGCATCGAACGCCAACTTCCGCTCTTCCGACAGATCAAACCTTTACTTATGAAGGAAATTGGCAAGGTCACGCAGCTGGTAAGAAAATTGCTCCGGTTAATTTCTCACCTTATGACAGTAAAGCAAAATTTGTAGCGGATTTTGCAGCGAAAAAAGTGACCGGAGAATTAATTCATAATGCTGTTCCTGTTGTTCTGATTGAGAGCGATATTGATAAAAATGGCTTTAAGGGCTATGCAAAAACAGGAGAGTTTGGGATTACGCTTGATAAAGGTAACACTTTAGGTGTGAGTAAGATGGAATTTTCTAAAGCTATCGTTGAAGGGGCTTTCTACGGTAAAAATGCGGAAGAAATTGGTGGTAGTGTTTACGCTCAAGAACCTAAATTTGGTGCAGTATTTGGCGGTAAAAAAGTTGAGAATAAAGAGAAGTAAGAGGTAACTCACAATGAAAAAAACAAATACATCAAAGACATTTATTTATTCAAGCCTTTATCTCTCACTTTTTGTGTTACCTATGGCACCAAGTTTTAGCTATGCTGAAGAAACTGTAGAATTGAAAGATGTTTATGTTGTTGGGAAGAAAAAAGCCACCCGCAAAGAGAACGATATTACAGGACTAGGTAAGATCGTTAAAACGAAAGATACGATCAATAAAGAGCAGATTTTAAGTATTCGAGATTTAGTGCGTTATGACCCTGGTGTCTCTGTTGTTGAGCAGGGACGAGGGGGATCGGCCGGCTACTCAATGCGTGGTGTGGATAAAAACCGCATCGCTTTAGTTGTTGATGGTATTCCACAAGCACAGTCCTATGTAATGCAAGGGGAGAACACGCGATCAAGACAAGGGGGCGGTTCTATCAATGAAATTGAAAATGAGAATATTACGTCCGTTGAGATTAGTAAAGGGGCAAGCTCATCTGAATATGGGAGTGGTTCTCTTGGCGGAGCCATTGGATTTAGAACGAAAGAACCAAGCGATATTCTCGGAGAAGATGAACATTTCGGTGGAACAGCAAAAACGGCATATAGCAGTAAAAATGAGCAATATACTCATTCCTTTGGTTTAGCGGGCAGAGCAAATCGTGTTGAAGGGCTTATCCAATATACTCACAAAATAGGTAAATCGACCAAAATTCATGATGATGCGATCAATACTGTCAATTATGATATTACTCGTTTAGGTGGCTATCGTTATGATTATGACTTAAGAGAACCTAATACAAAGCCTTCTACTTATTTTGTGATTGAGGGGGAATGTGGTTCGGGAGCGAGCTGTGAGCCTCGATCTATCAGCCAACTGACTAATGGGGCAGTGCCGACTGAGGAGAATCTCCGTAATCAAGCGAATAAGCATGTGCCATTTTCAGAGGAGGAGAAGCAGTTTATTCCTAAAACACAACACGTTAAAGAGCATTTAAACCCTAAGGATTATACGGGAAATGCACGAGTCATTCCTGATCCAATGAAGTATAAAACAGGCTCGATCCTTTCAAAAATCGGAGTTTATGTAACCAAAAATCACTATATTGGCGGTGTATTTGAAGAAACGAAGCAACGTTATGATATTCAAGATATGTCGGTAAGTAGCTATTATTCCCCCTATGAAGCAGAGCGTTTTAATACGATAAAAAGTAGTGGTGTCTATTCTAAATCTGGCTCAATTCTCGATGGTATATATATCGTTTTAGGGCAAACGCTTTATGAAGATGAAAATAAAGGAAAGGTTCACGGGATTAAAGGGATTGGTTTACGGTGGTCTCGTACTCAGTTCTTTGATGAACGTCATACAAAAACAAGAAAAGGTTTGGTGTATCGCTTTACCGGTGAAAAAGACAGTTTCTTAAGTAATGCTACATTGAGCTACGATAACCAAAAAATTATCTTAGATTCGCATATTCATAATCTCTATTGCTCAGAATATCCAACGATTGATAAAAATTGTCGCCCATCGGTAGATAAACCATGGTCGTATTACTTATCTGAGAGAAATATTTATAGGGAATATCATGATCTGATAAAACTTTCTTTAGATAAGACATTTAAAGTGTTTTCTACAAAACATAATGCACAACTAAGTGGCGGAGTAGATTTCTTACAGTCACGTCTCGATCGTAAAGACTACTTCGAACAATATGCTATTGAAAATTATGTTATTAAAGAAGGTAGTACGGGGAATGGTTATTTCAATAATCCCTATATTTATCAGTTAGCACCAGGTGGTCGCCGAGTGATGACTGAAACGAAGTGTAATAACCTATCTGCTTTCCGTGATTGTAATACCCGCATCATCAAAGGAAATAATAAGTTTATCGCATTAAGAGAGCATATTAATGTGAATAAATATCTTGATATTGGGCTAGGTGGACGAATTGATTCCCATAGATTTGTTTCAGATGATCCATGGACAGCAAGTAAAAATTACACCACTCGTTCTTGGAACCTTGGTGTTGTCGTGAAACCAACGCGCAATATTGCACTTTCTTATCGTGTTTCAAATGGCTTTAGAGTACCAAGTTTCCAAGAGATGTTTGGTCATCGTGTACCAGGCTTTGAAAGGGGGGAAGATGACGAGGCTTATAAAGTAAGTAATCTCCGCCCTGAAAAATCATTAAATAGAGAAGTTGGTATTGGCTTTAAAGGTGATTTTGGTAGCTTGGAAGCAAGTTATTTTATTAATCAATACAATGACTTAATTACACTTGCAGCAGAAAGAGTCTATAACGAAAAAGTAAAGCGTGAGAATATCTATATTCAGTACAATAATGCTCAAAATATTGAATTAAAAGGTATCAATGTTGTTGGTAAAATTGACTGGAATGGTATTTACGACAAACTTCCAGAAGGCTTATATACCAATTTAGCTTATAACAAAGCAAAACCAACAAAAATCATGAATGATCCACGCTTTTTCTGGTTAAGATCTTATGCTTTCGATACCCTACAACCATCTCGTTATATTGCGAGCTTAGGGTATGATCAACCTGATGATAAATGGGGGATTAATTTAACGATGACTTATTCGAAAGCGAAAAAACTAAGTGAAGTTCAATCAGAATCTATTAGTGCGGATGGTTCCGCTAAGCGCGAGAATATAACGGATAGAACCACAAAATCTTGGTATATCTACGATCTTGTTGGGCATATCAAACCGCATAAAAATATTACCGTTCGTGCAGGTATCTACAATTTGATGAACTATCGTTACATCACTTGGGAGTCTGTAAGACAATCTGCTGTAGGATCGATTAATCGCCACCATGATGTAAGTAACTACGCACGTTATGCAGCACCAGGACGAAACTTTGTACTTTCCCTTGAAGCTAAGTTTTAGATAGGTTCTCTTCGATTATTTAAGGGGATGAAATGGATGACATAACAGGTAATCTAATTCATTTCCCCTTGATATTATTGATCATTTTATCGGTCATATCATAATAAAAATAAGAGTAGGTATAGTGATATTCTACACCTACTCTTATTGAATTATAACGTAACAGCTAACTTGTCATAAGCTCGACGAGCTTTTTCGAGGGCTTTTTCAATGCTCTCATCACGAGCTAGCACCACACCTAAACGGCGATGACCGTTTACTTCACCTTTACCAAACAAACGAATATTAGTATTTGGCTCGGCCAAAACATTATGTAAGTTACCAAAAGAGACTTGAGTCGATTTGCCTTCCACAACGATTGCTTTAGATGCCGATGGGCTGATGAGATTGATCGCTGGAATTGGTAAGCCGAGAATCGCTCTTGCATGCAGAGCAAATTCCGATAGCTCTTGTGAAATCAGCGTCACCATTCCCGTATCGTGCGGGCGAGGTGAAACTTCGTTGAAAATCACGTCGTCACCGCAAATAAACAGCTCCACGCCAAAAATGCCACGTCCACCTAATGCGCTGGTAATTTTCTCGGCAACGTCTTGGGCTTTTTTCAGTGCTATTTCCGACATTGCTTGTGGCTGCCACGATTCGCGATAATCGCCATCAATTTGGATATGCCCAATCGGAGCAAGGAATGACGTGCCATGAACATGGCGAACCGTCAGCAGTGAAATTTCGTAATCAAATTTGACAAAGCCTTCCACAATGACACGCCCGCCTCCAGCACGTCCGCCTTGTTGGGCATAATCCCACGCTTTTTGAATATCTGCTTCCGATTTGATCACACTTTGTCCATGCCCTGAGGAAGACATAATCGGTTTGACCACACAAGGAATACCAATTTCTGCAATTGATTGCGTAAATTGTTCAAAATTATCGACAAAACGGTATGGGGAAGTTTTCAGCCCAAGTTCTTCTGATGCCAAGCGGCGAATCCCTTCACGGTTCATCGTGAGTTTGGTTGCTTTTGCCGTTGGGATTACGTTGTAGCCTTCTTGCTCCAGTTCCACTAAGGTATCGGTGGCTATCGCCTCTACTTCAGGCACAATAAAATCGGGTTTTTCTTTTTCGACTAACGCTCGTAACGCATTGCCGTCTAACATTGAAATGGTGTAAGCTCGGTGTGCTACTTGTTGTGCGGGTGCATTTTCATAGCGATCCACTGCAATCACTTCCACGCCTAAACGTTGTAGCTCAATGACCACTTCTTTTCCTAGTTCCCCGGAGCCAAGCATCATTACTTTAGTGGCTTTAGGGGTTAACGCTGTACCTAATATTGTCATTCTTTTTTCCTTTATTAAGTCAATTTGCCGTTATTATAGCAAAAGCAAACGTTTGCGTTAAACAAAAATAAAAATGGCGAACATTGTCGCCATGTTGTTCAATCTATTTTTTCCAACCTTTCAACGCATCGGCAAAGGCATTATTGCCAAAGGATTGACGTTCTTGGCGAGCGCCTTGCGAGCGGTCATTTTTGTCAAATTTTTTGCGAATTTGACCGCTTGTTTCGCTTTTATCCGTCGGCTTATCGTCTAAACGCATAGTGAGTGCAATCCGCTTGCGGTTAGCATCAACTTCGAGCACCTTCACCTTCACCACATCGCCCGTTTTCACCACTTGATGCGGATCTTCCACAAAGCTGTTAGACAGCATCGAAATATGTACTAAGCCGTCTTGGTGTACGCCAATATCCACGAACGCCCCAAAGTTTGTCACATTCGTCACCGTTCCTTCCAAAATCATACCTACTTTGAGATCGCTGATTTCTTCCACGCCTTCCATAAAGGTCGCGGTTTTAAATTCGCCACGAGGATCTCGCCCAGGTTTTTCTAACTCTTTGAAAATATCATTGACCGTTGGTAAACCGAATTTTTCATCAACAAAATCTTTGGCGTGAAGGCTATGGATTTTAGTCGTATTGCCCATTAAATCACCCAAGGTTGAAGCCGTTGCTTGTAAGATTTTTTCCACGACTGGATAGGCCTCTGGGTGAACACTTGACGCATCAAGCGGGTTCTTTCCTCCCAAAATTCGCATAAAGCCCGCACATTGTTCAAAGGCTTTTGGCCCTAAGCGAGCCACTTTTTTCAGATCTGAACGAGAGTTAAAACGCCCATTTTCATCTCGATATGCCACAATATTTTGTGCCAAAGTCTTCGTCATACCTGCCACTCGAGCCAATAATGGCGCTGAAGCCGTATTCAAATCCACGCCCACCGCATTTACGCAATCTTCCACCACCGCATCTAATTTACGAGCAAGCTGAGATTGGTTCACATCGTGCTGATATTGCCCCACACCAATCGCTTTAGGTTCGATTTTAACTAATTCCGCCAACGGATCTTGTAAACGGCGAGCAATGGAAACCGCACCACGTAAGGACACATCAAGTTCAGGGAACTCGGCAGCTGCTAATTCGGAAGCTGAATAAACAGAAGCCCCCGCTTCACTCACCACCACCGTTTGCGGTTGCCAATCTTTCGCTTGTTTGATGATATCCTTCGCAAAACGCTCTGTTTCACGAGAAGCTGTGCCGTTACCAATGGCAATCAGATCCACCTGATGTTTTTTCCCCAAAGCATACAGAATTTGCCCCGCTCGAACAGGATCGGTGGTATGCGGATAAATGGTGGCAGTATCGAGCAATTTGCCCGTATTATCCACCACCGCAACCTTCACCCCAGTGCGTAACCCCGGGTCTAAGCCCATGGTATTTCTCGCCCCAGCGGGTGCGGCCATTAACAACGCCGATAGGTTACGAGCGAAAACGTCAATCGCTTCTTCTTCCGCTTTTTCACGCAGACTTGCCATTAACTCCGTTTCTAAATGCAATAAGGCTTTGATTTTCCACGTCCAACTAATCACTTGCGCACGCCAGTTATCCGCTGGCTGTTTGTTGAAAATCACGCCTAAATGTTCACGAATAATCTCTTCACAATGGCTTGAACGGCTACCTTCTTCTGCATTAGGATCGGCATTTAATGAGAGCGATAAAATCCCTTCATTACGTCCTCGGAACATCGCCAAAGCTCGGTGAGACGGCACATTTTTAAATGGCTCACTATGTGAAAAATAATCTCTGAATTTCTCGCCCTCTTCTTCCTTACCTTCAATGACCTTTGATTCCAAGGTCGCGTAAGCGGTCAGATATTGGCGTAATTTTGCAAGTAGCTCGGCATCTTCGGAAAAACGTTCCATTAAAATATATCTCGCCCCGTCTAACGCCGATTTCACATCTGTCACGCCTTTTTCCGCATTGACATAGGCTTCAGCCACTACTTCAGGCGTTTGGCTTGGCTCGTTCCAAAGGCTCTCTGCCAAAGGTTCAAGCCCTGCTTCAATCGCAATCTGTCCACGAGTACGACGTTTCGGTTTATAAGGCAAATAGAGATCTTCTAATTCTGTTTTACTCTCAACTTGCTCAATTTTAGTGCGAAGTTCATCGGTCAATTTTCCCTGTTCTTCAATGGACTTGAGAATGGTTTGACGGCGGTCGTTCAGTTCTCGCAAGTAAATCAAACGAGTTTCAAAATGGCGAAGTTGGGTATCGTCCAACCCGCCAGTGACTTCTTTACGATAACGAGCGATAAATGGAATGGTATTGCCTTCGTCTAACAGCGTCATCGCTGCAAAAATTTGTTCAGATCGCACCGCAAGTTCCGCTGCGATAATTTGACTGATTTGATGATTGAGATCGGCCATTTGAGTTCCTTTTGTAAATAAATCTGCCCCCGCTTGCGGGGGAAGTACCGCCGAAAGGCGGGGTAGGGGGCAAAACAAGCGGTTAATTTTAAGCATAAATTTGCGAAAGCCCCCTTCGGTTTCGCTTCGCTCAACCACTTCCCCCGCAAGCGGGGGCAGAATTTATCTTTTCTGTTTTACAATCCCCAACGCCACACTTGCCCCGAAAATTACCATAGCAGCAAAAAGTAGCTGTGGAATAGAAAGGGTTTCGCCAAGAAAAAGATAGGCGATGATTGCGGTGGAGATTGGCAGTAGTAGCTCTAAAATCTGAAAGGTAATGATGCCCTGTTTTTGGATAATGTGGAAGGCTAAAATCATTCCTACGCCAATTGCATATACGCCGAACAGGATTAAACTGAGCAGAAAACTGTGTGAAATGTGCTGAATTTCACTGATTTTGTCGGTTTGAACACTCATTAGCAAACTGATAATCGCTGTGCTGAAAGAGGTGATGCAACTTAGGGTAATCACATTGAGTTTGTTGTTAGTGAATTTCACCACCAAATTTTGAATATTGCGGATCACGATTGAAAGCAGTAAGAAAAATGCCCCCATCACAAAGGCACCGCCAATTTCGAGGCGTTTGCCATACCAAATAAAACCTAAGCAACCGAGAACCGTTAGAATACAGCCTATCCAAAAGGTTTTACTGCGTGTTTTTTGGCGTTCGTCTTGAAAGAAAAGGGCTGCAATCAATACGCCAAAGGGCATTGCGATGACACCAAATATGGAAGCGGTAACCGCGTTTGTGGCAGCTACGCCCTTCAAATAAAAATACATATTGCCGCACATCATCACGCCAACGAATAAAGCGGTAGCAAATAATTTTGGTGCTTTTATCAAGTTAATCAAACTTTGGCGGTAGCGAATGAGCACCCAAATTAAAAGTACCACAGCTCCAGATAAAAATCGCACCGCATTATTATTCAGTGGGTCAAGCTGTAGGCTGAAATAGCGAAGCAGTACAATATTGATACCAATCGCAAAAATATAGAACAGGTTGATCGTGAGTGCGTTCATCATTAGGGTAGAATCGGGGTAAAATAGCCAAAACGTGCGGATTTTAGCAAAAAGGAAAGACGAAATGAAACAGTATGATGTGGTGATTATTGGTGCAGGGGCGGCGGGCTTATTCTGTGCA